>NZ_JBIAXM010000043.1:0-47756 GCF_042896695.1 Streptomyces sp. NPDC001270 | reverse complement strand
CGGCGCCCCCCCCCCCCCCCGGGGGACACCCGGGGCCCCCCCCCCCCCCGCGGCGTCCCCCCCCCCCCCCCCGGGGCGGGGGGCCCCCCCCCCCGGGGGGGGGGGGCCCCGGGGCCCCGGGGCCCCGGGGCCCCCCCCCCGGCGCTGGGGCACTAGCGGTCCGCCCGTCCCACGCGGTCCTGGGCCGGCGCTGTGACCGGGACCCGCGACGCGGCCGCGTGCCGGTAGTCGCGGGGGGACATCCCGTAGGCGGCGCGGAACGTGCGGCTGAAATGGGCCGGGTCAGGAAAGCCCCAGCGGGACGCGATGGTCTGGATGGAGCGGGAGAGCTGGGCGGAGTCGGCGAGGTCACGGCGGCAGCGTTCCAGGCGGCGCGCACGGATCCACGCGGCGACGCCGACGTCCTCGTCGCGAAAGAGCTGGTACAGACGGCGGACCGAGATCCCGTGGGCGGCTGCGACGGTCTCGGGGCTGAGGCGCGGGTCGGCCAGGTGCCGCTGGATGAAGTCCCGGACGCGCACCTGGAGGGCTCCCTGACCGGACCGGGGGTCCAGCTCCGCGTCGGCTTCCAGCCGGCGGGCGAGGACGGAGGCGAACAGGTCCATGGTGACCGAGGCCAGGGCCGGGCCGGCGGCCGGGGTGTGCTCGGCGGCGTGCGCGGTGAGATCGGCCAGCCAGCGGGCGAACACCCCGCCCATGCCGTGGCGCCCGCTGATCGGGACGGTGAGCAGCTTCCGTACCGTCTTCTCCGGCAGGGGCAGCAGGTCGCGAGGGCATTGCACGGTCATGTGCGACCAACTGCCCGGGCAGTGGTGGACATCGCCGTGGTAGGGGCGGCTGCTGTCCATGAGCACCAGGTCGCCGCGCCGCAGCACCGTGTCGCCCCCGGCCGTGGAGAGGACGCCCGTTCCGTTGGCGAAGTAGTTGACCTGGTACATCTCCGGGTCGGACTGCCGGATCGTCTTCGTCGTCCGCGCGATCCTCAGGTGCGGGTACACCATCGCGGACGCCTGCAACTCCCGCAGGTCGACGATCCGCATCCGGGCCCGGAAGTCGTCCAGTTCCCGGCTGTGCAGTCGGTTGGGCATGTGGGTGCGTGCCGTGGTGTCCTCCCACAGCGCGAACCGCTCCGGCGCCGGAACGATCTCCGTACTGAACTCGGTCACGTGCAAGTCTGCCCCTCAACTCGTGCAGGTGTCGTGGCCGCCCCGTGCAGGTGCTGATGGCCGCGTCCTCGGGTGCTGAACGGCCGAGGGCCACGACGGCGCGGCTGATCGCCGGTGGCGCGCCGTCCGACGTCCGTGCGCCGGCGACGGACGCCTTGTCGTCACAGCCGGCCGGTGTGCGCGTTGTCGGAATGCTCGCAGTACGGAAATCCCGGCAGCAAGGGGTTCCCCCTGTCCCATCGACCCGAACGGTGTCCGGGCTGGTCAGAGCGATGTCCGGCTTGCTCGGCGGGCGGCCGGACAGGTCGGGTACCCGGAGCCGGTCCGCCCGCCGCTTCGCCCGGCGCGGGTCCTGGGCGTCCGGGCGGGCCGGATGCTCGGCATCGCCGTCCGCACGCCGCCGTCTTCCCACGGGTCCGACGACTCCGGAGCGGCTGCCCGGCTCCGGTGCGGCGGACGGTCCCTCACTCCTGCGGGGGCTCGCCCCTGAGCACCGCGAAGCGGGCGCCCTGCGGATCGGCGAGCCGGGCCATCCGGCCGACGCCCTCCACCGTGGTGGCGGGCACCCGGACCGTGCCGCCCAGCTCCAGCGCCCGGGCGACCGCGGCATCGGGATCCGCGACCCCGAAGTACGGCAGCCAGTACGCGCCGGCCGCCGCCTCCGTCGGGTCGTCGGCCAGCGCGACCATCCCGCCGAACATCGCCTCCTCCCCGCCGTCGGCCGGATTGACGCAGGTGTACGTGCCGCCGGGGAAGGGCACGGCCGACGTCTCCAGACCGAGCGTCCGGTGGTAGAACGCGGCAGCCGCGGCGATGTCCGGTGTGTACAGCTCGACCCAGCACAGGGCGCCGGTCTCGCTCGCCATGTCCATGCCCTTGAGATGGCCGGGTTGCCAGACCCCGAACGGTACGCCCGCCCGGTCGACCAGCATCGCCAGCCGGCCCTGCGCCCCCACGTCCATCGGCCGGCAGAACACCTGTCCGTGCGCGCGTTCGGCGGCGTCGGCCGTGGCTTCGGCGTCCTCGCTCCGGAAATACACGGTCCAGGCAGGAGGGCCCTGCTCCGGGGCGATCGGCGCACCCCCCGCGACGGTTCTGCCGTCCAGCTCGAAGAAGCCGTAGCCGCCGGCACCGGGTCCCGCGGGCCGGAAACGCCAGCCGAAGAGACCGCCGTAGAAGGCCGCGGTGCCGTCGAGGTCGGCCGTGCCGACGTCGATCCAGTTGGGGGCGCCGTCGACGAAACGGGTGGTGAGCATCATCGCCCTCCTCGGAAGGGTCCCGTCCTGTGCACAGCCGAGTCTCGCACCGCCCACTGACGATCGCCCGCCGGTCCCGGCCCGCCGGGCGGTCCCGCGGCCACTCGGGGTGACCGGCCAGATCGCGTCGGTGTGCCGCGACTCCCGCGCGCCGCCGTGCGCCATGGTCCGCCCGCGGAGCATCATCGGGACGACCGGAGGCCCCGGGCATGGCGTTGAGCCGGCATTGAGCGAACGTTTTTCGCCGGACGGCACGATCCTGGCCATGCACTTCGATTCGATCACTTCGCCCGACCTCGCCTGGCAGGAGGGGGCGTTGTGCGCACAGACCGGGGCCGACTTCTTCTTCCCCGAGCCCGGCAGTTCCGTGCGCGAGGCGAAGCGGATCTGCGGCCTGTGCCCGATCCGCTCCGCGTGCCTGGAGTACGCGCTGGACCACGACGAGCGGTTCGGCGTCTGGGGCGGCCTGTCGGAGAAGGAACGGCTGGAGCTGCGGCGCACACCCCACTGAACGGTGGGGACGCGGACAGACCGGCGCGCTTTTGGCCCCGTCCACGCCCCGGCCCCGGCTCCCTCCCCGCCGGGCGGGCCGGGGATTCCGCTCGTCGCCCGCTCCACCTCGTACGACCGCGTGCACGGGGCGCCGTCGTACGAGGCGGAGCGGGCCGGCCGACCGTAGTCGCAAGGCGGTCACCGGCGGACGATAGATTGGCGGCCATGAGTGAGAACGTGTACTTCGACATCACGATCGACGAGCAGCCCGCCGGCCGGATCGTGTTCCGGCTCTTCGACGACGTGGTGCCCCGCACCGCTGAGAACTTCCGGCAGCTCGCCACCGGCAAGCCCGGCTTCGGCTACGCCGGATCGGTGTTCCACCGGGTGATCCCCAGCTTCATGCTGCAGGGCGGCGACTTCACCGAGGGCAACGGAACCGGCGGCAAGAGCATCTACGGCGGTACCTTCGAGGACGAGAACTTCACCCTCAAGCACGACCGTCCCTACCTGCTGAGCATGGCGAACAGGGGGCCGAACACCAACGGCTCGCAGTTCTTCGTCACCACGATCGTCACCGACTGGCTCGATGGCAAGCACGTCGTCTTCGGCGAGGTGGCCGAGGGGCAGCAGATCGTGGACAAGATCGAGAGCCTCGGCACCCAGAACGGCCGGACCACGGCGACGGTCAAGATCGCCGACAGCGGGGTCTGCTGAGCCGGCGCCGGCCGGCCGGATTCCTGGCGGCGCCGTCGGCCGGCCGACGGCGCCCGCCCCACCGTGACGAGCCCGGGCGCGTGGTGGGGGAAACTCCGCACGGGTCCCGGCACACAGCCGGGTGACCTCGCACGGGCAGGGGCGCACCGTGAGTCCGGTGCGCCTCGGGGGGTCCGCTCTGCCTCGGGTGCCGCGGCTCAGACGACGGCGCGTGCCGCCATGCGGGCCTTGCGCGCGGCCAGCCGCTCGTCGAACTTCGCGGCCTCCGCGTCCAGCCCGCCCATGAACATCCCGATCTCCTCCTGCGCCTGACGCCCCTTCGGACCGAGCCCGTCCAGCTCCAGGACCTTCAGGAAGCGCAGCACGGGCTGGAGCACGTCGTCGTGGTGGATACGCAGGTTGTAGACCTCGCCGATGGCCATCTGGGCGGCGGCGCGTTCGAAGCCGGGGATGCCGTGACCGGGCATGCGGAAGTCCACCACGACGTCCCGGACCGACTGCATGGTCAGGTCGGGCGCGAGTTCGAAGGCCGCCTTCAGCAGGTTGCGGTAGAAGACCATGTGGAGGTTCTCGTCGGTCGCGATCCGGGCCAGCATCCGGTCGCAGACCGGATCACCCGACTGGTGACCGGTGTTGCGGTGCGAGATGCGGGTTGCCAGCTCCTGGAAGGCGACGTACGCGATCGAGTGCAGCATGGAGTGCCGGTTGTCCGACTGGAAGCCCTCGCTCATGTGGGTCATCCGGAACTGCTCCAGCTTGTCCGGGTCGACCGCGCGGGAGGCGAGCAGGTAGTCGCGCATCACGATGCCGTGCCGGCCCTCTTCGGCCGTCCAGCGGTGCACCCAGGTGCCCCAGGCGCCGTCCCGGCCGAACAGCGTGGCGATCTCGTGGTGGTAGCTCGGCAGGTTGTCCTCGGTCAGCAGGTTCACCACGAGCGCGGTCCGGCCGATCTCGGTGACCTTGGACTGCTCCTTGCTCCAGACCTCGCCGTCCGGGAAGAAACCGGGGAAGTTGCGTCCGTCGCTCCACGGTACGTACTCGTGCGGCATCCAGTCCCGGGTGACCTTCAGATGGCGATCGAGTTCCTTTTCGACCACTTCCTCCAGGGCGTACAGCAGCCGTGCATCGGTCCACACGGACGGGCTGCCGAGGTGGGGAGGGGTGATCGTCACAGGAACTCCAGGGGGACGACGGGCGCATGGGGGAAGAACAACGAGAACCGGCGAGCGGTGCCGGAAACCTACGCGATCGTAGGCTACGAGACCGTAGGTTACGAAGCCGTAGGTTAAGTGTGGCGTAAACAAGTGCTGTTCAGCGGCGTCTCAGCGGTAGGAGCGAGCATACGGCGCGGGTGCGGTTCCCGGCACCGGCGCTGGTCCGCGGCCCGTGGTCCTGAGCCGGCGACGGCAGGAGCCGCCGTCAGGTGTACAAATCCCGCAACCGCACCGAGAGGCACGTCACACAGCCCTCCGGCTTCTCGTACTCGCCGATGTCCACCGGCACCACTTCGTGGCCCGGCTCGGTGAGCAACTCCCGTGTCCTCGGCGCGCCGGCGCCCATCGGCAGTTTGTCGCCGCCGAGCAGCACGACGTGCGCGCCGGACTCCTCGGGCACCGACAGGAAGCGGGGGAAGAGGGCGGGCCGGTCCACGTGCGGGACGTGCCCGAGCACCGTGCCGTCGGGCAGGGCGGTGACCGCGGACTTCAGGTGCAGCACCTTGCCCACCGGCACGGCGGCCACACGGGCGCCCAAGGGTTCGAGGACCGCCCGCAATTGCCGCACACCGGCCGCGTCGGTGCGTCCGCCCCGGCCCAACCGTGCGCGCGCAGCGTCCCCACGTATGCCTCCTCCTGCTCGACGGCCAGGTCCACGTCCACCTCCCGCCGTTCGGCATGGGTCACCGGACCGTCGGCGAGGCGCGGGCCGGGGCGGCGGACGAGAGCCTTCTTGCCGGGCACGGCTGATCTCCGTGGCGGCGGGCGGCGTCGGTGCCCTTCACGCGGCGCCGGTCCGCCATCATGCGGGGCGGGGCGACACCCGGAACATCCCCCGGCGCAGGGCCGTGGGGTGCGCCGCGTGCCGCCCCGGCCTGCGGGCCGCATGCCGTGGCGCTAGACGGGGTCCCCGACCGCTTCCGGCGTGGTCTCCTTCAGTTCGCCGTCCTCCAGGAGCAGCCAGCGGGTGATGCCGGCCGACTTCAGGAACGGCAGGTCGTGACTGGCCACCAGCAGGGCCCCCTCGTACGACTCCAGGGCCGTGGTCAGCTGCCGCACGCTCGCCATGTCCAGGTTGTTCGTCGGCTCGTCGAGCATGAGGAGCTGCGGCGCGGGCTCCGCGAGCATCAGCGCGGCCAGGGCGGCCCGGAAGCGTTCCCCGCCGGACAGGGTCGCCGCCTTCCGGTCGGCCCGGGCGCCGCGGAACAGGAACCGGGCCAGCCGGGCGCGGATCCGGTTGCCGGTGGCGTCCGGCGCGAACCGGGCCACGTTCTCGGCGACGGTCAGCCCGCCGGCGAGGACGTCCAGCCGCTGCGGCAGGAAGCGCAGCGGTACGTGCGCCGTCGCCTCGCCCGCCACCGGAGCCAGTTCACCGGCGACGGTGCGCAGCAGCGTCGTCTTGCCCGCGCCGTTGCGTCCGACCAGCGCGATCCGCTCCGCCCCGCGCACGTCGAGGCCGCCGATGCGCGCTCCGTACCTCAGCTCCAGATTCCGCAGGGTGAGGACGTCACGGCCCGGCGGCACGGCCGTGTACGGCAGGTCGACGCGGATCTCGTCGTCGTCCCGTACGGCCTCCGCGGCCTCGTCGAGCCGCTCCCTGGCCTCGGACAGCCGTTCCTCGTGCAGGATGCGGTGCTTGCCCGCGGACTCCTGCGCCGCGCGTCTGCGCGCCCCCATGACAATCTTCGGTTCGCGTTTCTGCTCGAACATCTTCTGCCCGTACCGCTTGCGGCGGGCCAGTTTGACCTGGGCGTCGGCCAGTTCGCGCCGCTGCTTGCGGACGTCGGCCTCGGCCACGCGCACCATGCGCTCGGCGGCCTCCTGTTCGGCGGCGAGCGCCGCCTCGTACGCCGTGAAGTCACCGCCGTACCAGGTGATCCGTCCGGCGCGCAGATCGGCGATCTGGTCGACCAGGCCGAGGAGTTCCCGGTCGTGGCTGACCACGACCAGCACACCCGGCCAGGAGGCGACGGCCGCGTACAGCCGCCTGCGCGCGTACAGGTCGAGATTGTTGGTGGGCTCGTCGAGCAGCAGCGCGTCCGGCCGGCGCAGCAGCAGCGCGGCCAGCCGCAGCAGCACCGACTCGCCGCCGGAGACCTCGCCGACGGTACGGTCCAGACCGATGCGGCCCAGGCCGAGTTCGCCCAGGGTGGCGACCGCGCGCTCCTCGACGTCCCAGTCGTCGCCGACCGCCTCGAAGTGCTCCTCGGAGGCGTCGCCCGCCTCGATGGCGTGCAGGGCGGCCCGCCGGGCGGCGATCCCCAGGGCCTCGTCGACGCGCAGCGCGGTGTCGAGCGTGACGTTCTGCGGGAGGTAGCCGATCTCGCCGGTCACCCGGACGGTGCCGGCGGAGGGGGTGAGGTCGCCGGCGAGCAGCTTCAGCAGGGTCGACTTCCCTGATCCGTTGACGCCCACGAGCCCGGTGCGGCCTGCGGCGAAGGCGGCGTCGAGACCGTCGAGGACGGGGGTGCCGTCGGGCCAGGCGAAGGACAGGGAGGTGCAGGTGAGGGAAGGTGACATGGGGGCCTCGCGGTTGCTTGGTGCGGTCAGGGCAAACGCGTGTCGAGGCACCGCTGGGCGGCAACCGGGGACCGGGGCCATGAAAAATCGCCTGTGCCCAAGGACGGCTCGGACGCCGAGGTCGCACGCAGACGCACACCTCACGGGTGTGACGCGGTGTCTCAGGACCTCAGACGAGCAACGTCCTTCTCCCATCGACGGCAACAGGACCACTCAGCACCGTACGAGGGGGTCCGGCGGCTGTCAACGCGATTTCGGACCGCCGCGAGGCTGTGCGGCGGCGGCCGTCAGGGGCGGCGCATCAGCTCGGCCAGATCGCGGTCGAGGTCGAGTTGGAGGTGTTCCAGGCCGAGCGGCACCAGATCGCTGGTGGCCCGGAGGAACCGGCGGATCTCACCCGAGCGGACGTGCACGATCGCCGTGCCCTCGCTGGCGTGGAACTCCAGGACGGTGCGGTCGTACCCGTACGGCCGCACCCGCACGTCGCCGCTGCCCTCGCTGCCGTGCAGGCCGGCCACGAGGAGGTCCCGGGCGAAGGTCCAGCAGACCTCCACGCCCTCCAGGGTCGCCGGGCCCGGGAAGGTCATGCACACGGCGAACGGATCGCGCCGGTCGTAGCGCAGCGTGGCGGGAAAGCTCTGCATGCGCGGGGCGGCGGCGACGAGGCGGGCCTCTACGGGCTGCTCGATGACGATGGACAACGCCTTGCTCCCTCGTGACGGCTGGACCAACGTGCGGGTGGTCACCCTGGCACTGGAAGAGACGACGAAACGGCCGCTTCCGTGCACACGCGTTTCGAGTGACCTCTGTCACCGCATCCATGCCTGCGCCTTCGGTGGCGCGCCGGTCCGGACCTGTGCGCGGGAGTGTCCCGGGCCCTGGACGGGGGCGGGGGAGTGGGCTAGCTTCGCCCGCCATGAGGCGCTTGGGGAGCACGCGACGCAGGGGACGTACGAGTCGAGTGGTGGCCGCGGGGGTGGCCTGCGGGGCGGCGCTGGCCGCGCTCACCGTCGGACCCGCCGAGGCCCGGCCGCTCGATCACGGCGCCCCTCACTGGGAACTCAAGGACACCGGCACCCCCGCGGTCCGCTTCCGCGGTCTGTCGGCCGTGAACCGCCGCACGGCCTGGCTGGCCGGCACCGGCGGCACCGTGCTGCGCACCACGGACGGCGGGGCGAGCTGGCGGAACGTCTCTCCGCCGGGCGCGGACGGCCTGGAGTTCCGCGACGTCGAGGCGTTCGACGCGCACCGCGCCGTGGTGCTGGCCATCGGCGAGGGCGAGGCGTCCCGCGTCTACCGCACCGACGACGGCGGCGTCACCTGGACGGAGTCCTTCCGCAACACCGACCCGAAGTCCTTCTACGACTGCCTCGCCTTCTTCGACCGCCGCCACGGCCTCGCGATGAGCGACCCGGTGGACGGCAGGTTCCGCATCCTCTCCACCTCCGACGGCGGGCACAGCTGGCGGGTGCTGCCGGCCGCCGGCATGCCGCCCGCCCTGGACGGCGAGGCGGGCTTCGCGGCCAGTGGGCAGTGCCTGGTGACGTCCGGGTCCGCGGACGTCTGGCTGGCCACGGGCGGCGGCGCCCGAGCGCGCGTGCTGCACTCCGCCGACCGCGGACTGACCTGGACCGCCGCCGGCACACCGCTGCCGGCGGGCGACCCGGCCCGCGGGGTCTTCGCCCTCGCCTTCCGGGACCGCACCCACGGCCTCGCCGTCGGCGGCGACTACCGCCCGGACCGGCCCTCGCCCCGGGCGGCGGCCGGCACTTACGACGCCGGACGGACCTGGCGGCCCGCCGCCACGGCTCCGCCCGCCTACCGCTCCGGCGTCGCCTGGCTCCCGCACAGCCGCACCGCGGCCCTCGCCGTCGGCCCGACCGGCACCGACCTGACGACCGACGCCGGCCGTACCTGGCGGACCATCGACACCGGCTCGTACGACACGGTGACCTGCACCCCTGACCTGAGCTGCTGGGCGGCGGGGGAGCAGGGGCGGGTGGCACGCCTGGAGAGCTGACGCCGGAGCGCGGATCCCGGGTACTCGGCGACGGCACCCGACACGATGCCGAGCGTGAGAGGAAGTGAGCGGTCGTGCCACGGGGTTCGAGTCCCAAGCGGGAGCGGCAGTACGAGCACATCAGGCAGAGCGAGCTGGACCGCGGTGCGAGCAGGCGACGCGCCGAGGAGATCGCCGCCAGGACCGTGAACAAGGAGCGTGCCCGCACGGGCGAGTCGAGGACCGCGAGCCGCGTCTCGCTCCAGGACATGTCCTCCGGCCGGCGCGGCGGCCTGCGCTCGGGCAAGGGCCCGCAGGGGCCCACCTACGACCAGCTCTACGAGGAGGCCAGGCGGCGCGGCATCCACGGCCGCTCGGACATGAACAAGGACCAGCTGCGACGGGCCCTCGGCGACCTGTGATCCCGGGCCGCCCCGTAGGCTCGTCCGCACCATGACGACCGTAGCGCTGCCCGAGAACTGGCCCGTGACCGAGGAACAGGCGCGCGCGGTGCAGGACGCGCTGCGGGGCCGGGTGGTGCTGGACGAGCCCGGCCCGCCGCCCGGGACGGGCCGGGTGACCGGGGTCGACGTCGCCTACGACGACGGGCGCGACCTCGTCGCGGCCGCGGCCGTCACGCTGGACGCGGCCACCCTGGAGGTGGTCGCCGAGGCGACCGCCGTCGGCCCGGTGGCCTTTCCGTACGTGCCGGGGCTGCTGGCCTTCCGTGAGATCCCCGCCGTGCTGGCCGCGCTCGACGCGCTGCCCGGCCCGCCCGGCACGGTCGTCTGCGACGGCTACGGGCTGGCCCATCCGCGCCGCTTCGGGCTCGCGAGCCACCTCGGCGTGCTCACCGGCCTGCCCACGATCGGCGTCGCCAAGAACCCGTTCACCTTCGCCCACGACGACCCGGCACCGGGCCGCGGCAGCGCCACCCCGCTGCGCGCGGGCGACGACGAGGTCGGCCGCGCCCTGCGCACGCGGGACGCCGTCAAGCCGGTCTTCGTCTCCGTCGGCCACCGGATGAGCCTGGACAACGCCTGCGCCCATACGCTCGCGCTCACCGCGGGTTTCCGGCTCCCGGAGACGACCCGCCGGGCGGACGCGCTGTGCCGCCGGGCGCTTCAGGAGGCGACGATCCGCCACTCCCCGACCTCGCGGTACCCGGAGTCGTAGACAGCCGAGCCGTCTCCGGGTTCGAGCGCGTAGTGACCGAGGTTTCCGCCCCAGTAGCGCAGGATCCGGCCCAGCTCCGCCGCCCGGTCGACGGCGGCCGCCGTGTCGTCGACCGTGACCTCCAGAACGAACTTCACGTTTCCCCTCCTTGGACCTCAAACCTTGGGCTTCCATTGTTTCATTCAAGTGGTTGTTGGCACTTTTCCGAACGGAACCCCGGTAGCAGCGTCGCCGCCCTCCGGAAAGTCTCAAACGGAGGGAGAGGATGGGCGCGACGGGGACGGTGGTTGCGCCGCCGTCCGTACGCACGGTCCGCATCCGCGGTCGCGGCCGTGCCGCGGATGCGCCGTCTGAGTACCTGTACGGATGTGGCTCCGCCTTTCGACCGGCAGGCTGGGCCCCATGACGACACCTCCCTGCCCGCGGCCGGTGCCGCGGCGTCCCCGTCCCGCCGGACGTGCCGCGGCCCTCGCGCTGGCCCTCGCCGTCCTGGCGGGCCTCGCCTGGACGGCCGGAATGATCTACACCCTGGCCGGCTGGGTCCGATGACGACCCGTCCTGGACGGCGGGAGTCAGCCGGAGGGTGATCCCGGCGCCGGCGTTCCCCGGGCCTGCCGTCCTTCGTCGCCGCGGCAGGGCCGACCGCACCCCGCCGGCCCTTGGCCGAACCCGGCGCCCACGCCGATCCCGGCGCACCGCCCTCGTGTGCGGCCGGTCGTGGCGACGCACGGGTGACTATGGGTAACTTGGCCGAGCGCTTGGCCCTCCGGCCTTGTGCGCGGTGGAACGTGTTCCTAGCATCGATGGTGTTACATCGTTTGTGTCACATCGACTGGGGGCCGCATGACGACGGCAAAGACGCCGACGAAGGGACACGGCCCGCTCACGGGGCTGCGCGTGGTCGAACTGGCCGGTATCGGACCCGGCCCGTTCGCCGCCATGCTCCTCGCCGACCTGGGCGCCGACGTCGTCCGCGTGGACCGGCCCGGGACTCCCGGGCTCGCCGTCGATCCGGCCCACGACGTCACCAACCGCAACAAGCGCTCCGTGGTCGTCGACCTGAAGTCCGCCGACGGCCCGGCCCGCGTCCTCGACCTGGCCGAACGGGCGGACATCCTGATCGAGGGCTTCCGGCCGGGCGTGGCCGAACGGCTCGGCGTCGGGCCCGAGGACTGCCACGCCCGCAACCCACGACTGGTCTACGGGCGGATGACCGGCTGGGGACAGGACGGTCCGCTCGCCGACCGCGCCGGCCACGACGTGGCGTACATCGCCGTCACCGGCGCCCTCGGCATGATCGGCGCCCCGGACGAGCCGCCCCCGGTCCCCGCCAACCTGGTCGGGGACTACGCGGGCGGCTCCCTCTACCTGGTCGTCGGCGTGCTCGCCGCCCTCCACCACGTACGCGAGACCGGCGCGGGCCAGGTCGTCGACGCCGCCATCGTCGACGGCACCGCGCATCTCACCGCGATGATCCACGGCATGCTGGCCGCCGGCGGCTGGCAGGACCGGCGGGCCGCCAACCTGCTGGACGGCGGCTGCCCGTACTACGGCACCTACGAGACCGCCGACGGCGGGTACCTGGCGGTCGGCGCCCTTGAACAGCAGTTCTACGAGGAGTTCCTGCGGCTGCTCGGCCTGGACGAGCTGATCCCGGCCCGCAAGGACCGGACCCGATGGGGTGAACTGCGCGAGCGGATCGCCGCCCGTTTCAAGTCCCGTACCCGCGACGAGTGGACGGCCGTCTTCGCGGGCTCCGACGCGTGCGTGGCGCCCGTCCTGTCGCTGCGCGAGGCCCCGCACCACCCGCACCTCGCCGCCCGCGGCACCTTCACCGACCACGCCGGCATCACCCAGCCGGCCCCGGCGCCCAGGTTCTCCGCGACCCCGACCGCGGTCCGCTCCGGCCCCGCCCGGCCCGGGGCGGACACCGCGGACGTGGCGCACGACTGGAACGTGCCCGGCTTGCTCTGCGCCCCCGGCGGGGACGACGCATGATGGAACCGCCTTCCCCCTAGCCGTGCCCGGCGGACCCATCGCGCACCGGACCACAGCGGACCGGCCCTGACTCCCCCCGCGCAGCCCGAACTCCCCTCGCTCCGCAACCCTCGTGGAAAGGCCCCTCAGTGAGCACCGAAGCGTACGTGTACGACGCGATCCGCACCCCGCGCGGACGCGGCAAGGCGAACGGCGCCCTGCACGGCACGAAGCCCATCGACCTGGTCGTCGGCCTCATCCACGAGATCCGCGCCCGCTTCCCCGGCCTCGACCCGGCGGCGATCGACGACATCGTGCTCGGCGTCGTCGGCCCGGTCGGCGACCAGGGCTCGGACATCGCCCGGATCGCCGCCGTAGCGGCCGGACTGCCGGACACGGTGGCGGGCGTGCAGGAGAACCGCTTCTGTGCCTCCGGTCTTGAGGCGGTGAACATGGCCGCCGCCAAGATCCGTTCCGGCTGGGAGGACCTGGTGCTCGCGGGCGGCGTCGAGTCGATGTCCCGGGTGCCGATGGCCTCGGACGGCGGCGCCTGGTTCAACGACCCGATGACCAACCTCGCCGTCAACTTCGTCCCGCAGGGCATCAGCGCCGACCTGATCGCCACCATCGAGGGCTTCTCCCGGCGCGACGTCGACGAGTACGCCGCGCTCTCCCAGGAACGCGCGGCCACCGCCTGGAAGGAGGGCCGCTTCGAGCGTTCCGTGGTCCCGGTCAGGGACCGCAGCGGCCTGGTCGTCCTCGACCACGACGAGCACCCGCGGCCCGGCACCACCGCCGACTCGCTCGCCAAGCTGAAGCCGTCCTTCGCGGACATCGGCGACCTCGCCGGCTTCGACGCCGTGGCGCTCCAGCGGTACCACTGGGTCGAGAAGATCGACCACGTCCACCACGCGGGCAACTCCTCCGGCATCGTCGACGGCGCCGCGCTCGTCGCCATCGGCTCCAAGGAGGCCGGTGAGCACAACGGACTCACCCCGCGCGCCCGGATCGTCTCCGCGGCCGTCTCCGGCTCCGAGCCCACCATCATGCTCACCGGACCCGCGCCCGCCACCCGCAAGGCGCTCGCCCGGGCCGGGCTGACCATCGACGACATCGACCTCGTCGAGATCAACGAGGCGTTCGCGGCCGTCGTCCTGCGCTTCGTGAAGGACATGGGCCTCACCCTGGACAAGGTCAACGTCAACGGCGGCGCCATCGCCCTGGGCCATCCGCTCGGCGCCACCGGAGCGATGATCCTCGGCACCCTCGTCGACGAACTGGAACGCCAGGACAAGCGCTACGGCCTCGCCACGCTGTGCGTGGGCGGCGGCATGGGCATCGCCACGATCGTCGAACGCATCTGACCTCCCCAGCGGCAGACTTCCCGACTTCTACGGAGACCCCTCATGACCACGAGCACCACCATCCGCTGGGAACAGGACGACACCGGCGTCGTCACGCTCGTCCTCGACGACCCCGACCAGTCCGCCAACACCATGAACCAGGCGTTCCGGGAGTCGCTGGCCGCGATCACCGACCGTCTGGAGGCCGAGCGCGACTCGATCCGCGGCGTCATCCTCACCTCCGCCAAGAAGACCTTCTTCGCGGGCGGCGACCTGCGCGACCTGATCCGGGTCACGCCCGGGACCGCCCAGGAACTCTTCGACGGCGGCATGGCGATCAAGCGCAACCTGCGCCGCATCGAGACCCTCGGCAAGCCGGTCGTCGCGGCGCTGGGCGGCGCCGCCCTCGGCGGCGGTTACGAGATCGCTCTCGCCTGCCACCACCGCATCGCCCTCGACACACCCGGTTCGAAGATCGGCTGCCCCGAGGTCACCCTCGGCCTGCTGCCCGGAGGCGGCGGCGTCGTCCGCACCGTACGGCTGCTCGGCATTACCGACGCACTGCTGAAGGTGCTCCTCCAGGGCACCCAGTACAACCCGCGGCGCGCGCTGGAGAACGGTTTGATCGACGACGTCGCGGGCACCCCCGAGGAGATGCTGGCCAAGGCGCGCGCGTTTATCGACGCCCACCCCGAGTCACAGCAGCCCTGGGACAGGCCCGGCTACCGCATCCCGGGCGGCACCCCGGCCAACCCGAAGTTCGCGGCCAACCTGCCCGCCTTCCCGGCCAGCCTGCGCAAGCAGACGAACGGCGCCCCCTACCCGGCCCCGCGGGGCATCCTCGCCGCCGCGGTCGAGTCCTCCCAGGTGGACTTCGCCACCGCCGAGGTCGTCGAGGCCCGCTACTTCGTGGAACTGGCCGCCGGGCAGACGGCGAAGAACATGATCCAGGCGTTCTTCTTCGACCTCCAGGCCGTCAACTCCGGCGCCAACCGGCCCCGGGACATCGAGCCCCGCCGGGTCCGCAGGGCGGCCGTGCTCGGTGCCGGGATGATGGGCGCGGGCATCGCCTACGCGTGCGCCCGCGCGGGCATCGACGTCGTCCTGAAGGACGTCTCCCCCGAGGCGGCCGCCAACGGCAAGGGCTACTCCGAGAAACTGTGCGCCAAGGCCGTCGCCAAGGGCCGTAGCACCCAGGAGAAGGCCGACGCACTGCTCGCCCGCATCACGCCCACCGCCGAAGTGGCCGACCTCGCGGGCTGTGACGCGGTGATCGAGGCCGTCTTCGAGGACACCGCGCTCAAGCACAAGGTCTTCCAGGAGATCGAGAGCGTCGTCGCGCCCGACGCGCTGCTGTGCTCCAACACCTCCACCCTGCCCATCACCGCGCTCGCCGAGGGCGTCCAGCGGCAGGCCGACTTCATCGGGCTGCACTTCTTCTCGCCGGTCGACAAGATGCCGCTCGTCGAGATCATCAAGGGCGAGCGCACCGGCGAGGAGGCCCTTGCCCGCGCCTTCGACCTGGTCCGGCAGATCAACAAGACGCCGATCGTCGTGAACGACTCACGCGGCTTCTTCACCTCCCGCGTCATCGGCCACTTCATCAATGAGGGCGTGGCGATGGTCGCCGAGGGCATCGAGCCCGCCTCCGTCGAGCAGGCGGCGGCGCAGGCGGGCTACCCGGCGAAGGTGCTCTCCCTGATGGACGAGCTGACCCTCACCCTGCCCCGCAAGATCCGCACTGAGTCGAGGCGGGCCGTCGAGGAGGCGGGCGGCACCTGGACGCCGCACCCCGCCGAGGCCGTCATCGACCGCATGGTCGACGAGTTCGGCCGCACCGGCCGCAGCGGCGGCGCCGGGTTCTACGACTACGACGCGGACGGCCGGCGCACCGGACTGTGGCCGGGGCTGCGCGAGCACTTCACCCGGCCCGGCCATCGGATCCCCTTCGGTGACATGCAGGAGCGCATGCTGTTCGCCGAGGCGCTGGACACCGTACGGCTGCTCGAGGAGGGCGTGCTGACATCGGTCGCCGACGCCAACATCGGCTCGATCTTCGGCATCGGCTTCCCCGGCTGGACCGGCGGTGTCCTCCAGTACATCAACGGCTACGAGGGCGGCGCCGGGACGGGCACCGGGCCGGCCGGCTTCGTCGCCCGCGCGCGTGAACTCGCCGCGCGCTACGGCGAGCGGTTCACCCCGCCCGCCCTGCTGGTCGAGAAGGCCGAGAAGGGGGAGGTCTTCACCGACGCCCGCTGAGGGCGGCGGCACCGCGGTGGGGCGGCTCTCCCCGGGGGCCGCCCGTCAGGAGGATCCGGACGGCCCGGACGGTCCGTTCGCCGGCCGGGACGGCCCCGGCGCCTGTTCGTCCCCCAGCCAGACCCGCAGCTCCTCCTTCAGGGACCGCTGGAAGGCCGTCAGCAGGGCCTGGACGACCAGCGGCTGCATATGGGCGGACAGCGAGCGCACGTCGCGGGCGTCGCGCTCCGCCACCTCGTCGCGCAGCAGCCGCGACATCTCGTGCGCCGCCGCGCGGGCGTGCTCCAGCAGGACGCCGCGGGCGGCGAGGATCGACTCCTGCGACAGCGGCACGTCGAGCAGTTCGACACCGAGCCTGAGCAGCCCGAGGTCGACCCGGAACGCGTCCCCGGCCCGCTCGACGACGTCCATCGCCGTCAGCCGGTCCAGATCACCCTCGTCCAGCGGACGCCCCGCCCGGCGCTCCAGTTCCGCGCGGGTGAGGGTCCGCGCCGCGTCCGGGGCCCACGAGGACACCACCGCGCGGTGCACGGCCAGGTCGCGCGCGGTCAGATCAGGCGGCAGCCGGTGCATATAGCGCTCGATCGCGGCCAGCGTCATGCCCTGGCGCTGCAACTCCTCGATCAGCGCGAGCCGCGCGAGGTGACCCGGCCCGTAGTGACCCACCCTGCGCGGCCCGATCACCGGGGGCGGCAGCAGGCCCTTGGTGCTGTAGAAGCGGACCGTGCGGACCGTGACGCCGGCCCGCGCGGCCAGCTCGTCGATGGTGAGGGGCGGCTCCTCGGCGTCGGTCGTCATGTGCAGCAGTATCGCTGTCCCACCACCACGGTGAAACCGCGTGGGGGCCTCGGCTGCTTTCGTTCCAGTGGTCATCGCAACACCCCTGCTCAAGGGGCGCGGGGGACTGCGGGTCCCCCTGTTCGAGCGAGACGAGAAGGGCGGTGACCAGCCACGGCGCACCCGCGGACGGGGATCGGCGGATCACGCCCCCCGTGGAGCGCTCAGCGCGCGTCGTTCGTCGCCGCGATCTTCTTCCACGACCTCGGCCGGACGGGAGCGGCCTTGGTCTCGGCGACGGCCGCGGCGCGCGCCGCGGGCGCGGCCGGCCTGACCGGCTGGAACAGCCAGGTGTCGAACAGCGCGGCCAGCGGCTTCCCGGACACCTGCTCGGCGTACTTCTGGAAGTCCGCCACGGACGCGTTGCCGTACGCGTGCTCCTTCGGCCAGCCCTTCAGGACGGCGAAGAACGCGTCGTCGCCGATCTCGTTGCGCAGCGCCTGGATGGCCAGCGCGCCCCGGTCGTACACGGCGGTGTCGAACTGGTTGTCCGGGCCGGGGTCGCCGGGCGCCACCGTCCAGAACGGGTCGTCGGCCGGGTGCGAGGCGTACGTGTAGTCCGCCAGTTCCTGCGCGGTGCCCTCGCCCTCGTGCTCGGACCACAGCCACTGCGCGTACCGGGCGAAGCCCTCGTTGATCCAGATGTCCTTCCAGTCCTTCAGCGACACCGAGTCGCCGTACCACTGGTGGGCCAGCTCGTGCACGACCACCGAGGTGTTGGAGCCGTTCGCGAACTGCTTCGGGCTGTAGAACACCCGGGTCTGCGTCTCCAGTGCGTAGCTGGTGGTCGTGTTGGGCACATAGCCGCCGGCCGAGGCGAACGGGTACGGGCCGAAGTACCCGCTCAGCCAGTCGACGACCTCCCCGGTCCGCTCCACGCTCGCCCGGGCCGCCCCGTCGTTGTCCCCGAGGTCCTTGCTGTAGGCGTTGACGACCGGGACCCCGCCCTCGGAGGTGCTGGTCGTGATGTCGAACCTGCCGACCGCGAGCGTGGTCAGATAGGTGGCCTGCGGCTTGTTCTGGCGCCAGGTGTAGCGGGTCCAGCCGAGTCTGGAACTGGTCGACTGGAGCGTGCCGTTGGAGATGGCCTGGGTGCCGTCCGGCACGGCCACCGACACGTCGTAGGTGGCCTTGTCGAGCGGATGGTCGTTGCTCGGGTACCACCACCAGGCGGCCTCGGGCTCGTCCGCGGCGACGGCGCCGTCCGGGGTGCGGTGCCAGGTCGAGAACCCGTACGCGGTCTTCGTGGACGGCACTCCGCTGTAGCGGACCACGACCGTGATCGGCGTGCCCTTCGCCAGCGGCGTCTTCGGGGTGATCTGCAACTCGTGCTCGCCGGAGGTCGCGAAGGCGGCCTTGGCGCCGTTGACCCGGACCTCGCTCACGTCCAGCAGGAAGTCCAGGTCGAAGCGGGACAGGTCCTGCGTGGTCCGGGCCAGGATCGTCGCCGTGCCGTCGAGTTCGTCCGTCGCGGGCTGGTACTGCAGCCGCAGGTCGTAGTGGGAGACGTCGTAACCGCCGTTGCCGTAGTACGGGTAGTAGGGGTCGCCGATGCCCGGAGCGCCGGGGGTGTAGCTCGCGGCCGACGCCGGTACCGCCAGCAGGAGGGAGGCCGCTGCGAGCGCGCCCGGCGCGAAGATTCTGCGGTGCACGAGAACTCCAAGTCGTAGGGGCACCAAGTCTGTTCGAAGCCTATTCAGTCCCGCCGCCCCCTGACGTGTCCACGGCCCCCGCTGTCACACGATCGCCATTCGGCCGTCATGACCCGGCCCGTGCCACGCGTGCGTTCCGGCCGGCCGTGCCCCACGTGTCCTCTTCTTCACGGGAGTTGGCCGGGGTACCGTCCGCGCATGCCGAAACGTATGCGCTTCACGATCTGGAGACCGCTCGCGGCAGCCGCCGTCGTCGCCCTGACGGCCGCCTTCCTCACTCCGACGGCCCAGGCCGCCACCGGCCCGGCAGCCCGGGAGAGCCGGCCGGCCTACTCCTACGCGAACGCCGTCCGCGAGGCCGTCTGGGTGGACACCGGCCTCGACGCCGACGGAGACGGACACACCGACCGGGTCGCCGCCGACATCGTCCGGCCCCGCGAACCCGCCCAGCAAGGCCGCAGGATCCCCGTCATCATGGACGCGAGCCCCTACTACTCGTGCTGCGGGCGCGGTAACGAGAGCCAGCTGAAGACGTACGACGCCCAGGGCCGCGTCGTCCAGATGCCGCTCTTCTACGACAACTACTTCGTGCCGCGCGGCTACGCCGTCGTGGGCGTCGACCTCGCCGGCACCAACCGCTCCGACGGATGCGTCGACGTCGGCGGACGCTCCGACATCCGGTCCGCCAAGGCCGTGATCGACTGGCTGAACGGCCGCGCCAGGGCCTACACCAGCCGCACCGGCACCACCACCGTCACCGCGGACTGGAGCAACGGCAGAACCGGCATGATCGGCAAGAGCTGGGACGGCACCATCGCCAACGGCGTGGCCGCCACCGGCGTCGAGGGACTTCGGACGATCGTCCCGATCAGCGCGATCTCCTCCTGGTACGACTACTACTTCGCCCAGGGCGCGCCGCTGTACGACTCCGGACCCGACTGGCTGGCCGGCGCCGTCGAGAGCGACGACGCCCTCGGCCGGTGCGCCGCCGTGCAGCGCGCCCTCGTCGACGGCGCCCCGCGCACCGGCGACTGGACCGGGCTGTGGAGCGAACGGGACTACGTCAAGGACGCCGGCAAGGTCCGGGCCAGCGTCTTCCTCGTGCACGGCATGCAGGACCTGAACGTCCGCACCAAGAACTTCGGCCAGTGGTGGGACGCCCTCGCCGCGCACGGCGTCGAGCGCAAGATCTGGCTCTCCCAGACCGGCCACGTCGACCCCTTCGACTTCCGGCGCGGAGCCTGGGCGGACACCCTGCACCGCTGGTTCGACCACGAACTCCTCGGCTACGACAACGGGATCGACCGCGAGCCGATGGCCGACATCGAACGCCGGCCCGACCAGTGGGTCACCTCCGCGCTCTGGCCGCCGCGCGACACCGGCACCACCACCCTGCGGCCCGCCGCGGGCGACCTGCCGGGCGTCGGCACACTCGGCCTGCGCCCCGGCCACGGCACCGAGAGCTTCACCGACGACCCGGGGCTGAGCGAGACCGACTGGGCCGCGGCGATCGGCAGGTCCACCGCCGACAAGGCCGGGTTCGTCACCGGTCCGCTCGTCCGCGACCTGCGTCTGTCCGGGTCCTCCGCGGTGACCGTGACCGCCACCCCGACCACCCCGACGGCCCATCTGTCCGCCGTCCTCGTCGACCTCGGCCCCGACACCGTCCGGGACTACGCCGATTCGGGCGAGGGCATCACCACCGGCACCGACCGGGACTGCTGGGGCGAGAGCACACCGGGCGACAGCGCCTGCTTCAAGCAGACCCGGGCGAAGACGACCTCCGTCGGCTACACGGTCCTCAGCCGCGGCTGGGCCGACCTCGGCACCTACGCCGACAGCGGCAAGGGCGTCCCGCTCACTCCGGGCAGGGCGTACACGATCACGCTCGACCTGGCCGCGACCGACCATGTCGTCCCCGCGGGCCACCGCCTGGCGCTGATCGTCGCGGGCACCGACAGGGGCCTCATCGATCCGCCGGCCGACACGCCCACGCTCACCCTGGACCTGGCCCGTACGTCCGCCCGGGTACCGCTGGTCGGCGGCACGGCCGCGTTCGCCCGCGCCACCTCGGGCGCGCCCTCCACCGCACCCGGGACCACGGCCCTGCCCGGCGTCCGGGCGCCGCACGCCGTACAGCGCGTCCCGGCGAGCTGACCGGGGGAGGGGCGGCCGGGTCCGGCCCGGCCGCCCCACCGTCGCCCGGCTGCCCCGCCGTCCCACCGGGCTCGCCTGCCCGCCGTCGCCCGGTCGCGCGGCGAGTCGCCCCGGCACCGTCCCCGGACGGTGCCGGGGCCACGGCACCGGCGCTCAGGTGTCGGCCAGGCCGGCCGCCTCCCGGGCACATCCCCAGGCCACGGTCACCCCGGCCCCGCCGTGCCCGTAGTTGTGCACCAACGTCCGCCCGCCCGGGAGCGTCCCGTGCTCCAGCCGTACCGCGGGCCGCGTCGGACGCAGGCCCACCCGGTGCCCCAGCACCCGCGCCCCGGCGATCTCCGGCCGGACGGCCGCGCACCGGGCGACGATCTCCTCGGCGATGCGCGGATCGGGTTCCAGGGACCACTCGTCCGGCCGTGCCGTGCCGCCCAGGATCAGCCCGCCCGGCTGCGGGAAGAAGTAGGCCGAATCGCCCGCGGAGTCGTCGACCGAGGTGAACCAGGTGGTGATCCCCGGGTTCTCCACGACGACCAACTGCCCCCGGACCGGCCGCACCGCCGGATCGGGCACCAGCGCACGGGCGCCGAGACCGGTGCAGTTGACCACGACGGCGGCCGGCACCGCGGCCAGGTCCGCCACCGTTCGCTCCTCGACCACCCCGCCGGCCGCCGTCAGCCGCTCCCGCAGCCACACCAGATGGACCGGCATGTCGACCAACGGCAGCCGCGCCCGCACCCCGTCGCCGTCGTCCGTGGCCCGCAGCTCCGGCACCCGCGCCGCCCACGGCCCCAGGTCCGCCGGGCGGATCCCGAGATGCACGCCGTCCACCATGCGTACGCCCGTCCGCTCGGGCCGCCGCGCCAACTCCTCGTACACGACGAGGGAGGTGAGCGCCCAGTCGCCGACCAGCCGCTCCGGTTCGATGCGGTACGGCCACCACAGCGCGCCGGCCACCGCCGAGGTGGTCCGCTCGACGGGTTCCCGCGTCCACACCCGCACCCGCCGGCCGCCCTCGGCCAGCACCACGGCCGTCGTCAGCCCGACGACCCCGCCACCGACCACGATCACTTCGTCACTCGGCTCATGCTCCACGCGGGGAGATTAGAACCTCGGCGCCCGGACGGCAGGACCCGCGCGCGGATCACGCCGCGCGTGCGGAGGATTTCGTCCCGCCATGCGCACATCCGCGCCGCTCTGGGGGTACTCACACCGCGTCCGGCGCACAGGCGACTTTCGGCCGGCGGCGCGGGCGGCTCTTTCGTCGTGGCCCGCACCGCCGGGGGAGCGCTGGTGGCGCCGGTGACGCGCGGCGATCCCGGCTGAGCACCGGGGCGCCGGACGACTAGGATCGGCGCTCTGATGACTGCCACCCTCGTCGCCAAGAACCTCGCCGCCGGGCACGGCGACCGCTCGCTCTTCTCCGGCCTCGACCTCGTCGTCGCGCCCGCGGACGTGATCGGTCTGGTCGGCGCCAACGGCGCCGGCAAGTCCACGCTCCTGCGGCTGCTCGCCGGTCTCGTCCCGCCCGAGCAGGGCGAACTGCGGCTCTCCCCGCCGACCGCGACCGTCGGCCACCTGCCGCAGGAGCCCGAGCGCAGGCCGGACGAGAGCGTGCGCGAGTTCCTGGCCCGCCGCACCGGCGTCGCCCGCGCCCAGCGCCGGATGGACGAGGCCACCCAGGCACTCGTCGACGGCGCGCCCGGCGCCGACGACGCCTACGCCGCCGCCCTGGAGCGCTGGCTCGGCCTGGGCGGCGCGGACCTGGAGGAGCGGACCGAGGAGGTCATCGACACGCTCGGGCTGGCCGTCGGCCCCGACCAGCCGATGACCTCGCTGTCCGGCGGCCAGGCGGCCCGCGCCGGACTCGCCTCGCTGCTGCTGTCCCGCTACGACGTCTTCCTGCTCGACGAACCCACCAACGACCTCGACCTGGACGGCCTGGACCGCCTCGAATGCTTCGTGACCGGCCTGCGGGCGGGCACCGTCGTCGTCAGCCACGACCGTGAATTCCTCACCCGCACCGTCACCAAGGTCCTCGAACTCGACCTCGCCCAGCGGCAGATCAACCTCTACGGCGGTGGCTACGCGGCCTATCTGGAGGAGCGGGAGGTCGCCCGGCGGCACGCCCGGGACGACTACGAGGAGTACGCCGACAAGAAGGCCGCCCTTCAGGACCGGGCGCAGATGCAGCGTGCCTGGACGGACAAGGGCGTACGCAACGCGCGCCGCAAGGCGGGCAACGACAACGACAAGGCCGGCCGTAAGTTCCGCAGCGAGGCCAGCGAGAAGCAGGCCGCGAAGGCCCGGCAGACCCAGCGCATGATCGAACGGCTGGACGTCGTCGAGGAGCCGCGCAAGGAGTGGGAACTGCGCATGGAGATCGCCTCCGCGCCCCGCTCCGGCGCCGTCGTCGCCACGCTCAGGGACGCGGAGGTGCGCCGTGGGGACTTCGTCCTCGGCCCGGTGTCACTCCAGATCGACTGGGCGGACCGGATCGCCGTGACCGGCGCGAACGGCGCGGGCAAGTCGACCTTGCTCGGCGTGCTGCTCGGCCGGGTCCCGCCGGCCGCCGGGCACGCCGCGCTCGGCTCGGGCGTCCTGGTCGGTGAGGTGGACCAGGCCCGCGCGCTGTTCCACGGCGCGGAGTCCCTGCTGGACGCGTTCCGCGCCGCGGTCCCGGACACCGAGCCCGCCGATGTCCGCACCCTGCTCGCCAAGTTCGGCCTGAAAGCGGACCATGTGCTGCGCCCCGCCGCGACCCTCTCGCCGGGCGAGCGCACCCGGGCCGCCCTGGCACTCCTCCAGGGCCGGGGTGTGAACCTCCTGGTCCTCGACGAGCCGACCAACCATCTCGACCTGCCCGCCATCGAACAGCTCGAATCGGCCCTCGACGCCTACGAGGGCACGCTGCTCCTGGTCACCCACGACCGCCGCATGCTGGACGCCGTCCGGGTCACCCGCCGCCTGGAGGTGGCCGACGGCAAGGTCGGCGAGCGCTGACCGACCGGGCCGACGGCCCGACACGGCCCGGCCGGCCGGCCGGCCGGGGCACCGCTCGCGTCCGGCTCCGGGCCGCCGCGGAAGACAGCTGAGGTACCCGCGGGGCGACGCCCGCGCCTCCCGGCCGGCGGCGCGAGGCGCGCAGCCGACCGGGCGCCGGAGGCGAAGGTGGAAGCGAACGCGGAGCGAGCCGCCCGGCGGCCCCGGCACCGGAGCACAGCCGTACACAACCATCATGCCGCTGCCGAACCGGACGGGGACCGGGCCCGGTTCCTCCCGTCGTACCGGAGGAGCCGGGCCCGGTCCGTTCGAGCGTGTCGGTTCAGCGGCGGTCGTTCTTCGAGTCGAGGAGACCCGCGCGCCGCAGCGCGTCCGCCATCGCGCTGTTGGCGGGCGGCGGTGCCTGACGTCCGCCCCGGTCGCCGCCGCGGCCCTGCCCCTGCCGCTGGCGCTGGCCCTGTCCCTGCCGCTGGCCCTGACGCTGCTGCGGCGGGCGGCCGCCACCGCCGCGCTGCTGCTGCCCCTGCGGCGCGGCCTCGTCGTCCAGCCGCAGCGTCAGCGAGATCCGCTTGCGCGGGATGTCCACGTCGAGGACCTTCACCTTGACGATGTCCCCGGGCTTCACGACGTCCCGCGGGTCCTTGACGAACGTCCGCGACATCGCCGAGACATGGACGAGACCGTCCTGGTGGACACCGACGTCCACGAACGCCCCGAAGGCCGCCACGTTCGTGACCACGCCCTCCAGGACCATCCCGGACGCGAGGTCGGAGATCTTCTCCACGCCCTCCTTGAAGGTGGCCGTCTTGAACGCGGGCCGCGGGTCGCGGCCGGGCTTCTCCAGCTCCTTGAGGATGTCGCTCACGGTCGGCAGTCCGAACGTGTCGTCGACGAACTCGGACGGCTTCAGCGAACGCAGCAGCCCCGTGTTGCCCACCAGGGCGGCCACCTCCTGACCGCTGGTCTTCACCATCCGCCGCACCACCGGATACGCCTCCGGGTGCACGCTGGAGGCGTCCAACGGGTCGGTGCCGCCGCGGATGCGCAGGAAGCCCGCGCACTGCTCGAACGCCTTCGGGCCCAGCCGGGCCACGTTCTTCAGTTCGGAGCGGGACGTGAACGGTCCGTTCGTGTCCCGGTGCGTCACGATGTTCTCGGCCAGGCCGGAGGAGATGCCGGACACCCGCGCGAGCAGCGGCACGGACGCCGTGTTGACGTCCACGCCCACGCCGTTCACACAGTCCTCGACCACCGCGTCCAGCGAGCGGGACAGCTTCACCTCGGACAGGTCGTGCTGGTACTGACCCACGCCGATCGACTTCGGGTCGATTTTCACCAGTTCGGCCAGCGGGTCCTGCAGCCGCCGGGCGATCGAGACCGCGCCGCGCAGCGACACGTCCATGTCCGGCAGTTCCTGCGAGGCGTAGGCGGAGGCCGAGTACACCGAGGCGCCGGCCTCCGACACCATCACCTTGGTGAGCTTCAACTCCGGGTGTTTGGTGATGAGTTCGCCGGCGAGCTTGTCGGTCTCCCGGGACGCCGTGCCGTTGCCGATCGCGACGAGTTCGACCGCGTGCTCCTTCGCCAGCCGGGCCAGGGCGGCGATCGCCTCGTCCCACCGGTTGGCCGGCACGTGCGGATGGATGACGTCCGTCGCCGCCACCTTGCCGGTCGCGTCGACCACGGCCACCTTCACGCCCGTACGGAAGCCGGGGTCCAGGCCCAGCGTGGCACGGGTGCCCGCCGGCGCGGCGAGCAGCAGGTCCCGCAGGTTGGCGGCGAACACGTCGACCGCCTCGTCCTCGGCGGCCGTGCGCAGTCGCAGGCGCAGGTCGATGCCGAGGTGGACGAGGATCCGGGTGCGCCACGCCCAGCGCACCGTGTCCCGCAGCCACTTGTCGGCCGGACGGCCACGGTCGACGATGTCGAAGCGGTGCGCCACCATCCCCTCGTACGACGACGCGGACGTCGGCGACTCGGCCGGCTCCTCCGGCTCCAGGACGAGGTCCAGGACCTCCTCCTTCTCACCGCGCAGCATCGCGAGGACGCGGTGCGAGGGCAGTTCGGTGAACGGCTCGGCGAAGTCGAAGTAGTCGGCGAACTTGGCGCCCGCCTCCTCCTTGCCCTCGCGCACCTTGGCGGCCAGCCGCCCCCGCGTCCACATGCGCTCGCGCAACTCGCCGATCAGGTCGGCGTCCTCCGAGAACCGCTCGGTGAGGATGGCCCGCGCGCCGTCCAGGGCGGCCTGCGGATCGGCGACGCCCTTGTCGGCGTCGACGAAGGCGGCGGCAGCGGCGGTCGGTTCGACCGTCGGGTCGCCGAGCAGGCCCTCCGCAAGCGGCTCAAGACCCGCCTCGCGCGCGATCTGCGCCTTGGTCCGCCGCTTCGGCTTGTACGGCAGGTAGATGTCCTCCAGACGCGCCTTGGTCTCGGCGCCCCGGATCTGCGCCTCCAGCTCCTCGGTGAGCTTGCCCTGCTCGCGCACCGACTCCAGGATCGCCGTCCGTCGCTCCTCCAGCTCCCGCAGGTAGCGCAGCCGCTCTTCGAGTGTGCGCAGCTGCGCGTCGTCGAGCATCTCGGTCGCTTCCTTGCGGTAGCGGGCGATGAAGGGCACCGTCGAACCGCCGTCGAGCAGCTCCACCGCGGCCTTCACCTGCCGCTCCCGTACGCCGAGTTCCTCGGCGATCCTGCCTTCGATGGACCCTACTTCGAGGGACCCGGGTGTCGTCACGATCCCGTACCGCCTTCTCCACTGAGGTTGCGCGGCAATTGTGGCAGGTGGCACCGACAACCCGGGATCAGGGCGCACCCGACGCACGGGCGCGTCGGCCCGTCCGATGGCAGGAAAGGTGGGAAATGCGTCATTGCGGCCGTCGCCGGGGTCGCGAAGAATCGACGGTATGGCGCAGCGAACCGTCCTCGTCGTTCTCTTCGACGAGGTGCAGAGCATCGACGTCACCGGCCCGGTGGAGGTCTTCGCCGGGGCCGAGCTGTGTTCCCCGGGGACGTACCGGATCCGTACCGCGTCCCTGGACGGGGCCGCGGTGCGTACGTCCAGCGGTCTCACCCTGGTGCCGGACGAAGCACTCGACGAGGTGTCCGATCCACACACGCTGCTCGTCACCGGCGGGCCCGGCACCCGACGGTCCGATCCCCGGCTGACCGCGTGGCTGCGCGTCCACGGCCCGCGTGCCGAGCGTCTGGTCTCCGTCTGCACGGGCGCGCTCCGGCTCGCCGAGGCCGGCCTCCTGGACGGACTGCGGGCCACCACGCACTGGGCGTACTGCGACCGGCTGGCCCGCGACCACCCGGCCGTGCGGGTCGACGCGGACCCCATCTACGTACGCGACGGGCGGGTCGCCACCTCGGCCGGGGTCACCGCGGGCATCGACCTCGCGCTCGCCCTCGTCGAGGAGGACCTGGGCCGGGACGTCGCGCTCACGGTCGCCCGCCGTCTCGTGGTCTTCCTGCGCAGGCCCGGCAACCAGGCCCAGTTCAGCGCCCAGCTCGCGGCGCAGACCGCCCGGCGTGAACCCCTCCAGGAGGTGCAGCGGTGGATCACCGAGCATCCGGCAGCGGACCTGACCGTTGAGGCGCTGGCCGCCCGGGCCGCGCTCTCCCCGCGCCACTTCGCGCGCGCCTTCCAGGCCGAGACGGGCATGACGCCCGGCCGTTACGTCGACCGGGTACGCCTGGAACACGCCCGTCGTCTGCTGGAGGACACCGGCGACGGCATCGAGGCGGTAGCCCGGGCCAGCGGCTACGGCACGCCCGAGGCGATGCGCCGCGCCTTCACCAGGGCGCTGGGCGCGCCCCCGGCCGAATACCGCCGTCGTTTCCGCCCCGCCCCGATCGGCTGACCCCGGCCGTGCCGGCCATCGACACCGACCGTGCCGGCCGTCCGGCCCCCGACCGTGCCGCCCGTCCGGCACCAGCCGTCCCGACCGCCTGAGCCCCGACCGACCTGGCCCCGACCAGCCGAGCACCGCACCTGGACACGTCCCGGAGGCGAGCGCGCGCCGCGCACACCCGTGCCCGCGCACCGCGGGCCAGGCGCCGCGTCGTCGTGCCGCCCGGAAAGGAAACCCATGCAGATCGCCATCGTCCTCTTCGACCGCTTCACCGCCCTGGACGCCGTGGGGCCCTACGAGACGCTCGGCCGTCTCCCCGGCGCCGAGACCGTGTTCGTCGCCGAGCACACCGGACCCGTGCGCAACGAGTCGGGAAACCTCGCGCTCACGGCCGACCGGACGCTCGCCGACGTGCCGGGCCCCGACATCGTGGTCGTCCCCGGCGGCCCCGGCCAGACCCCGCAGATGGACAACCCGGTCCTCCTGGACTGGCTGCGGGCTGCCGACGCCACCAGTACCTGGACGACCTCGGTGTGCACCGGCTCGCTGCTGCTCGCCGCCGCCGGACTGCTCGACGGCCGGCGTGCCACCTCGCACTGGCTGGCGCTCGACATCCTGAAGGGGTTCGGCGCGCGGCCGACGGGGGAGCGGGTCGTCTTCGACGGCACGTACGTCACCGCGGCCGGTGTCTCCTCCGGCATCGACATGGGTCTCGCCCTGCTGGGCCGGATCGCCGGCGACGAACAGGCGCAGGCGGTGCAGCTGCTGACGGAGTACGACCCCCAGCCGCCCTACGACGCGGGTTCCCCTGAGAAGGCGCCCGCCCACCTCGTCGAGAGGTTCCGCACCCGTAGCCGCTTCAGCGAGGCGCAGACACGCTGAAGGTGAAGCGCGGCGGGCGGCGCTCCAGGAATGCGGCGACGCCCTCCGCGGTGTCGCCGCTGCCGCCCGCCTGCCGCGCCCAGTGGCCGTCCCGGTCCGTGCGGCCGTTCGCGAACTCCTTGGCCGCGGCCTGCGTCAGCTGCGACCGGGAGGCCAGGATCCGGCCGAACTCCGCCACCCGCTTGTCCAGTTCGCCCTCCGGCAGCACCTCGTCGACGAGCCCCGTGCGCAGCGCCCGGTCCGCGTCGATCAGCTCGCCCGAGAACAGCAGGTACTTGGCGGTGGCGGGACCCACGAGCGAGACCAGCCGCCGGGTCGCGGACGCCGGATAGACGATCCCGAGCTTCGCCGGAGTCACCCCGAACTGCGCCCCGGCCTCGGCGAACCGCAGGTCGCAGGCTGCCGCGAGCTGCGCCCCGCCGCCCACGCAGTGACCCTGCACGGCCGCGAGCGCCGGCTTCGGGAACGCGGCGAGCGCCTCCTCGGCGGCCACGGCGAGCCGCTGCGCCTCCTCGGGCGAGTCCTTGAGGGTCGAGATGTCGGCCCCGGCGCAGAAGGTGCCGCCCTCACCGGTGAGCACCAGTGCCCGCACGCCCGGATCGGCGGCCAGGGCGTCGAGCAGCGGCGGCAGCGAGCGCCACATGGCGGCCGTCATGGCGTTGCGTTTGGCCGGGTGGTGGACCACGACGGTGGCGACCGAGTCGGTGACCGAGTGCAACAGCTGGGGCTCCATGAGCCGGATGCTATCGGGCGTGGTCGGACGAGCCGTACAAACAGAAGAGTTCGCGAAGACGGCCCGCGGGCGACAGGAGCAGTCCCGCACCTGACCAGGTCATACGCCAACGGTCAGAAACGCTCGATCGCAGCTGATTTGTGTTCACTCCGGTGGACCGGAGCGGAGCGTTGCCACCATTCCACGTGTGGTGACAATCGAGTGCGAGGGTGGCGACCGGACCATGGACGACGATGGGCGCAGGTACGGCCCGCGCCCCGGGCGGGACGACCGGCGAACGCCGGATCCACTGCCGTACGAAGGAGTCTGGCGGTTCACCGCCCCCGCCGTCGACGCGTCGGTGCCGCAGGCGCGACACGCCGTCCGGGACCTGCTCGCGCGCCAGGGCGTGCCGGTCTCGGAGGACCTGGTCCACGGGCTGCTGCTGATCGTGTCCGAACTGGTCACCAACGCGGTCAAACACGCGGCGCTGCTGTCGCCGATGCTCGCCGTGGAGGTCGCCGTCGGCGCCGAGTGGGTGCGCGTGTCGGTGGAGGACAGCCACCCCTACCGCCCGACCGCCCTGGAGGCCGACCACGGCCGGACCGGCGGGCGGGGACTGCTCCTGGTGCGCGAGGTGGCCCGGGAGGCGGGCGGCACGCTCGACGTGGCGCACACGGCGAGTGGCGGCAAGGTGATCTGGGCCGCCCTGCCGCTCAAACCCGCTCGGCCGCGGTGAGGTGTCTCACCAGCCTGCGGAATCCCCGGTCAGCTCCCTGATCGCGGGCCGGGCCGCGTTCAGGACGGTCATGAACCAGGTGGAGAAGGTGTCCCGCGCGTGCCGCTCCGCCAGTTGGGCCGGGGTGACGAAGACGGTCGCCGCGACCTCCTCGGGGTCCGGCGCCGCGGTGGCCTGCACCAGACCGACGAACAGGTGGTTGTACTCCTGCTCGACCAGGCCCGAGGCGGGATCCGGATGGTTGTAGCGCACTGTGCCCGCCTCCGCGAGCAACGAGGGCGACACCCCCAGCTCCTCGTGGGTGCGCCGGGCCGCCGCCGCGAACGGCGCCTCGCCCGGGTAGGGATGGCCGCAGCAGGTGTTGGACCACACACCGGGGGAGTGGTACTTGCCGAGCGCCCGCTGCTGGAGCAGCAGCCGGCCGTGCTCGTCGAAGAGGAACACCGAGAAGGCGCGGTGCAACCGTCCCGGCGGTTGATGGGCGGCGAGCTTCTCCGCGGTGCCGATCGTCACACCCTTCTCGTCGACCAGTTCCAGCAAAATCGCCTCTGCGGTGCCGTTCGACGAACTGTGCGTCGTGCTGGCAGGTGTGATCGGCATAACCATCCTTCGCCTCGGTCTTCGCACCCCAAGTCTGCCGTACGAATCCGGCACTCCCGGCACTTCCCCGGCACGTCCGCATGTCCCGCGCGCGGGACGGACCGCGGCCGCTCCGGCCGCCGGAAGGGGGACCCGGTAGACGATCGTGCCCGACGCGTCCGCCCGGGAACCGCCCGGGGCCCCCGAACACCCGATCGAAGGGTGCGCCGGACCGCCGGGCTCCGGCGGGGTGCGTCCCGGGGCATGCGTCACAGGCACACATTCGCCTCGTGCGCCACGTGTCCGCCCGGCTCCAACTGGAAGGTGCAGTGTGCCACGTCGAAGTGGTGTCCGAGACAGCCCCGCAGGTCGTGCAGTGTCTTCTCGTGCCCGACGGCGTTGAGCGTGTCCGAGCGCACGACCACGTGTGCGGAGAGCACCGGAAGACCGGAGGTGATCTCCAGGCGTGCAGGTCGTGGACGTCCTCCACGCCGTCCAGCGCCAGGATGTGCGCACGCACCTGCGCCATGTCGACGCCCTTCGGCGCCGCCTCCAGCAGTACGTCCAGGGTCTCGCGCAGCAGCTTCACCGTACGCGGGACGATCATCAGGCCGATGACCAGCGAGGCGATCGGGTCCGCGGGCTGCCAGCCGGTGGTCAGGATCAGCGCGGCCGAGACGAGCACCGCGAGCGAGCCCAGGGCGTCCGCGGCCACCTCCAGGAACGCGCCGCGCACGTTCAGGCTCTCCTGCCGGCCTCGCAGCAGCGTGAGCGAGATCATGTTCGCCAGCAGGCCGATCGTGCCGAACGCGATGGTCAGCCCGCCCTCGGTGGCGGTCGGCGTCATGAACCGCTGGACGGCCTCCGTAAGGACGTAGCCGCCGACACCGAGCAGCAGCAGGCAGTTGGCGCGCCACCGCCCCGTCCGGGGCGCCGACCGGCCGGCCGGCCGGCGGCGGGGCCGGACGCACCGGGTGTCCCGTGGCGCTGTCCGGACGCCCTTCACATACAGATACGGACGCGCCCCATGTACAGATACATACGGAACATCTGCTGTGTCCGCTCCTGCCTGTTCTGCGGGCGCAACCGTGGGGCGTGGTTTGGCGGTCGGGCCCTGATCGCTGATGATGATCTCGGCAAAGGCCGGGTCAGACCGTGTCGACCGTCCCGTTAACGGCCGGTGAACAAGGTCCCCCAGGTATCCGATAACCTCTGCCGACATGCCGCCCGGGAGCCATGGACGAGCGGCGCCCCGACCCAGCAGACGACCGGCGCGGACGCGTCGGCACCCAGGGAGTGAGTTCGGTTGTCGACCGCCATCGTCACCGGTCAGCCGGTGCCCGGATCGTCACTGGAGAACGATCTGCGGTCCCTCGGCTTCGAGGTGCGGTCGGCCGCGGACGCCGCCGACGCCGCGGCACTCCTCGCCGCCGTACCGGCCGACCGCCGCGTGGCCCTCGTCGATGCCCGTTTCGTCGGCCACCCGCACGCGCTGCGCCTCGGCCTCACCGACCCCCGCTTCCCGCTCGCCGCCATCGCGGGCGCCGTCACCGCCCGGCCGGCCGGCCGTGAGGCCCTGACCCGCGCGCTGGCGCGGCCGACCACGGCTGGCGGCGGCACGGCTCACGGCACGGCGCTGGCCGTGGACAGCCTCGCCGACCGGATCGTCACCGTCCTGGACGCCGACGGCGCCGAGGTGCACCGCCCCGAGCTGGGCAGCCTGGTCGCCGTCGTCCCCGGTGACCCGCAGGCGCGCAACGAGGCCCGGCAGGCCGTCGCCGCCGTCGACGACGAGGCCGTACGCCTGAAGTCGGCCGTGAAGGCCCGCGACGGTTTCTTCACCACGTTCTGCGTCAGCCCGTACTCGCGCTACCTCGCCCGCTGGTGCGCCCGTCGCGGCCTGACCCCCAACCAGGTCACCACCGCCTCGCTGATCACCGCGCTGATCGCGGCGGGCTGCGCGGCCACCGGTACCCGCGGCGGCTTCGTCGCCGCCGGCCTCCTGCTGATCTTCTCCTTCGTGCTGGACTGCACCGACGGCCAGCTCGCCCGCTACTCGCTGCAGTACTCCACGCTCGGCGCCTGGCTGGACGCCACCTTCGACCGGGCCAAGGAGTACGCGTACTACGCGGGCCTCGCCCTCGGCGCGGCCCGCGGCGGCGACGACGTCTGGGCCCTCGCCCTCGGCGCGATGGTCCTGCAGACCTGCCGGCATGTCGTCGACTTCTCGTTCAACGAGGCCAACCACGACGCCACCGCCAACACCAGCCCCACCGCCGCCCTCTCCGACCGGCTCGACAGCGTCGGCTGGACGGTGTGGCTGCGCCGGATGATAGTCCTGCCCATCGGCGAACGATGGGCCATGATCGCCGTCCTCACGGCCGTCGCCACCCCCCGCATCACCTTCTGGGTGCTGCTCGTCGGCTGCGCCTGCGCTGCGGCCTACACCACCGCCGGCCGGGTGCTGCGCTCGCTGACCCGCAGGGCGCACCGCACGGACCGGGCCGCGCGGGCGCTGGCGGACCTCGCGGACTCCGGTCCGCTCGCGCAGGTGCTCGCCCGCGCTGTTCCTCGGGGACTGCCCGGTTTCGCCGTCCCCGCCGCCGCGCTCGTCGGCGGAGCCGTCGTCGTCTGCGCCGCCGCGCTGTCCGACCCCGGCAGCCCACTGCCCGTGGCCGGGGCCGTCGTCTACGCCGTGACCTCGGGCCTCGCCGTCGCCCGCCCCCTCAAGGGCACCCTCGACTGGCTGGTACCGCCCTTCTTCCGGGCCGCCGAGTACGGCACCGTGCTCGCCCTCGCGGCCATATCCGGGGTGAACGGAACCCTTCCTGCGGCTTTCGGCCTGGTGGCCGCCGTCGCCTACCATCACTACGACACGGTGTACCGGATCCGCGGTGGCGCCGGAGCGCCGCCGGCCTGGCTGGTGCGCGCCATCGGGGGGCACGAGGGGCGGACGCTGCTCGTCACCGTTCTGGCCGCGGTGCTCACCGCCGCGCAGTTCAAGGTCGCGCTCACGGTCCTCGCCGTGGTCGTCGCCCTGCTGGTGCTCGCCGAGAGCATCCGCTTCTGGGTGGCCTCCCACCTGGGTGGCGCGCCCGCCGTACACGACGAAGGAGAACCCGCATGATCGGCCTCGTGCTTGCGGCCGGCGCCGGACGGCGCCTGCGGCCCTACACGGACAGCCTCCCCAAGGCTCTGGTGCCGGTGCGTGACGCGGGGCAGTCGGGGATAGAGGACCAGGCCACGGTGCTCGACCTCACCCTCGGCAACTTCGCCGAGATCGGCCTGACCGAGGCCGCGATCATCGTCGGGTACCGCAAGGAGGCCGTGTACGAGCGCAAGGCGGCCCTGGAGCGGACGTACGGCCTGAAGCTCACTCTCATCGACAACGACAAGGCCGAGGAGTGGAACAACGCCTACTCCCTGTGGTGCGGCCGTGACGCCCTCAAGGACGGCGCGATCCTCGCCAACGGCGACACCGTCCACCCGGTCTCCGTCGAACGGACCCTGCTGGACGCCCGCGGCGGCGACAAGAAGATCATCCTCGCCGTGGACACGGTGAAGTCGCTGGCCGACGAGGAGATGAAGGTCGTTGCCGAGCCCGGCAGGGGCATGCGGCGGATCACCAAGCTGATGGACCCGGCCGAGGCCACCGGCGAGTACATCGGCGTCACCCTCATCGAGGGCGACGCCGCCCCCGAACTGGCCGCCGCGCTCAGGACCGTGTGGGAGGCCGATCCGCAGCAGTTCTACGAGCACGGCTACCAGGAACTCGTCGACCACGGCTTCCGGATCGACGTGGCTCCGATCGGCGACGTGCGCTGGGTCGAGATCGACAACCACGACGATCTCGCCCGGGGACGGGAGATCGCGTGCCAGTACTGACCCGGCTCATCCCCTCGCCGGTCGTGGTGGACATCCGCCCGGGTGCCCTCGACGACCTGGCCGGTGTGCTGGCCGACGAACGCATCTCGCACTCCGGGCGGCTGGCCGTCGCCGTCAGCGGCGGCTCCGGCGCGCTGCTGCGCGAGCGGGTCGCCCCCTCTCTGCCGGGCGCCTCCTGGTACGAGGTCGGCGGGGGCACCCTCGACGACGCGGTCCGGCTGGCCGGGGCCATAAAGGCCGGCCGCTACGACGCGGTGGTGGGCCTCGGCGGCGGCAAGATCATCGACTGCGCCAAGTTCGCCGCGGCCCGGGTCGGCCTGCCGCTGGTCGCCGTCCCGACGAACCTCGCGCACGACGGCCTCTGCTCGCCCGTCGCCACCCTCGACAACGACGCGGGCCGCGGCTCCTACGGCGTGCCCAACCCGATCGCGGTCGTCATCGACCTGGACGTGATCCACGAGGCCCCCGTCCGTTTCGTCCGCTCGGGCATCGGCGACGCGGTCTCCAACGTCAACGCGATCGCCGACTGGGAGCTGGCGAACCGTGTCACCGGCGAGAAGATCGACGGCCTGGCCGCGGCGATGGCCCGGCAGGCCGGCGAGGCCGTGCTGCGGCACCCGGGCGGCATCGGCGACAACGACTTCCTCCAGGTGCTCGCCGAAGCGCTGGTCCTCAGCGGTGTCGCGATGTCCGTGTCGGGCGACTCCCGCCCGTCCTCCGGCTCCTGCCACGAGATCAACCACGCCTTCGACCTGCTGTTCCCCCAGCGCGCGGCGAGCCACGGCGAGCAGTGCGGGCTGGGCGCGGCCTTCGCGATGTACCTGCGGGGGGCGCACGAGGAAGCGGCGTACATGGCCGAGGTGCTGCGCAGGCACGGCCTGCCGGTCCTGCCGCACGAGATCGGCTTCACGGCGGACGAATTCGTCCGGGTCGTGGAGTTCGCTCCGGAGACCCGGCCGGGCCGCTACACGATCCTCGAACACCTCGACCTCAAAACCCATCAGATCAAGGACATCTACGTCGACTATGTCAAGGCCATCGGTAGCTGAACTGCGTACGGTCGTCCATCCCCCCGGGGTCAAGGACCGGCGCAGCGGCGAGCACTGGATGGGGCGCCTCTACATGCGCGAGGTGTCCCTGCGCGTGGACCGCTATCTGGTCACCACGCGGGTCACGCCCAACCAGCTCACCTACCTGATGACCGTCTTCGGCGTCCTCGCCGCCCCGGCGCTGCTGGTGCCGGGGATCGCGGGCGCCGTGCTCGGCCTGCTGGCGGTCCAGCTGTACCTGCTGCTGGACTGCGTCGACGGCGAGGTCGCCCGCTGGAAGCAGCAGTACTCGCTCGGCGGGGTCTACCTGGACCGGGTCGGTGCCTATCTGACCGATGCCGCGGTCCTGGTCGGCCTGGGGCTGCGTGCCGCCGACCTGTGGGGGCCCGGCCGGATCGACTGGCTGTGGGCCTTCCTCGGGACGCTCGCCGCGCTCGGCGCGATCCTCGTCAAGGCCGAGACGGACCTCGTGGGCGTGGCCCGTCACCAGGGCGGGCTGCCGCCGGTCGCGGAATCCGCCGCCGAGCCGCGCTCGTCCGGGATGGCGCTGGCCCGCAGGGCCGCCGCGGCCCTCAAGTTCCACCGGCTGATCCTCGGGATCGAGGCCACCCTGCTGATCCTGGTCCTGGCCGTGGCGGACGCGATCAGGGGCGATCTGTTCTTCACCCGGCTGGGCACCGCGGTGCTGGCCGGCATCGCGCTGCTGCAGACCCTGCTGCACCTGGTGTCCGTCCTCGTCTCCAGCCGGCTGCGGTGAGCGCCGTGGACACCTCCCCACCGCTGCGGGTCGGCGCGGTGATCATCACCATGGGAAACCGCCCCGACGAACTGCGCGCCCTGCTCGACTCGGTCGCCAAACAGGACGGCGACCCGGTCGAGGTGGTCGTCGTCGGCAACGGCTCGCCCGTGCCGGACGTCCCCGAGGGCGTACGCACCATGGAACTGCCCGAGAACCTGGGCATACCGGGCGGTCGCAACGTGGGCACGGAAGCCTTCGGACCCGGCGGCCGCGACGTCGACATACTCCTCTTCCTCGACGACGACGGACTGCTCGCCCGCCACGACACCGCCGAGCTGTGCCGCACGGCCTTCGCCGCGGACCCGCGGCTCGGCATCGTCAGCTTCCGCATCGCCGATCCGGAGACCGGCGAGACCCAGCGCCGGCACGTGCCGCGGCTGCGCGCCGCCGACCCGATGCGCTCCTCCCGGGTCACCACCTTCCTCGGCGGTGCCAACGCCGTCCGCACCAGGGTCTTCGCCGAGGTCGGCGGCCTGCCGGACGCGTTCTTCTACGCCCACGAGGAGACCGACCTGGCCTGGCGCGCCCTGGACGCGGGCTGGATGATCGACTACCGCTCCGACATGGTGCTGTACCACCCGACGACCGCCCCCTCCCGGCACGCGGTGTACCACCGCATGGTCGCCCGCAACCGGGTCTGGCTGGCCCGCCGCAACCTCCCCGCGCTCCTGGTCCCGGTGTACCTGGGGGTCTGGCTGCTGCTCACCCTGCTGCGCCGCCCCTCCCGCTCGGCCCTGCAAGCCTGGTTCGGCGGGTTCCGGGAGGGCTGGGCCACCGCGTGCGGGCCGCGCCGGCCCATGAAGTGGCGTACGGTGTGGCGGCTGACCCGACTGGGCCGGCCCCCGGTGATCTGACAAGCTCGGTCCAAGGGGGCCGCGCGGCGCCTGGACGAACTCGATGACGCATTCGAAGAGGAAAGTTTCCACGCGTGAGTGAGACAGCGCACGACGGCGGGATCGCGACGACCGCGGCCCGGTCGTCCGACGAGGGACTGACGCCGGGGCAGCTCGCCGTCAAGTACGGGCTGACCGTGAGCGGCGCCCGGCCTTCGCTCGGTGAGTACGTCCGGCAGCTCTGGGGGCGGCGGCACTTCATCCTCGCCTTCTCCCAGGCGAAACTGACGGCCCAGTACAGCCAGGCCAAACTCGGCCAGGTGTGGCAGGTGGCCACCCCGCTGCTGAACGCGGCCGTCTACTACTTCATCTTCGGCCTGATCCTCCACGCCAGCCGGGGCATGTCGCACGACGTGTACATCCCGTTCCTGGTGACCGGTGTGTTCGTGTTCACCTTCACGCAGAGTTCGATCATGTCGGGCGTGCGCGCGATCTCCGGCAACCTGGGTCTGGTGCGGGCCCTGCACTTCCCGCGGGCCTCGCTGCCGATCTCCTTCGCGCTCCAGCAGCTCCAGCAGCTGCTCTTCTCGATGATCGTGCTGTTCGTGGTGGCGGTCGGCTTCGGCAGCTATCCCGGTCTGTCCTGGCTGCTGATCGTGCCGGCGCTCGCGCTGCAGTTCCTCTTCAACACCGGGCTCGCGCTGGTCATCGCCCGCCTGGGAGCCGGGACGCCGGACCTGGCCCAGCTGATGCCGTTCGTGCTGCGGACCTGGATGTACACCTCCGGCGTCATGTTCTCGATCAACAAGATGCTCGAAGGCCGTCCCGAGTGGATCGTGCGCGTGCTCCAGGTCAACCCGGCCGCGGTCTACATGGACCTGATGCGCTTCGCGCTCATCGACGGCTACGGCTCCGCGAACCTGCCGCCGCACGTCTGGGGCATCGCCCTCTTCTGGGCCGTGGCCGCCTTCGCCGGGGGGTTCGTGTACTTCTGGAAGGCGGAGGAGAGGTACGGCCGTGGCTGAGCAGAACACCGGACAGCCCGTCCCGACCGTCATCGCGGAGGACCTGCACATCGTCTACCGCGTCAACGGCGCCCGTACCGGCAGGGGCAGCGCCACCGCCGCCCTCAGCCGCATCCTCGGGCGGGGCTCCGACGACGCGGCACGGGGCGTGCGCAAGGTGCACGCCGTGCGCGGCGTGTCGTTCATCGCCCACCGGGGCGAGGCCGTCGGTCTGATCGGCTCCAACGGGTCCGGCAAGTCCACCCTGCTGCGGGCCATCGCAGGGCTGCTGCCCGCCGAGAGCGGCAAGGTCTACACCAACGGCCAGCCCTCGCTGCTCGGGGTGAACGCGGCCCTGATGAACGACCTCACCGGCGAGCGCAACGTCATCCTGGGCGGTCTGGCCATGGGCATGTCGCGCGAGGAGGTCAGGGAGCGCTACCAGGACATCGTCGACTTCTCCGGCATCAACGAGAAGGGCGACTTCATCACCCTGCCCATGCGCACCTACTCCTCCGGCATGGCGGCCCGGCTGCGGTTCTCCATCGCCGCGGCCAAGGACCACGACGTCCTCATGATCGACGAGGCGCTGGCCACCGGTGACCGCAAGTTCCAGCGGCGCTCCGAGGACCGCATCCGGGCGCTGCGCAAGGAAGCCGGCACCGTGTTTCTGGTCAGCCACAACAACAAGTCCATCCGGGACACCTGCGACCGGGTCCTGTGGCTGGAGCGCGGTGAACTGCGGATGGACGGACCGACCGACGAGGTGCTCAAGGAGTACGAGAAGTTCACGGGCAAGTAGCCCGACACGCCCGGGGCCCCGCCGGAACCTTTCCGGCGGGGCCCTTCGTGTGCAAAAGAAACGTCAACTCGGGGTCCGTCAAGGAATCTTGGAGGCAATCGGTGTGTTGTTGTGATGTGCAGGACACCCCCACGGACCTCGCTGCGTTGTACAACGTAAACTGTATCGGTCCCGGAAAGTGGCAAGTGGGGCGATAATGCGCGACACCCTCCGCCGGGCGCCGTCGCGGGCGGCTGGGCGGCGTGTCCGAAATAGTGTGTATTGGTTTGGCAGTGTAGAACGGGAGATGTGACGGCAATGGCTACGGAAACTCCCCAGCTCAGCGCAGCATGTGCCGTCCCCGCCGCGGGCAGTGCCCGGTGACGGGAATCGACACGGCGCGCCTGGGAAGCCCGGAGCGCGGCACGCTCGACAAGGCCGCGGGCGAGAACTTCCCCGTGGCTCCGTTCTTCCTGCCCAGACCCTGGCGCGACGACCTGATGGCGGTCTACGGCTTCGCCCGCCTCGTCGACGACATCGGCGACGGAGACCTCGCCCCGGGCGGTGCCGACGCGCGGCTGCTCGGTGTGCCGCCCGCGGACGCGGAGGACCGGCTCGTGCTCCTCGACGCCTTCGAGGCCGATCTGCGCCGCGTCTTCGACGCCACCCCACGCCACCCGCTGCTGCTGCGCCTCCAGCCCACGGTGCGCCGCCGCTCCCTGACCCCCGAACCCTTCCTCGGCCTGATCGCGGCCAACCGCCAGGACCAGCTCGTCAAGCGGTACGAGACCTACGACGACCTCCTCGCGTACTGCGAACTGTCCGCCAACCCCGTCGGCCGCCTCGTCCTCGCCGTCACCGGCACCTCGACCCCCGAGCGGATCCGTCTCTCCGACTCGATCTGCACCGCGCTGCAGATCGTCGAACACCTCCAGGACGTGGCCGAGGACCTCGGCCGCGACCGGATCTATCTGCCGGCCGAGGACATGAAGCGTTTTCGTGTCCAGGAGGCGGATCTCGCCGCGAAAACCACGGGCGCATCAGCGCGCGCCCTGGTTGCGTACGAAGCTCAACGCGCCCGCGACCTCCTGAATGAAGGCGCCCCCCTGGTGGGTAGCGTCCACGGCAGGTTGAAGCTGCTGCTCGCGGGATTCGTGGCGGGGGGGAGGGCGGCGATCCGGGCGATCGCCGCTGCCGAATACGACGTACTTCCCGGCCCGCCCAAGCCCGGCAAGGTCCAGTTGCTGCGCGAGGTGGGCGTGACTCTGCGAGGAGAGGGGTGATCCGGGCTGTGGAGTCGGAAGTGAACGTGTCCGCACCGGTACTCGCCGCCTATAGCTACTGCGAGGCCGTGACCGGGCAGCAGGCCCGTAACTTCGCGTACGGCATCAGGCTGCTGCCGACGCCCAAGCGGCGCGCGATGTCGGCGCTGTACGCCTTGTCCCGGCGTGTCGACGACATCGGCGACGGTGGGCTGGCGGACGACGTCAAGGCCACGCGGCTCGACGAGACCCGGGCGCTGCTCGCCCGGGTCCGTGCGGGTGCGGTCGCCGAGGACGACACCGACCCGGTCGCCGTTGCCCTCGCCCATGCCGCGCGGGTGTTCCCGATTCCGCTCGGGGGCCTGGACGAACTCATCGACGGCGTGCAGATGGACGTCCGCGGTGAGGCGTACGAGACCTGGGACGACCTGAAGGTGTACTGCCGCTGCGTGGCCGGGGCCATCGGCCGGCTCTCGCTCGGCGTGTTCGGCACGGAACCGGGGGCCCGCGGCGCCGAGCGCGCCTCCGAGTACGCCGACACGCTGGGCCTCGCCCTGCAGCTGACCAACATCCTCCGGGACGTCCGGGAGGACGCCGAGGGCGGCCGTACCTATCTGCCGGCCGACGACCTCGCCAAGTTCGGCTGCTCGGCCGGGTTCAACGGACCGACGCCGCCGGAGGGTTCCGACTTCGCGGGTCTCGTGCACTTCGAGGTGCGGCGGGCCCGGGCCCTTTTCGCCGAGGGCTACCAGCTGCTGCCCATGCTCGACCGGCGCAGCGGCGCGTGCGTCGCCGCCATGGCCGGGATCTACCGCCGGCTGCTCGACCGCATCGAGCGCGAGCCCGAGGCCGTGCTGCGCGGCCGGGTCTCGCTGCCCGGGCACGAGAAGGCGTACGTCGCCGTGCGCGGGCTGTCCGGACTCGACGCCCGGCACGTGGCCCGGCAGACCGTCAGGAGGCGTGCCTGATGGACGCGAGAGGACAGGAAGACCCCGGCGACTCCGCCGGGGAACGAGCAACCCTCCGGTGCGGCGCGGCGTCCCTGACTGAGATGACCTGCCGCGTGCCGTGCCACCGGCGTGGCGGGCGGGCACGGGAGGACGCACGATGACCGACGGCAAGCGGTCCGAGGGGCCACAGGCGGACATCCCGGGGCACACCGGACGCAGCGCCGTCGTGGTCGGCGGCGGTCTCGCCGGTGTCACGGCCGCGCTCGCGCTCGCCGACGCAGGCGTCCGCGTCACGCTCCTGGAGAGCAGGCCCAGACTGGGCGGCCTCGCCTTCTCCTTCCAACGCGGCGACCTGACCGTGGACAACGGCCAGCACGTGTACCTGCGCTGCTGCACCGCCTACCGCTGGTTCCTCGACCGGATCGGGGGAACGGAGCTGGCGCCGGTGCAGAACCGCCTCGACGTACCCGTCCTCGACCTCGCCAGACCCGAGGGACGGCGACTCGGCAGACTGCGGCGCGATCCGCTGCCCGTACCCCTGCACCTGGGCCGGAGCCTGGCCTCGTATCCGCACCTGTCACTCGCCGAGCGGGCCAAGGTGGGGCGTGCCGCGCTCGCGCTCAAGGGACTCGACCTCGCCGATCCGACCCTGGACACACAGGACTTCGGCGGCTGGCTGGCCGCTCATGGCCAGTCGGCGCGCGCCGTCGAGGCCCTCTGGGACCTGGTCGGGGTCGCCACCCTCAACGCGGTCGCGGGCGACGCCTCGCTGGGGCTCGCCGCGATGGTGTTCAAGACCGGTCTGCTGTCCGACCCGGGCGCCGCCGATATCGGCTGGGCTCATGTGCCCCTGGGTGAACTGCACGACCGTCTGGCCCGCAAGGCGCTCGACTCTGCGGGTGTCCGTACCGAGATCCGTACACGTGTCACCTCCGTCTCCACTGATGAGAACGGCGGATGGAGCGTTCAGGTTCCCGGTGAGACGCTGCGTTCCGACGCGGTCGTGCTCGCCGTGCCTCAGCGCGAGGCCCACGGTCTGCTCCCGCCCGGCGCCCTCGACGACCCCGACCGGCTGCTGCGGATCGGCACAGCGCCCATCCTCAACGTCCATGTGATCTACGACCGTACGGTGCTGAACAGGCCGTTCTTCGCGGCCCTGGGCACCCCGGTGCAGTGGGTCTTCGACCGCACCCACGCCTCCGGGCTGCGCACCGGCCAGTATCTGGCCGTGTCCCAGTCGGCCGTGCAGGACGAGATCGACACCCCCGTGGCCGTGCTGCGCGAGCGCTACCTGCCCGAACTGGAGCGGCTGCTCCCCGGCGCGCGCCAGGCGGAAGTGAAGGACTTCTTCGTGACCCGGGAGCGCACGGCGACGTTCGCCCCCACCCCGGGCGTCGGACGGCTGCGGCCCGGCGCCCGCACCAATGCCCCCGGCCTCTGGCTGGCCGGAGCGTGGACCGCCACCGGGTGGCCCGCGACCATGGAGAGTGCGGTCCGCAGCGGTGTGAGTGCCGCGGACGCGGCGCTCAGCGCCCTGGGCAGGCCCCGCCCGAGTCACCTCTTCGCGTTCGAGGAGGCGGCCTGATGCCCGATCGGCATGCGGCAGGCCCCCGCACCCCCCGTACTGCAAGAAGAGGAGAGACCGTGCCCACTGTGCCCGAGGCCGCGACGGCCGCTCAAGCGACCGCGGTCGACGTGACCGCGCTCCTGGAGCGTGGCCGGACCCTGGCCACACCGGTACTGCGGGCGGCCGTCGACCGCCTGGCCCCGCCCATGGACACCGTGGCCGCCTATCACTTCGGCTGGATCGATGCCCTGGGCAACCCCGCCGACTCGGACGGCGGCAAGGCCGTGCGCCCCGCGCTCGCCGTGCTGTCCGCCGAGGTCACCGGCGGTGCGCCGGAGACCGGTATCCCCGGTGCGGTCGCCGTCGAACTGGTCCACAACTTCTCGTTGCTGCACGACGACCTGATGGACGGCGACGAACAGCGCCGGCACCGCGACACCGTCTGGAAGGTGCACGGCCCCGCCCAGGCCATCCTGGTCGGCGACGCCCTGTTCGCCCTCGCCAACGAGATCCTGCTGGAACTGGCCACGGTCGAGGCGGGCCGTGCCACCCGCCGGCTGACCACCGCCACCCGGGCCCTGATCGACGGTCAGGCACAGGACATCTCCTACGAGCACCGCGACCGCGTCAGCGTCGCGGAGTGCCTGGAGATGGAGGGAAACAAGACCGGAGCCCTGCTCGCCTGCGCCTCCTCCATCGGCGCGGTGCTCGGCGGCGCGGACGACCGCACCGCCGACACGCTGGAGAAGTACGGCTACCACCTCGGCCTGGCCTTCCAGGCCGTCGACGACCTGCTCGGCATCTGGGGCGACCCGGAGGCCACCGGCAAGCAGACCTGGAGCGACCTGCGCCAGCGCAAGAAATCCCTGCCGGTCGTGGCCGCGCTCGCGGCGGGCGGCTCCGCCTCGGAGCGGCTCGGCGAGATGCTCGCCGCCGACGCCAAGAGCAGCGACTTCGCGAACTTCTCCGAGGAGGAGTTCGCGGCTCGTGCGGCCCTCATCGAGGAAGCGGGCGGCCGTGAGTGGACCGCCGAAGAGGCGCGCCGCCAGTACACCATCGCCATCGAAGCCCTGAACGCCATCGACATGCCCGAGCAGGTTCGGGCCCGGTTCACGGCGCTCGCCGACTTCGTAGTAGTCCGAAAGAGATGATCACTATCAGTCGAATGACCCTCGCGTAGTCGCCGGCCGGTGTCGAGGGATGACAGACATCGGCCGACGGCGGACCCACAGCAGCACGACTTGCACGACTGCAAGAAGGGGAAGCCATGACAGCGACGACCGACGGAAGTACCGGGGCCACTCTGCCGCCCCGCGCTGCCTCGGCCAGCGAAGTCCAGCTCACAACCCCCGCGGCGGACGGGGTAAAAAACGCCGCCACACGCGCCGTACAGCGCGCCACCGACTTCCTGCTCACGCAGCAGGACGCCGAGGGCTGGTGGAAGGGCGACCTCGAAACGAACGTCACCATGGACGCCGAGGATCTGCTTCTGCGCCAGTTCCTGGGCATCCGCGACGAGGCGACGACCCGCGGCGCGGCTCTCTACATCCGCGGCGAACAGCGCGCGGACGGCTCCTGGGCCACCTTCTACGGCGGCCCCGGGGAGCTCTCGACCACCATCGAGGCGTACGTCGCCCTCCGGCTGGCCGGCGACGCGCCCGACGAACCGCACATGGCCAAGGCGTCCGCCTGGGTGCGCGAGCGGGGCGGGATCGCCGCCGCCCGCGTCTTCACGCGGATCTGGCTGGCCCTGTTCGGCTGGTGGAAGTGGGAGGACCTGCCGGAACTCCCGCCCGAGCTGATGTATTTCCCGAAGTGGTTCCCGCTGAACATCTACAACTTCGGGTCCTGGGCGCGGCAGACCATCGTGCCGCTCACCATCGTCTCGGCGAAGCGCCCGGTGCGTCCCGCGCCGTTCGCGCTGGACGAGCTGCACACCGATCCGGCGCGCCCCAATCCGCCGCAGCCGCTCGCTCCGGCGCTGAGCTGGGACGGCCTGTTCCAGCGGCTGGACAAGGTGGTGCGCGGCTACCGCGCGATCGCCGTGCGCCGGCTGCGCGGCGCCGCGATGAACACCGCGGCCCGCTGGATCATCGAGCGACAGGAGAACGACGGCTGCTTCGGCGGCATCCAGCCGCCGGCCGTCTACTCGGTCATCGCCCTGCACCTGCTGGGCTACGACCTCGACCACCCGGTGATGCGGGCGGGCCTGGAATCGCTGGACCGGTACGCCGTGTGGCGCGAGGACGGCTCCCGCATGATCGAGGCATGCCAGTCCCCGGTGTGGGACACCTGCCTGGCCGTGATCGCCCTCGCCGACGCGGGCCTGCCCGCCGAGCACCCGCGGCTCGTCAAGGCCGCCGACTGGATGCTCGGCGAGGAGATCGTGCGGCCCGGCGACTGGTCGGTCAAGCGGCCCGGACTCCCGCCGAGCGGCTGGGCGTTCGAGTTCCACAACGACAACTACCCCGACACCGACGACACCGCCGAGGTGCTGCTCGCCCTGCGCCGGGTCAGGCACCACGACCCGGACCGGGTCGAGAAGGCCATCGGACGCGGGGTGCGCTGGCTGTTCGGCATGCAGTCGAAGAACGGGGCGTGGGGCGCGTTCGACGCCGACAACACCAGCCCGTTCCCCAACCGGCTGCCGTTCTGCGACTTCGGCGAGGTCATCGACCCGCCGTCGGCCGACGTCACCGCGCACGTCGTCGAGATGCTCGCGGTCGAGGGCCTGGCCGACGACCCGCGCACCCGGCGCGGCGTCGACTGGCTGCTGGCCGCACAGGAAACGGACGGCTCGTGGTTCGGACGGTGGGGCGTCAACTACGTCTACGGCACCGGATCCGCGGTGCCCGCGCTGGTCGCGGCCGGGCTGCCCACCTCGCACCCGGCGATCCGGCGCGCCGTCTCCTGGCTGGAGTCGACCCAGAACGACGACGGCGGCTGGGGCGAGGACCTGCGCTCCTACGACGACGACAAGGACTGGAGCGGGCGCGGCGCCTCGACCGCCTCACAGACCGGGTGGGCGCTGATGGCGCTGCTGGCGGCCGGGGAGAAGGAGTCCAAGGCCGTCGAGCGTGGCGTCCAGTGGCTGGCCGAGACCCAGCGTGAGGACGGCTCCTGGGACGAGCCGTACTTCACGGGCACCGGCTTCCCCTGGGACTTCTCCATCAACTACCACCTCTACCGGCAGGTGTTCCCGCTCACCGCGCTCGGCCGGTACGTGCACGGCGAGCCCTTCACCGACCGGGGTGTCGGAGCGCCCCGCGCCGCCGGAGAGGGGGGCTGATGAGTACCCAGCCCGCCCCGCTGCTGATCGCCTGCGCGCTCGGCATCGAGCACTTCGCCCTGCGCGCGGGCGAGCGTGGCGGGGCCGACGGGCCGGTCACGGTCCTGCGGACCGGGATGGGGCCGAGGGCGGCGGAACGCTCCGTCGCCCGGGCCCTCGCCGAACCGGCGCTCGCCGGGGCCGCCGTGGTGGCCACCGGCTTCTGCGCGGGTCTCGCCCCCGGTATGCACCCCGGCGACCTGGTGGTCGCCGAGGAGACCCGGGACCCGCGGGGCGACGTCCCCTGCGCGGGGACCGACCTGCTCGTCAAGGAACTCACCCGGACCGTGCCCGGACGCACGGTCCACACCGGCCCGCTCACCGGCTCCGACCACGTGGTCCGGGGCAACGAGCGGTCGGATCTCCTCGACACCGGCGCGATCGCGGTCGACATGGAGTCGGCCGCCACGCTCCTGAGCGCCGTGCGGACGGGCGAGCGACCCGTTGCCGCGGTCCGGGTGGTCGTGGACGCTCCAGAACATGAACTCGTCCGGATCGGCACGGTGCGCGGTGGAATATCCGCTTTCCGTGTTCTTCGCTCTGTCCTTCCTGCATTTTTTGAATGGCACCGTTCTTTGCTGCTCCCTCGGAGGTGAGCCAGATGGCCATGCCACTGCGTCAGTCCATCAAGGTCGCTACATACCTGGCTGAACAGAAATTCCGCAAGCGCGACAAGTTCCCGCTCATCGTCGAGCTGGAACCGTTGTTCGCCTGCAACCTCAAGTGCGAGGGCTGCGGCAAGATCCAGCACCCGGCCGGGGTGCTCAAGCAGCGCATGCCGGTGGCCCAGGCCGTCGGCGCGGTGCTGGAGTCCGGCGCGCCGATGGTGTCGATCGCCGGCGGCGAGCCCCTCATGCACCCGCAGATCGACGAGATCGTGCGGCAGTTGGTGGCCAAGCGGAAATTCGTCTTCCTGTGCACCAACGCCATGCTGCTGCGCAAGAAGATGGACAAGTTCACGCCCTCGCCCTACTTCGCCTTCGCCGTGCACATCGACGGGCTGCGCGAGCGGCACGACGAGTCCGTTGCCAAGGAAGGCGTGTTCGACGAGGCCGTGGCGGCGATCAAGGAGGCCAAGCGACGCGGTTTCCGGGTCACCACCAACTCGACCTTCTTCAACACGGACACCCCGCAGACGATCGTCGAGGTGCTCAACTTCCTGAACGACGACCTCCAGGTCGACGAGATGATGATCTCGCCCGCCTACGCCTACGAGAAGGCCCCCGACCAGGAGCACTTCCTCGGCGTCGAGCAGACCCGCGAACTGTTCAAGAAGGCGTTCTCGGGCGGCAACCGGCGGCGCTGGCGGCTCAACCACTCCCCGCTCTTCCTGGACTTCCTGGAGGGCAAGGTCGACTTCCCGTGCACCGCGTGGGCGATCCCGAACTACTCGCTCTTCGGCTGGCAGCGTCCCTGCTACCTGATGAGCGACGGGTATGTGCCGACGTACCGCGAACTGATCGAGAAGACCGACTGGGACAAGTACGGCCGCGGCAAGGACCCGCGCTGCGCCAACTGCATGGCGCACTGCGGCTACGAGCCCACCGCCGTGCTCGCGACCATGGGATCGCTCAAGGAGTCGCTGCGCGCCATGCGCGAGACGGTCTCCGGGAACCGGGAGTGACACGTATGACCGCAATTTCCCTCGGTGTCCCCGAGATCCCGCCCCGGCCGATCGCCGAGCGCCGCGTGTCGCGGCAGATCCATGTCGGTTCGGTGGCGGTGGGTGGGGACGCGCCGGTTTCGGTCCAGTCGATGACGACGACGCGT
>NZ_JBIAXM010000042.1:0-61172 GCF_042896695.1 Streptomyces sp. NPDC001270 | reverse complement strand
GTCCCCATCTGATCGACGGCTGCCTCGCCGGGACCAGGCTGACCATGGACGCGCCGAAGATCGAGTGACCGGCGACTACGAGTTCAAGCCGAGTACACGTACCCCAAGCTCCCATCCGAGCAGCACCCGGGTCCGAGCAGCCCGCGGCAAACCCGGGTTGCCCTCCCCGAGGAGCCACCCGACGTAACCGAACCCGTCGCTGCCACCCTCCTGCAGCTCCTTCGCATCCTGATCGCCGATTCCAGTCAGCAGCGCCCCGAGACCGGCAACGGCTGACCGAGAGACGCGGGCGGCCGCTGGCTCTTCTCCCCCATTCGAGGTACGACAGAACGCCACATAACACCCGCAGCGCGCACCATGCCGCGCGCCCGCACTGGGAGTCTCACCGCACGTGATCCGTTTCGCCTTCGCCGGACGCTGCTCCACCGAGGACCTGCAAGACCCCGAGGCATCCAGAAACTGGCAGCTCACCCGCGCCCGAGCCCTGCTCGAACCCGTCGGCGGCCATATCGTCACCGAGTACTTCGACGTCGGCCACAGCCGCTCCCTGCCCTGGCAGCGCCGCCCCCGCGCCAACGAACTCCTCCAAGCCCTCCGCAACCCCAACCGCGGATTCGACGCCGTCGTGATCGGGGAACCGCAGCGCACCTTCTACGGCAACCAGTTCGGCAACACCTTCCCCGTCTTCGTCCACTTCCGCATCCCCCTGTGGGTCCCGGAGATCGGCGGGCCGATCGACCCGGACAACGAGGCCCACGACCTCGTCATGTCCGTCTTCGGCGGCATGAGCAAGGGAGAACGCAACCGCATCAAGATCCGGGTGCGGACCGCCATGAACTCGCAGGCCCAGCTCCAAGGCCGCTACCTTGGCGGACGCCCCCCTACGGGTACCTGATCGGCGACGCGGGGCCGCATCCGAACCCGGCCAAGGCCGCGACGGGACAGCGGATCCACCGCCTGGAACCCGACCCCGCCGCGGCCCCCGTCGTGGCCCGGATCTTCCAGATGTACGTCGACGGCATGAGCGACAAGGCCATCGCTGCCCAGCTCACCCGGGAGGGCATCCCCTGCCCCTCCGCCCACGACGCAGCCCGCAACCCCCACCGCAAGAAGACGACCTGGCAACAGGGCGCCGTCCGCGCCATCCTCACCAACCCCCGATACACCGGCTACGAGATCTGGAACAAACAACGCAAGGAGGAACACCTCTACGACATCGACGACGTCACCCTCGGCCACCGCACCCGCATGACACACAACCCGGCTGAACAGTGGGTGTGGTCCAACGATGCTGCTCACGAGGCGATCGTCACCACCCAGCTCTTCGACACCGTCAAGAAGATCCGTCAGCAGCGTGCCCGCATGCCGCAGCGCCTCGAACGCCCCGGACGACAACCGCAGGGGCAACGGGCGTACGCACTGCGCGGGCGGGTGCGATGCGAGGCATGCGGGCGCAAGATGCAGCCCGCGACGATCCGCAACACGGTCTACTACCGCTGCGAGTTCAAGGAACAGGAACAGTCCCTCCACCCCGGCCTGGACCACCCCCGGACCGTCTACCTCCGACAGGACGTGGTCTGCCGGGCTCTGGACCGATGGATCGCGAAAGCCTTCGCCCCCGGCCGGCTCGCCGCCACCCTCGCCGCCCTCGCCCAAGCCGGCGCGGCAGCGAATGCGGCCGAGACGCTCACTCCGCAGCAGGCTCAGGCCCGCAAAGCGGTCAAGGAGTGCGAGCGGCGTCTCGCCCGCTACCAGGCCGCCCTCGAAGCCGGCAACCGACCCCGCCGTCGTCACTCAATGGATCAACGAGGCGCAGGCGGAGAAGGAGGTAGCACGCAAGAAGCTCGACACGCCACCTGCCGCCACTCGAAAGAAGGAAGCTCCCCTCAGCGCCGACCAGATCCGGGAGATCACTGAGAGACTCGGAGACATCGCACAACGCGTGCAGACCGTAGACGCAGAGAAGAAGAGCCCGCTCTACGAAGCCCTCGGAATCACGATCAGCTACGAACACGCAGGTAGGGCCGCAACCGTCAGGTCGAGGCCCTCATCCGCGTATCGCTATAGCGAGTGTCCGAGGGGGGACTTGAACCCCCACGCCCGATAAAGGGCACTAGCACCTCAAGCTAGCGCGTCTGCCATTCCGCCACCCGGACCAGGTGTCTGCCGCCCTGCCAGGGGTGTTCCCCTGGGGCGACATGGACAACAATACCAAGGTTTCGGAGTGGCTTTCACCTGCGTTTCCGTGACCTGAGCAGGGGTTGTGGCCACGTCGACGGGGCACACCTTGGTCACTGTGTGTGTCCGGGCCGACGCGTGGGGTATGCGCGCGGGCCCGGACACGACCTGGGTCACGGCATGAGCTGGTAATCCGGGAAGTTGCCGGGCAGCCGCTCGCCCGCCGGGCCCTGGGTCACCGCACTGACCAGCAGTTCGCCGCCCACGAACGCGCCGCGCCACGACGCTCCGAAGCCGCCGAACAGTTCGTCGCGGTCGCCTCGGGAGCGCGGCTTGCCGTGGCCGATCTTGAACGCGCGGATCTGCGGTGCGAGCCGGTCGTAGGTGGCCCGGTCGTCGGTGGAAAGGGTGGCGACCAGGGCGCCGTTCGACGCGTTCATGGCCGCGAGCAGTTCCGCCTCCGTGTCGACCAGCACGATGGTGTCGACCGGTCCGAACGGTTCCGCGTGGTGCAGCGGGGACGAGGGCGGGGGGCCGAGGAGGGTGACCGGCTGGACGTATGCCGAGGTGTCCTGGCCGGGCAGGAAGTGGGCGTCGGCCGGCTTGCCGCGGTGCAGCGGGACGGCGCCGCGGTCGATGGCCTCGTTGACCTGGTCCTGGAGTTCCTTGGCCTTGGCCGCGTTGATCAGCGGGCCGAAGTCCAGCTGCGGGTAGGGGTCCTCGGGGTGCTCGACCGCCAGCGGGTGGCCGACCTTGACGGTGCGGACCGCCGGGAGGTAGGCCGCGAGGAAGTCGTCGAAGAGTGAGCGCTGCACGACGAAGCGGGGGTAGGCGGTGCAGCGCTGCTTGCCGTAGTCGAAGAGCTTGGGGACGACGGCGGTGAGGGCGTCCCAGTCGGTGTAGTTCCAGATGCCCCAGGTGTTCAGACCTTCTTGTTCCAGTACGTGCCGCTTGCCGAGGTCGGCGACCGCGGTGGCCACGGCGGCGCCGGTGTCGCGGCCGCCGACGAAGGAGACGCAGCCGATCTCGGGCGCCCGTACCAGCGCCTCCGACAGTTCACCGCCGCTGCCGCTGACGAGGGTGACGGGGATGCCCTCGCGGGCGGCGAGCGCGGCGGCCAGGGTGAGGCAGGCGACCCCGCCGTCGGTCGGGGCCTTGGCGATGACCGCGTTGCCCGCGAGTGCCTGGACCAGCATGGCGTGGACGAGCACGCTCATCGGGTAGTTCCAGCTGGCGATGTTGGAGACCGGGCCGTCCAGCGGGGCCCGGCCGGCGACCATCGGTTCGATGCCGTCGACGTACCAGCGCACGCCGTCGATCGCCCGGTCGACGTCCGCCTGGGCGAGCCGCCAGGGCTTGCCGATCTCCCAGACGAGCAGCAGGGCGAGCAGTTCGCGGTGCTCGGTGAGCGCGTCCAGGGTGGCGGAGACCCTGGCGCGGCGCTCTTCGAGCGGGATGTGGCGCCAGGCGCGGTGCTGGTCGAGGGAGGCGCGCACGGCCTGGTGGGCGGTGGCCCGGTCGAGGCGCGGCACGCCGGCGATCGGGCTGCCGTCGACCGGGCTGGTCGCGGGCAGGGCACGGCCGTCCGGCTGCCAGGCGGCGGCCCACAGGTTGCGGACGCCGTCCTCCTGGAAGGCTTCGGGGGCGACGGCGAGGCAGCGCTGCCAGGCGTCGTTCCAGGACGTGCCGGACTTCAGGGTGAGGGTTCGGTGGTTCGGGGTGGGGCTGGTTGCCATGGGGTGGGCTCCGCTCTCGGTGCACAGTCGGGCGGGGTGGGACAGGACGTTCCCGTGCTTGAGCCGGCCGCACCGCCGGCTCGGACGGGAGGAGGACGCGGGCGGCGGGACACGGCCTCGGAAGGGGGCCGGGAGCGCCGGACGCGTCGGAGGGTGCGGGGTGCTCGGCCGGGTTCAGCCGCGGACGGCGTCACCGCGTGCTGTCAGCGTCTCCAGCACCAGTCGAGCTGTTTCGGTGGGGGTGCCGCCGACCCGGACACCGGCTGCCTCAAGGGCCTCCTGTTTGGCCCGCGCGGTGCCGGAGGAACCGGAGACGATCGCACCCGCGTGACCCATGGTACGGCCCTCGGGGGCGGTGAATCCGGCGACGTAGCCCACGACGGGCTTGGTGACGTGCTCGCGGACGTACGCGGCGGCGCGTTCCTCCGCGTCGCCCCCGATCTCGCCGATGAGGATGATCAGCTCGGTGTCGGGGTCGTCCTGGAAGGCGGCCAGGCAGTCGATGTGGCTGGTGCCGACGACGGGGTCGCCGCCGATGCCGACACAGGTGGAGAAGCCGATCTCACGCAGTTCGTACATGAGCTGGTAGGTCAGTGTGCCGGACTTGGAGACCAGTCCGATACGGCCGGGCTTGGTGATGTCGGCGGGGATGATGCCGGCGTTCGACTGTCCGGGGGTGATCAGCCCCGGACAGTTGGGGCCGATGATCCGGGTGCCCTTCGTCCTGGCGTGCGTGGTGAAGACGACGGAGTCGTGGACCGGGATGCCCTCGGTGATGACGACGGCGAGCCCGATTCCGGCGTCGACGGCCTCCAGCACGGCGGCCTTGGCGAAGGCGGGCGGTACGAAGACGACGGTGACGTCGGCTCCGGTCGCCTCGATTCCTTCGCGGACCGTGCCGAAGACGGGGACGGCCCGGTCGGCGAAGTCGACGGTCTGTCCCGCCTTGCGCGGGTTGACGCCGCCGACGACGTCGGTGCCCGCGGCCAGCATCCGGCGGGTGTGCTTCAGGCCCTCGCCGCCGGTCATGCCCTGGACGAGGACCTTGCTCTCCTTGGTGAGGTAGATGGCCATGGTGTCCCTGTCTCCTCAGGCTGCGGCGGCGAGCCGGGCGGCATGGGCGGCGGCGCCGTCCATGGTGGTGGCCTGCTGGACCAGCGGGTGGCCGTGGTCGTCGAGGATCGACCGGCCGCGGGCCGCGTTGTTGCCGTCGAGCCGGACGACGAGCGGTCTGGTCAGCCGGACCCTCTCCAGGGCCTGCACGATGCCGTCGGCGACCGCGTCGCAGGCGGTGATCCCGCCGAAGACGTTGACGAGGACCGACTTGACGGCCGGGTCGGACAGGATGACCGCCAGTCCGTCCGCCATGACCTGCGCGGAGGCTCCACCGCCGATGTCGAGGAAGTTGGCCGGGCGGGCGCCGCAGCCCGCGACCACGTCGAGGGTGGACATGACGAGGCCGGCGCCGTTGCCGATGATGCCGACCTCGCCGTCGAGCTTGACGTAGTTGAGGCCGCGGGCGGCGGCCACGGACTCCAGCGGGTCGTGGTGGTCGGTCTCGTCGGCGCCCCAACGGGCCTGCCGGAAACGGGCGTTGTCGTCCAGGGTGACCTTGCCGTCGAGAGCGAGGATCTGGCCCTGCCGGGTGCGCACGAGCGGATTGACCTCGACGAGCAGGGCGTCCTCGCGGACCAGTACCTGCCACAGTCGGACGAGGACGTCCACGGCCTGTGACGGCAGCCCGGCCGCCGCGACGATCTCCGCGGCCTTGGCCGAGGTGACGCCCTCGGCCCGGTCCACGGGGATCCGGGCGACGGCCTCGGGGCGGCTCGCGGCCACTTCCTCGATCTCCATGCCGCCCTCGGCGGAGGCGATGGCGAGGAAGCCGCCGGCCGTCCGGTCGAGTACGTAGGAGACGTAGAACTCGTTCTCGATGTCGACGGGTTGGGCCAGCATCACCTTGCCGACCGTGTGCCCCTTGATGTCCATGCCGAGGATCTGCCGTGCGGTCAGCTCGGCGGCGGCCGGGTCGGCGGCGAGCCTGACCCCGCCCGCCTTGCCGCGGCCACCGGTCTTCACCTGGGCCTTCACCACCACCTTGCCGCCGAGCCCGCGGGCGATCTCCCGGGCTTCCTCGGGTGAATCGGTGACCTCCGCCCTCGGCACCACGATGCCGTGTTCCTCGAAGAGTTCCCTTGCCTGGTGTTCGTACAGGTCCATAACCGGCTCCTGTCCTAAAAGTGCCGCACGCCCCCTGGACACCACCCACCGGATGCGGGATAACAAGCTTCATACAGTATCCGTCGACTGTATGCAATGTACCGCGAGAGAGCCACACCCCTCATGAAGGGACCGGACTTCGCCATGCCCGACGACGCCGACGAGGCGATATCCCCAGGTCATCCCGGAGCCCAGGCGCTGTGGGCCGAAGCCGTCGACCGCATCCGCACCCCGTGCGGCGGCCACGCCTCGACCGCCACGACGGCAGCGCCGACGAAGGCCCCGAGATCGCCGACGCAGGGGGCGTCCGGTCCGCCGGGCACGCCGCCGGCGGCCGCAGGAGCGTCATCGGCGAGCCCGGCCGCACGGCCGTCGCCACGGGTCCGGGGACCACGGACGCCGCCACCGGTGCCGCCGGGGCCTGCCACGCGGAGTCCCGTACGACACGTTCGCGCAGCCGCCCGGGGGCCACGGCCAGGAGGTCCGTACCGGGGCCGGCGCCGGCCCGGTGCCGCGGCGGGCCCGGGAGTCCCGGGAGAGCCGCCGATCGACGTCCGGGCCGACCCGGACGCGCACGCCCCCGGATCCATGAATCCCGACCCGTACAAGTGAGGTGAGCCCGGTGACCACCAAGGCACTCGACGGCATCCGCGTCCTGGACATGACGCACGTCCAGTCCGGGCCCTCCGCGACCCAGCTGCTCGCCTGGCTCGGCGCGGACGTCGTCAAGCTGGAGGCCCCGACCGGTGACATCACGCGCAAGCAGCTGCGTGACCTGCCGGACGTCGACTCCCTGTACTTCACGATGCTCAACTGCAACAAGCGCAGCATCACCCTGAACACCAAGACCGGGCGCGGCAAGGAGATCCTGACCGAGCTGATCCGCCGCAGCGATGTCATGGTCGAGAACTTCGGGCCGGGCGCGGTCGACCGGATGGGGTTCACCTGGGACCGCATCAAGGAGATCAACCCACGGATCGTCTACGCCTCCATCAAGGGCTTCGGCGAGGGCCCGTACACCGCTTTCAAGGCGTACGAGGTCGTCGCGCAGGCGATGGGCGGATCGATGGCGACCACCGGCTTCGAGGACGGCCCGCCGCTCGCGACCGGCGCCCAGATCGGCGACTCGGGAACGGGCGTGCACGCCGTCGCGGCGATCCTCGCGGCACTGCTGCAACGCGAGCGGACCGGCCGCGGCCAGCGCGTGAACGTCGCGATGCAGCACGCCGTGCTCAACCTGTGCCGGGTCAAACTCCGTGACCAGCAGCGCCTCGCACACGGCCCGCTCGCCGAGTACCCGAACGAGGACTTCGGCGACGAGGTCCCCCGCTCCGGCAACGCCTCCGGCGGCGGCCAGCCCGGCTGGGCCGTCAGCTGCGCACCCGGCGGACCCAACGACTACGTGTACGTGATCGTGCAGCCCGTCGGCTGGCAACCGCTCAGCGAACTGATCGGCCGGCCCGAACTGGCCGGCGACCCCGACTGGGCGACGCCGGAGGTCCGGCTGCCCAAGCTGGGCAAGATGTTCCAGCTGATCGAGGAATGGTCCTCGACGCTTCCCAAGTGGGAGGTGCTGGAGAAACTGAACGCGCACAACATCCCGTGCGGGCCGATCCTGTCGACGAAGGAGATCATCGAGGACGAGTCGCTGGCCGCCAACGAGATGGTGGTCACCGTCCCGCACCCGGAGCGCGGCGAGTTCGTGACCGTGGGAAGCCCGCTCAAACTCTCCGACTCACCCGTCGACATCACCGCCTCCCCGCTGCTCGGCGAGCACAACGAGGAGATCTACGTCGGCGAACTCGGCCTGAGTGACGAGGAGTTGCGCCTGCTCAAATCGAACGGAGTGATCTGACGTGCTGGCCGAGGACCGGGTGGTGAAGGTGCGGGCGCTGCTCGACGCGGTGCGCGCCGAGGGACGCACCGCGCTCACCGCCCCGGAGGGCAAGGTCATCGCCGACGCGTACGGCATCGCCGTACCGGGCGAGGAACTGGCGAAGGACGTCGACGAGGCGGTCGCGCACGCGGCGCGGTTCGGCGGACCCGTCGTGATGAAGATCGTCTCGCCCGACATCCTGCACAAGACCGACGCGGGCGGGGTGATCGTCGGTGTCGAGGGCGCGGCGGACGTACGGGACGCCTTCCACCGGATCGTGGAGAACGCACGCGCCTACGACGCCGCCGCCCGGATCGAGGGCGTGCAGATCCAGGAGCTGCTGCCCACGGGGCAGGAGGTCATCGTCGGCGCGGTCACCGACCCGACGTTCGGCAAGGTGGTGGCCTTCGGGCTCGGCGGTGTGCTGGTCGAGGTGCTGAAGGACGTCACCTTCCGGCTCGCGCCGGTGGACGCCGACGAGGCGCTGTCCATGCTGGACTCGATCCGCTCGGCGGAGATCCTGCGCGGGGTGCGCGGGCAGGCGGGCGTGGACCGGTGGGCGGTCGCCGAGCAGATCCGCCGGGTCTCCCGCCTGGTCGCGGACTTCCCGGAGATCGCCGAGGTGGATCTGAACCCGGTGATCGCCACGGCGGAGGGAGCGGTCGCCGCGGACATCAGGGTGATCATCGCCGACAAGCAGCCGCCACCGCGCCGCACCTACTCGCGTGCGGAGATCCTCACCTCCATGCGGCGGCTGATGCAGCCGTCGTCGATCGCCGTGATCGGTGCCTCCAACGAGCAGGGCAAGATCGGCAATTCGGTCATGCGCAACCTCGTCGACGGCGGCTTCCGCGGGGAGATCCACCCGGTGAACCCCAGGGCCGACGACATCCTGGGCCGCAAGGCGTACCGGAGCGTCGCGGACGTCCCCGGTGAGGTGGACGTCGCGGTCTTCGCGATCCCCGCGAAGTTCGTGGCCGCCGCGCTGGAGGAGGCGGGGCGCAAGAGGATCCCCAACGCCGTGCTGATCCCCTCCGGGTTCGCGGAGACCGGTGAGCACGAGTTGCAGGCCGAGATCGTGGCGCTGGGCGAGCGGTACGGCGTCCGGCTGCTCGGGCCCAACATCTACGGCTACTACTCCACCTGGCAGGACCTGTGCGCGACGTTCTGCACGCCGTACGACGTCAGGGGCGGGGTGGCGCTGACCTCGCAGTCCGGCGGCATCGGGATGGCCATCCTGGGGTTCGCGCGCACCACCAGGACGGGTGTGTCGGCGATCGTCGGTCTCGGCAACAAGTCGGACCTGGACGAGGACGACCTGCTGACCTGGTTCGGCGAGGACCCGCACACCGAGTGCATCGCGATGCACCTGGAGGACCTGAAGGACGGCCGCGCGTTCGTCGAGGCGGCGCGCGCAACCGTGCCGAGGAAGCCCGTCGTGGTGCTGAAGGCGGGCCGTACGGCGGCCGGCGCGAAGGCCGCGGGGTCGCACACCGGGGCGCTGGCGGGCGACGACGCCGTGTACGACGACATCCTCCGCCAGGCAGGTGTCATCCGGGCGCCGGGCCTGAACGACATGCTGGAGTACGCGCGCGGGCTGCCGGTGCTGCCCACGCCCCGGGGCGACAACGTGGTGATCATCACGGGGGCGGGCGGCAGCGGTGTGCTGCTGTCGGACGCGGTGACGGACAACGGGCTGTCCCTGATGGAGATCCCGCCGGACCTGGACGCGGCCTTCCGGACGTTCATCCCGCCCTTCGGTGCCGCTGGCAACCCGGTGGACATCACCGGGGGCGAGCCGCCGTCGACGTACGAGGCGACGATCCGGCTCGGGCTGGAGGACCCGCGGATCCACGCGCTGGTCCTCGGCTACTGGCACACGATCGTCACGCCGCCCATGGTGTTCGCCGAACTGACCGCGCGGGTGGTGGCGGAGTTCCGGGCGCGCGGCATCGAGAAGCCCGTCGTCGCGTCGCTCGCGGGCGACGTCGAGGTCGAGGAGGCGTGCCAGTACCTGTACGAGCACGGGGTGGTGGCGTACCCGTACACGACGGAGAAGCCGGTCGCCGTGCTGGGTGCGAAGTACCGCTGGGCTCAGGCGGCGGGGTTGTTGGGGGGCGGTTCATGAGGTGAGCGAGGAGGGGCCGGCCGACGGTGCGCCGGCCGGCCCCGAGACCCGAGCGCGCACGAAACGCATTGGACAGGGGGCGCTGGCCAGAGCTTTCGACGCAAGGGGAATCGAGACATGACAACCACCGACCACTCCGCCGCGGTCCCGTTCCGGGAGGTGGCGGACCGCAACGGCCGCGTGTACCGGATCGGCGAGTCCGATGTCGACATCATGGGGCGCTCGCGCAAGTGGATGGTCATCCTGCCCTGGGTGGGCATGATGGGCATCAGCTCCGCCGAGTACGCGTTCACCTCGGCGGAGGACACACTCCACGAGGCACATCTGTGGAGCAGCGGACACATCTTCTGGCTGATGGGCGTCTGGGTGTTCTTCCAGGCGGCCGTGGCCTTCCCGGCCGGACAGCTGCGGGAGAGCGGCAGGCTGCCCGCCCGTACGGCCATGCTGATCGGCGCGGTCGGCACCATGCTGGGCTATCTGTCGCTGGCGTACGCACCGAATGTGCTCGTCGCCTATCTCGGCTTCGGCATGTGCAGCGGTATCGGCGCCGGTCTGGTCTACGCGACCTGCGTCAACATGGTCGGCAAGTGGTATCCGGAGCGCAAGGGCGGCAAGACCGGCTTCGTCAACGGCGGTTTCGCCTACGGGTCCGTGCCGTTCGTGTTCCTCTTCACCTCGTACATGGATCTGGGCAACTACCAGACGGTGCTGGCCGCGGTGGGCGTCGGTCTGTGCGTGATGGTGGCCACCGCGGGCTGGTTCTTCCAGGACCCGCCGAAGAACTGGTGGCCGCCGCAGGTCGACCCGCTGAAGGCGACCGACGACCCGCGCATCCGCCGGGCGCTGGAGAAGAACCCGCCGGCCGTGAAGCAGTACACGCCGAAGGAGGCGGCGCGCACACCGGTCCTGTGGATGATGTGGTTCTGTCTGCTGTGCACGGCCGGCATCAACATCTTCGGCATCGCCTTCCAGGTCCCGTTCGGCAAGGACATGGGCTTCGCGGGCGGGATCGTGGCCACGGCGATGTCCCTGAAGGCGATCGTCAACGGCACCGGACGCGGCGTCATCGGCTGGATATCCGACCGCTACGGGCGCCGCAGCACACTGATCATCGTGTGTCTGGTGCTCGGTACCGCGCAGTTCGGCGTGCTGGTCTCCGGCCAGATGGGCAGCATGCCGTTCTTCCTGTTCTGCTCGATGGTCTCCGGCTTCGGCGGTGGGGCGATCTTCCCGCTGTTCGCGGCGATGACGGCGGACTACTTCGGTGAGAACAACAACGCCAGCAACTACGGCATGGTCTACAGCTCCAAGCTGGTCTCGGGCCTCGTCGGTTCGGGCATGGGCTCGGTCGTCGTCAGCGCGTGGGACTACCACGGCGCGTTCGTCCTGGCCGGCTCCATCGGTCTGGCCTGTGCGGTACTCGCGGTCTTCCTCAGGGCACCGGGCAGGCCCGAGGCCCGGCGCATCGCCCCCAACCCGCAGCCACTCGGTGAGGAGATGGCGTGATATGACGGCAGGCCCTCCCCCACGGGGGAGGGCCTCCTGGCGTCCGTGCGGTGGGGCCTACTTGTGGCGCAGCGCGGCGAGGTTCTGGTAGCCGATGCGCGCGTGGTTCAGGGACTGGGCCGGGTCGGTGGCGCTGGGCGCGTTGTCCTGCTCGACCATCGGGTTGTGGTAGTTGCGCCGGCCCACGCGGGAGAAGAACGTCGTGTAGTCGATGACTCCGGTGCCGAACGGGACCATGTCGTAGCCCTCGCCGCTGGTGGTGTTGGCGACACCGTCCTTGGCGTGGAACAGCGGGTAGCGCTTGTTGTGGCGGGCGACCAGGCCCGCCGGGTCGAAGACGTTCTCACGGGTGGAGCCGTCGGGAGCGGTGTAGGTGCGGAACTTGTACTGGGCCACGTGCGCCCAGTAGATGTCCATCTCCAGCCAGATCAGCTTGGGGTCGGTGACGGACAGGAAGTACTCCAGCTTGCGGACGCCGGAGCTGCGGGTCGGGCGGCCCTGGGCGTCGAGCGGGCCGCTGTCGAGCAGGAAGCCGTAGGCGGCGTCGTGGTTGTGCGTGTACAGCTTGATCCCGGCGCGGCGGGCGATCTCGCCGAGGGCGTGCCACTTGTCGGCGGCCACGTCCCAGTCGGCCCGGTAGGAGCTGCCGGTGGGGTCGCCGCCGGTGCCCATGTGGTCCATGCCGAGGATGTTCGCGATCTCCAGGTGTTTCTTGAAGGTGTCCACGTCGGCGGTGGTCAGCGGCCAGGAGCCGGGGATGAAGCCGTGGTTGCCCTGGGCGCGCAGTCCGAACTCGTCCAGCCAGCGCCGCAGCAGCCGGGCGCCCTCGACGTTCTCCAGGTTCGCGCCGCCGGGCGCGTTGGGGTGCTGGCCGTACCCGGCGAACTCGACCTGCCGGTAGCCGAACCGGGCCAGTTGCTCGAACACGGACCGGAACCCGGAGGGCAGGCCGGTGGAGAGCGGGTCGCGGCCGGTGGCGTCGCGGACGGTGTACAGGATGAGGCCCCGCTTGTCGGCGGGAACGAGCAGCTGCCCTCTGCCGCCCTTCCCGGAGGTCTGGGCGGCCGGCGTCGCCTGGACGGGGGCCGCGCCGAACACGGGAGCGGCGACGGCGCCCGCCGCGACGGCGGTACAGGTGCTCAGGAAGCCGCGGCGGCCGATGCCGAGTGCGCGGCGCAGGGGTTCGTCGGTGCCGGTGCCGGTGACGGTGGTGTCGGTGTCGTTCACGGGTGCCTCTCTCTGGACCGGTGGTCCGATAGGCCCGCCAGGGCGAGCAGCAGGGACTTCACGTCGGTGGCCGCGATGCGGTCTCCGACGGCGCGGGGGGTGGAGCACAGGAGGAGCGGACCGTCGTCGTCGCTCGCGGGAAGGCGGCCGTGGCTGCCGCGGACGGGTGAGGCGTCGAGGGGCACGACCGCCATGCGGTAGCGCATGCCGAGCTTCTTGCGGGCGAGCGCGGTGGCGGCCTTGGCCTTGACGTAGGGATCGAGCGGGTCCATGAACAGCTCGGCCGGGTCGTATCCGGGTTTGCGGTGGATCTCGACGAGCTGCGCGAAGTCGGGCGCGCGGTCGTCGTCGAGCCAGTAGTAGTACGTGAACCAGGCGTCCGGCTCCGCCACGGCGACCAGGTCGCCGGCGCGCGGGTGGTCGAGGTGGTGGGCCTTCTTGCCCTCGTCGTCGAGGAGCAGGTCGATGCCGGGCAGGCCGTCGAGCGCGGCCCGGGTGGCGTCGAGGTCCTCGGCCCGGCGCACGTACACGTGGGCGATCTGGTGGTCGGCGACCGCGAAGGCACGGGAGGCCGTCGGGTCGAGGTATTCCATGCCGGCCTGGGTGTGCACCTCCAGCAGACCGGCCCGGCGCAGCGCCCGGTTGATGTGCACGGGGCGGTCGGCGCGGGTGATGCCGTACTCGGACAGGGCCACGACGGTGCGGCCGGCGGCGCGGGCGTCGTCCAGGAGCGGGGCCACGGCGGTGTCCAGTTCGGCGGCGGCCCGGTGCGAGCGCGGGTCGTCGGGGCCGTAGCGCTGGAGGTCGTAGTCGAGGTGCGGGAGGTAGCCGAGGGCCAGGTCGGGGTTGCGGGTGCGCAGGATGTGCCGGGTCGCGTCGATGATCCACTGGCTGGAGGCGAGGCCGGCGCCGGGTCCCCAGTACGAGAAGAGCGGGAACGTGCCCAGTTTCTCGGTGAGTTCGTCGTGCAGGGCGGCGGGGCGGGTGTAGCAGTCGGGTTCCTTGCGTCCGTCGGCGTAGTAGACGGGGCGCGGGGTGACGGTGAAGTCGGTGTCGGCGCCCATGGCGTACCACCAGCCGATGTTGGCGACGGTGTAGCCGGGGTGGGCGCGGCGGGCGGCGTCCCACAGTTTGTCCCCGGCGACGAGGGCGTTGTGCTGGCGCCACAGCAGGACGTCGCCGAGTTCCCGGAAGTACCAGCCGTTGCCGACGATGCCGTGCTCGGACGGCATGGTGCCGGTCAGCAGGGTGGACTGGACGGAGCAGGTCACGGCGGGCAGGACGGTGCCGAGCGCGGCCCGGGAGCCGGACCGGCCGAGCCGTTTGAGGTGCGGCATGTGGTCCAGGAGGCGGGGGGTGAGACCTACCACGTCCAGGACGAGCAGCGGGGTGGGGTCCGCGGTGGCGGGCGCGGCGCTCATGGCAGCTCCTTCAGGCCGAGGTCGGTCAGCAGGTCGCGGGCCAGCATGAGTTCGGCGGCGATGCCGTCGGCGAGCCGGCTGCGGTCGCGGGGGCGCAGGTCGGGCGGCAGGGCCTGCCAGGTGTAGGTCTCGACCTCCAAGTGGCGGGTGAGCGGGTGCGGGCCGCCGACGAGCCGGGCCAGGGCGGTGCGCAGCACCGGGAGGGTGGCGGTCAGGGGGGCGGCGGGGGCCGCGTGCAGCGGGACGTGGAAGTGCGACCGCCAGGGCGCAGTGTCGGGCAGCGCGTCGCCGTGGACGGCCTCGCCAAGGTCGTCGGTGCCGCGCAGGCCGGTGCCGTTGAGGGTGCGGGTCTGGTGCAGGAAGCGGGGTTCGGCGAAGGCCGCGAGGGCCTCGCGGACCTCGGGGAGCCGGGGGTCGGCGGCGTGCAGGGCGGCGGACAGCTGGGACTTGACGACGCGGACGCCTGCCCGGGTGAGCCCGTCCAGGGCGGTGTCCGGGTCCTCGAAGGAGGTGGCGAGGTGGCAGGTGTCGACGCAGATGCCGATGCGGTCGTGGCCGATCGTGGTGAGCGGGCCGATGGCGTCGGCGGTGGTCTCGATGATGCAGCCGGGTTCCGGTTCCAGGCCGACGCGGACGGAGCGGCCGGTCAGCTCCTGGAGGGCGTCGAGGCGTTCGGCGAGGGTGCGCAGGGCGGCGCGGGCGGTCTGAGCCCGCTGCTCGTCCCAGTGGGTGCGCCAGGCGAGCGGCAAGGTGGAGACACTGCCTTCGGTGACGTCGTCGGGGAGCAGCCCGGCGAGCACCCGGGCCAGGGAGGTGGTGTGCTCCAGGCGTTCGGGGTCGGCCCAGTCCGGTTTGTAGACGCGGTACTTGACCTCCTCGGCGCCGAAGCCCTGGTACGGGAAGCCGTTGAGGGTGACGACCTCAAGGCCGCGCCGGTCCAGTTCGGAGCGGAGGGTGCGCAGCGCGGCGGGATCGGTGACGAGGGCGTGGGCCGCGTCCCTGGCGAGCCACAGGCCGATGCCGAGCCGGTCCCGGCCGAGCCTGCGGCGTACGGGTTCGCAGTGGTCGCGGAGCTGGGCGAGGACGCCCTCCAGGGTTTCGGCGGGGTGCACGTTGGTGCAGTAGGCGAGGTGGACGGTGGTGCCGTCGGGGTGCCGGAAGCGCATCGGTCACTCCCCGCCGCGCAGGATGCTGTTGCCCTCGTGGGTGGTGCCGGCCTGGCCGGTGTCCAGGCTCAGTCGGCCGCTGAGCCCGTAGAACGCGACCGGGTTGTGCCACAGGACCTGGTCGACGTCGTCCGCGGAGAAGCCCTCGGCGAGCATCAGGTCGCCCACCTTGCGGGTCTTGAGCGGGTCGCTCTTTCCCCAGTCGGCGGCGGAGTTCACCAAGACCTTCTCGGGCCCGTAGGAGCGCAGGATGGCGACCATCCGCTCCTCGTCCATCTTGGTGTCCGGGTAGACGGAGAAGCCGAGCCAGCAGCCGCTGTCCTTGGCCTCCTTGACGGTGGTCTCGTTGAGGTGGTCGACCAGGACCCGGTCGAGCGGCAGCGCGGACTCCCGGACCACGTCGAGGGTGCGGCGCAGCCCGGCGAGTTTGTCGCGGTGCGGGGTGTGCACGAGCGCGGGCAGCGCGTGGTCGGCGGCGAGCTGGAGTTGCCGGGCGAGCGCGGTGTCCTCGGCCGGGGTCATCGAGTCGTAGCCGATCTCACCGACCGCCACGACCCGGTCCTTGACGAGGTACCGGGGCAGTGCGTCGAGGACGGGCACGCACCGCGGGTCGTTCGCCTCCTTGGGGTTGAGGGCGAGCGTGCAGTGGTGGGCGATGCCGTACTGGGCGGCGCGGAAGGGTTCCCAGCCCAGCAGCGAGTCGAAGTAGTCGAGGAAGGAGGCCGGTGAGGTACGGGGCTGGCCCAGCCAGAACGCGGGCTCGACGACGGCGCGGACGCCCGCGGTGTGCATGGCCTCGTAGTCGTCGGTGGTCCGGGAGGTCATGTGGATGTGGGGGTCGAAGATGCGCATCAGGACTCCTTGCCGTGGGGGTCGTCCGTGGTGTGCGGCGGGGTCTCGGCGCCGGTCAGGGTCAGCACCCGGTACAGGTCGTCGGGCACGTGCCGGCCCGCGGCGGTGCGTTCCGCCGCGTAGTCGTCGAGCATGCGGGCGAGTTCCGGGTCTCCGTGGGCGCGCCGGGCGAGGTCGGCCACCTCGGCGACGGGCACGCCGGTGAACAGGCATTTGAGTACGGCGTGCCGCCAGGCGTGGGCGTCCAGGTGGCGGGCGGCGTAGGGGCCTACGGCGGCGGCGAGGAGCCGGGTGTCGTTGGTGCGCAGCGCGTCCTCGACGAGCGGGAGCCCGCCGGTGTCCGCCACCAGGTGGGGCAGGGCGTGCAGGACCGCGCGGCGTTCGTCGGCGGTGCCCTGCCGGTAGACGCGGGTGAGGGCGTCGGTGCCGGGGCGGGCGGCGTGCAGGACGAGGACGCGGGCGGCGTCGGCGTGGGCGGGTCCGCAGCGCCGGCCGGCCTCCGCGAGCCGCAGTTCCCAGGCGGGGACGGGGCCGTGGGTGTCGGGGGGTGCGGCCGCCTCGTCGAGGGCCTTCTCCAGCCAGGAACGGGCGGTGGTGCCGAGTCGGGCGTGCAGCAGGGTGCGCAGTCGGTCCGGCGGGGTGTGCGCGGGGCCGGCCACCGGGGTGTCCGGTGCGGGGGGCCGGGTGGTCATGCGGGGCTCCCTTCGGGGGTGGCGGAGGGCTCGCCGGCGGGCCGGGCGGGGTGCGGAGACCCCGGAGACCCCGGAGACCCCGGGGACCCCAGGGACACGGTCGTGGCTGCGGTGGCCGCCCGGCGCAGGAACGGGAGGGCGAGGGCGGCCTGGTGGGGCCCGGCGTGGGAGTGGCGCGGCAGTTCGACGACGGTCAGGCCCCGGTAGCCGGTGGCGGCGAGGGCGGCGAGGACGGGCGGGAAGTCGATCTCGCCGTCCCCGAAGGGCAGGTGCTCGTGGACTCCGCGCCGCATGTCCTCGATCTGGACGTGGCGCAGCCAGGGGGCGGCGGCGCGTACGCAGTCGGCGGGCGGGAGGGGTTCGAGGCACTGGCAGTGGCCGATGTCGAGGGTGAGGCCGAGGGGTTCGGGATCGCCGAGCGTGCGGCGCAGGCGGTGGAAGTCGGCGAGGGTGGCGAGCAGATGGCCGGGTTCGGGTTCCACGGCGAGCGGGACGCCCGCGTCGGCGGCGGCGTCCAGGACCGGCGCCAGGGACTGGGCCAGCCGTTGCCAGGCCGTGTCCGGGTCGGTGCCGGCCGGCGTGATCCCGCTGAAGCAGTGCACGGCGTGCGCCCCGAGGTCGGCGGCGACCCGCACGGCACGCAGCAGCAGGTCCACGCGGCGGGCGCGGGCCGTGGGGTCGGGGTCGAGCAGGGAGGGGCCGTGCTTGTGCCGGGGGTCCAGGACGTAGCGGGCGCCCGTCTCCACGGTGACGTCCAGGCCGAGTTCCGCCAGGCGGTGCGCGACGCGGCGGGTGCGGGCGCCGAGGTTCGGGGCGAGGGGGTCGAGGTGCATGTGGTCGAGGGTCAGGCCGAGGCCGTCGTAGCCGAGGTCGGCGAGGAGCGCGAGGGCGTCGTCGAGGCGGAGGTCGGTGAGGCCGTTGGTGCCGTATCCGAAGCGGTGCGGCTGGCCGCCGGGGGGTGGGGTGGGGGGTGTGCTGCCTCGGGCGGCAGGGGCATGACAGGCGGGGGTGGGGGTGAGGGGGGAGGCGGAGGTGGAGGTGGGTTCGGCTTTGGGTTTGGGTTTGGGTCCGGGGGTGGGGGCTGTGGATTCTTCGGGTGCGGCTGCGTCGTGGCTGGGCGCGCAGTTCCCCGCGCCCCTGTCGGGCGCTGAAGAGCCGGCGGCGAAATCGCTCGGCACGCTCCGCGCGGGGGTGGCGACTCGACCCGCGGTGAGAGCTGAGCGCTCCGGTCGACGCGCCGTGGAGACATCGCCCCGGGGCACGTCGTAGCTGGGTGTGCGGTTCACCGCGGCCCTGTGGGGGTGGAGATCGCTCGGGTCGGTGGGTCGGGGGCTCATGTGACGCTCACCTTCTTCGCGAACCGGCGGGCGAGCGGTGCGAGGGTCGCGGTCAGCAGTGCGCCGAACGGGGCACCGGCGCGGGCGCAGAGTGCGGCCTGGAGGGGGATGGTCGCGCGGATGCCCCCGCCGACGGCTCGCTGGGTGAGCTGGGGAGACGGATTGAGCGCGGCGTGGAAGTAGGGCCGGCCGGCCGTGACGGCGTAGGCGGTGCCCAGGGCGGCCCGCAGCACCTCGGACACGGCGCCGGTGGCGCGGCCGGACGTCGGTGGGGAGGTGCCCGGCGGGCCGGGGGTGGCTGCAACACCCCGGCCCGCCGGACGGCGGGGGAAGCCTGGTTCTCGGGGACCGCCGAGGACCGTGGCGTCGGGCGCGAGCGGTGGGGGCACCAGGGCGGCTGCCGCGCCCACGGCCGCCCGAAGGCGCGGCACGGCACGCTCTCGACCGCCGCCGACGGCCACGTCGGCGGCGGTCGGCGGGGGCCCGGAGGCGGCCGGACCTGGCCGTGGCCGGGTCAGCGGCAGCGCGAGGGCGACGGTGGTGGCCAGTGCCGCCAGCGGGGCCAGAGGTGAGCCGCCGGTCGTCTCGCGCCGGGACACCGCCGTGACCGCCAGGGTGTGGCTGCTCAGCAGTGCGGCGGAAGGCAGCGCGCCACGGACCGCGTCCGGGGTGGCGCGGGTGGCCGCCGCGCCGAGCAGCAGGTCGAGGCCGCGGGCCGCCGCCATCGCCGCGGGGCCCGCCGGGGTGCGTTTGAGGACCAGGTCGTACGCCCACACGGTGGCCGCGAGCGAGGTGGCGACGGCGAGTGCGGGCCGCCCGGCGCGGGCGGCCAGGGCGAGGCCCGCCGCGGTGGCGGCGCCGGCCGCCGCGAGGGCCGCCGACGGCCTGATACGGCCGGACGGCAGGGGGCGGTGTGGGCGTTCGAGGGCGTCCTCGTCGCGGTCGGCCCAGTCGTTGAGGGCCATGCCCGCCTCGTACAGGCACAGCGAGGAGCCGATGGCCAGCAGGGTGCGGGGACCGGGGCGCGCCGACACCGCGGCGGCACCGGCCAGGGCGTCACCGGGCACGGTGAACAGCGCGGGCAGCCGCAGCAGTTCGGCCCAGGCCCGCAGGGGTGAGCCGGAGGGACCGGGCCGGGCAGGCCGACCGGCGGGCTGCTGCCGAGGCCGGTCCGGGCGGGGTTCGGCGGTGTCGTCGCCCGGGTGGGGCCGGGAGCCGAGTACCCGTCCGGTCCGCTCCGGGCGGCCCTCGTCGGCCCCGGCCATCCGGGGCGTCCCGAGGTGCCGCGCGCCCCCGCCGGCCACGGACGGGACCGGCGGCCCGCCGGCCCGGCCCCGCTCGACCGACCGCCCCGTCCCGGCGAACCGGCGGAACATCGCCAGATTCCTCAGCATCCCCGCCCCTCCACATCCGCCACGTCCGCCGCGGCCCCCGCGGCCGTCACGCCCTCGGCGGCCTGCATGTCCACCTCGGCCGCACCGTCCACCGCGACCTCCACGGCCTCCGCGGCCCGCGCGCCCTCCCGCAGCCGCTGAGCGAAGCCGGTCAGGGCCGTGTACTGGTCGCCGAGGGCCGACGGGGCGTCGCCCAGTGGGTCCTTGAAGTAGAAGGCGAGGTCGGTCAGGGGACCGGTGTGGCCCTGCTCGTGGGCGCGGAGCGTCAGGCGGGCGAGGTCGAGAACCAGGGGGGCGGCCAGCGCCGAGTCGCAGCCCTGCCAGACGGTCTGAAGGATCATGCGGGTGCCGAGGAAACCGTCGAAGGCGACGTGGTCCCAGGCGGTCTTCCAGTCGCCGAGGGCCGGTACGTCGTCGATGTGCACCTCGCCCTGCGGGGTGCCGCCCAGTGTGTCGGCGAGGACCCGTTCCTTGCCGGCGTTCTTGGCGGCGGCCGCCGCCGGGTCGGCCAGGGCGGCGCCGTCGCCGCCGCCCAGCAGGTTGGTGCCGGACCAGGCGCGTACCGCCAGCGCCCGCTGCGCGAACATCGGTCCGAGGACCGAACGCAGCAGGGTCTGGCCGGTCTTGCCGTCCCGGCCCGCGTACGGCAGTCCGCTGTCCGCGGCCGCCTCGGCCAGGGCCGGATGGTGCAGTCCGGTCGACGGGGTGAAGTTCACATAGGGGCAGCCCGCCCGCAGGGCCGCCGCCGCATACAGCGAGCTGGGCGGCAGCGCGTCCCCGGCGGCGACGGGCTCGGTGGACGCCACGTTCACCACGACGGCTCGGGCCAGTCGGTTGCGTCGTACGAAGTCGGCGATGTCCGCGGCGAAGGCGGCGATCACCTCCGTGGCGTCCCGGGTGTCTCCCGGGGCCGGGCCGCCGGGCCTGATCTCGGCGTCGGCGGCGGCGAGTTCGCCCGTGACGGCGGCGGGCAGCCCGTGCGGCAGGACGCCGCCGGCCGCCAGTTGCTCGGCCCGCTTGGGCAGCGGACAGCCGGTCACGTCGTGCCCGCCGAACACCAGCGAGGCGAGCGGTGGCAGGCCGCAGTCGGTGAACAGGGGTGTCTCGGTGACCATTCCGGTGGGCGGGTGCAGTCCGGCCGCCACGGCGGCGCAGCCCGCGACCACGGTGGTGGCGACGGAACCCCGGGCGCCGATCAGCCAGATTCCCATACGGTTTCGGGGAAGGGACGCGGACATGGGCAGCCTCCTTGTCGTGCGCTGACCCCGGCTATGACGGGACGAAGACGGCGGGCGGGGGTCCGGCGTCCCCCGCCCGCCGCCGCTCACCTGCCCTTGACGGGCAGTTCCTTGATCCGGATGTCGCGGAAGGACACCTGGTCGTCGGCACCGTGGTTCTGGATGCCGACATGTCCGTCGCGCAGGCTCCGGGCCGGATCGGTGTTGGTGAAATCGTTGATCCTCACGCCGTTGAGCCAGATGCGGAGGCGCTCGCCCTCCACCCGGATCTCGTACGTGTTCCACTCCCCCGGCGGGTTCAGCGCCCGGTCGCGCTTCTTCAGGTCGGCGGACTGGAAGCCGTAGACGGACCCGGTGGTCTTCTCGGGCACGTCGGTGGCGTCGATCTGGATCTCGTATCCGTTGTTCACGGCCGACCACGGGTCGTCCGAGGGCGGGAAGCCCACGAACACGCCCGAGTTGTCGTCGCCGTCCATCTTCCAGTCGAGCTTCAGGGAGTACGACCCGAAGCTCTGCCCGGCGTACCAGAGCATGCCCATGCCACCCGTGGAGGTCAGCGTGCCGTCCTCGGACAGGGTGAAGGAGCCCGGGCCGGCCTGGCTCCAGCCGTCCAGGCCGGTGCCGTCGAAGATCGGCCGGTAGCCGTTCTCCGGGCGGCAGTCGGCCTGGGCGTCACCGACGGCCCAGCGGATCCCGCCCAGCAGATGCTGCCGGAACGCGGGGTCGGCGTAGGACTCCTTGGTGTGGCCGCCCCCGGTGTAGAAGGCACGGCCGCCCTGGTAGTCCTGGCACCAGGCGATCGGGTGATCGCCGTTCATGGTGCCGCCGGTGTACGACGCCTCGTCGAGCGAGGCGAGGACATGGGCGCGTTCGCGCGGGTTGGAGCGGTAGTTGTACCACTCGTCCGTGCGGTCCCAGGTGTGCGCCAGGTCCGAGGTCGCCGGGTGACCGCGGTCCTCCACGTTCACCGTGGCCGGCTGGATCGCCGGGTGCGACTGGAAGTAGGCGCCGGCCAGGCCGCCGTAGAACGCCCAGTCGTACTCGGTGTCGGCGGCGGCGTGGACGCCCACGTAGGCGCCCCCGTCGCGGATGTAGCCTTCGAAGGCCCGCTGCTGGGCGTCGTCGAGGACGTCGCCCGTCGTGGACATGAAGACGACGGCGGCGTAGCGCCGCAGGTTCTTCCCGGTGAAGGCACCGGCGTCCTCCGTGGCGTCGACGGCGAAGCCGCCGCTCGCGCCGAGTTCCCTGACCGTCGCGATCCCTTCGGGGATCGAGTCGTGCCGGAATCCGGCCGTCTTGGAGAAGACCAGTACCCGCTTGCTCTCCGCCGGGTGCGACGAGGCGGGTCCCGCCACGCAGCCGAGGAGCAGGGCCGCTCCGAGGGCGGCGGTCGTCAGTCTGCCGGTCGCGCGCATCACGGCCTCCTCTCAGCTCGTGGTGAAGACGAAGTCGTCGACGTCGAACAGGGCGCCGTTGCCGGTGCTGCCCTTGAAGACCAGGTAGAGCGTGGTGGTGGCCTTCGGTGCGCGTGCCAGGTCGGCGCTGACGTCCTGGAAGGTCTCCCAGCCGCCGGTCACCGGCACAGTGGCCTTGCCGAGGAGCTTGCCCTTCGGGGAGCCGGCACGGACCTCAAGGGTGCCGCCCGCGCCGCCCGAGGACACCCGGGCCGTGATCTGCTGGGCGTTGCCGAGCGCGTACGGCGTGAAGGCGATCCAGTCGCCGTTGTCGATGTCACCGACCGTCTTGCCGCCGTGCGCGCTCGCCTTGCTGATCTGCGAGATGCCCGAGGAGTCGCTGTAGTGCTCGGCCTGGCGGTGGCGCGGCTGGGCGACGTTGCGGTCGTGCGTGGTGAGCGGGGCCTGGCCGCCGCCCCCGTTGTCCGTGTACTGGGCGTCGAACACGCCGAAGATGTTGGCGTTCTCGTCGTGTCCGCCGTCCGCGCTGGTCTGGATGGTGCCGGAGCAGCCGGTCGCGGAGGTCAGCGGGTGGCCGTGGGTGTCGTGGCCGAGGACGAAGTTGACCGTGACCTTGGAGCAGTCGATGGCCGTGCCGTCCTCGGGGTCGGTGACCTTCACCTTGAACGGGACGGCGTCACCGAAGCTGAACAGCCGGCCGTCCTGCGGGAGTTCCAGGGTGACGGTGGGCGCGGTGTTGCCGACGACGACCTGCGCGCCGGCGCTGCCGGTGCGCCCGCCCGGGTCCTTCGCGGTGAGCGTGGCGGTGTAGGTGCCGTTCTTCTTGTAGGTGTGGCTGGGGTTGGCGCCGGTCGAGGTGGTGCCGTCGCCGAAGTCCCAGCTGTAGGTGAGCGCGTCGCCGTCCTGGTCGCTGGTGCCGGCCGAGGAGAAGGAGACCTTCAGCGGTGCCTGTCCCGAGGTGCGGTCGGCCGCGGCCTGGGCGACCGGCGAGTGGCCGTCGGTGGCGTTCTCGATGCGGTACAGGGCCGAGTTGTCGTCGCCGCCGAACCAGGACAGCCCGTAGTCGAGGACGTACAGCGCCCCGTCCGGGCCGAAGGCCATGTCCATCACCTGGGTACCGGTCCAGGGCACGGGGTTGATGGACTGCACGGCGCCGTTCGCGTCGCTGGTGATGCGCTTGATCCAGCGGCGGCCGAACTCACCGGCGAAGAAGTCGCCGTCGTATGCCTGCGGGAACTTCACGGGCGAGTCGAGCGCGGGGTCGTAGTGGTAGACCGGTCCGCCCATGGGGGATTCGGAGCCGTCGCCGAACTCGGGCACGGACGGGCCGTCGTAGGGGATCCAGGCGGCCTGGGCCGGCGGCAGGTCGGTCAGGCCGGTGTTGTGCGGCGAGGTGTTCTTCGGTGCGGCGCAGTCGAAGGCGGCGCCGGACGTCTTGGTGGCGAAGTCGTAGTCCTTGTACGCCTGGTTGTCGCCGATGCACAGCGGCCAGCCGAAGTTGCCGGGGCCGGTGACCCGGTCGAACTCGACCTGTCCCGAGGGGCCGCGGTCCGGGTTGGCGGAGCCGGCGTCGGGTCCGTAGTCACCGACGTAGAGGATGCCGGTTTCCTTGTCGACGCTGAAGCGGAACGGGTTGCGGAAGCCCATCGCGTAGATCTCGGGCCGCGTCTTGGGCGTGCCCGGCGCGAAGAGGTTGCCGTCGGGTATGGCGTACGAGCCGTCGGCGTTCACCTTGATGCGCAGGATCTTGCCGCGCAGGTCGTTGGTGTTGCCGGCGGAGCGGCGGGCGTCGAAGGCCGGGTTGCGGTCGGACCGCTCGTCGATGGGCGAGTAGCCGTCCGACTGGAAGGGGTTGGTGTCGTCGCCGGTCGACAGGTAGAGGTTGCCGTCCTTGTCGAAGTCGATGTCACCGCCGACGTGACAGCAGATGCCGCGGGAGGTCTTGACGTCGAGGATCTGCTTCTCGCTGGCCTTGTCCAGCGTGCCGTCCGCGCCCAGGACGAACCGGGAGAGCCGGTTGACGCCGTCGAAGGGGGCGAAGTCGGCGGCGGTGCCGGTCTCCGGGGCGTCGCCCGCCGGGGTGTCCAGCGGGGGCGCGTAGTAGAGGTAGACGAAGTGGTTGTCGGTGAAGCCGGGGTCGACGCCGACGCCCTGGAGGCCCTCCTCGTCGTGCGAGTAGACGTCCAGCTTGCCCGCGACCTTGGTGTTGCCGGCGGCGTCGGTCAGCCGCAGCGTGCCGTCGCGCGAGGTGTGCAGGACGGAGCGGTCCGGCAGGACGGCGAGCGACATGGGCTCGCCGACCTCCGCCGCCCCCTTGGCCAGGGTGACCTGCTGGAAGTCCTCGGCCGCCGCGGCTGACGGGTCGGCGACGGCTGCGCCGGCCTGGGGGGCGGTGAGACTCAGGGTGGCGCCCGCGAGCAGGGCCCCGCTGAGCAGGGCCACCGCCTTGCGGAATCGGCGTCGTCCGGGGGTCTCGTTTCTGCGGGTGCGGGTGGTGCGGTCGTTCCCGTGCACGAATGCCTCCAAGAAGGGGCCGGTTGTACGGGGCGGGTGCGGTGCGCCGGGATGCGCCGTCATCCCGGAGAGCGGAAGAGGGGTTCGGTGGGTGGCCGCGTCGGGCCTCAGTTGCCGAACGCGGCGTCGAAGGAGGCCGTCGGCGGTTCGAAGTCGAACGCCTTGAGCCGGGTCAGTGCCTCGGGGGCGCCCTGGAGCCGGTCCATGCCGGCGTCCTCCCATTCGACGGAGACGGGTCCCTGGTAGTCGATGGAGCGCAGCATCCTGAAGACGTCCTCCCAGGGGACGTCGCCATGCCCGGCGGAGACGAAGTCCCAGCCGCGGCGCGGGTCGCCCCAGGGCAGGTGGGAGCCGAGGCGGCCGTTGCGGCCGTCGAGGCGCTTGCGGGCCTCCTTGCAGTCGACGTGGTAGATCCGGTCGCGGAAGTCCCACAGGAAGCCGACCGGGTCGAGGTCCTGCCAGACGAAGTGGGAGGGGTCGAAGTTGAGGCCGAAGGCGGGCCGGTGGTCGACGGCCGCCAGGGCGCGCTGGGTGGTCCAGTAGTCGTAGGCGATCTCGCTGGGGTGGACCTCGTGCGCGAAGCGGACGCCCTCCGCGTCGAAGACGTCGAGGATGGGGTTCCAGCGGTCGGCGAAGTCCTGGTAGCCGCGTTCGATCATCGCCTCGGGCGCGGGCGGGAACATGGCGACCAGGTGCCAGATGGCGGAGCCGGTGAAGCCGATGACGGTGTCGACGCCGAGGGCCGCGGCGGCGCGCGCGGTGTCGGCGATCTCGGTGGCGGCCCGGCGGCGTACGCCCTCCGGCTCGCCGTCGCCCCAGATCCGGGCGGGCAGGATCGCCTCGTGCCGCTCGTCGATGATGGCGTCGCAGACGGCCTGTCCGACCAGGTGGTTGGAGACGGCCCAGCACTTGAGGCCGTACTTGTCGAGGAGCTGGTGGCGGGAGGCGACGTAGCCGGGGTCGGTGAGCGCCTTGTCGACCTCGAAGTGGTCGCCCCAGCAGGCGAGTTCGAGGCCGTCGTAGCCGAAGTCGCGGGCGAGCCGGCAGACCTCCTCCAGGGGGAGGTCGGCCCACTGTCCGGTGAAGAGGGTGAAGTTGCGGGGCATTGCGAGACTCCTCAGACCGCGATGGGGGTGTAGACGGCGTTCTTCTCGGCGCTCTCCTCCACCGCGGCGAGCACGCGCTGGATCTGGAGTCCGTCGGCGAAGGAGGGTTCGGGGGCGCTGCCCTCGGCGATGGCGTGCACCAGGTCGCGGGCCTGGTGGACGAAGCTGTGCTCGTAGCCGAGGCCGTGGCCCGGGGGCCACCAGCCCTCCAGGTAGGGGTGGTCGGGTTCGGTGACGAGGATGCGGCGGAAGCCGGCGTGGTTGCCCGGTTCGGTGCCGTCGAAGTACGACAGTTCGTTGAGCCGTTCCAGGTCGAAGGCGAGTGAGCCGCGCGCGCCGTTGAGTTCGATGCGCAGGGCGTTCTTGCGGCCGGTCGCGTAGCGGGTGGCTTCGAAGGAGGCCAGGGCGCCGGAGGCGAAGCGGCCGGTGAACACGGCGGCGTCGTCGACGGTGACCTCTCCGGTGCCGGTGGCCGACACGGCGGTCAGGCCGCTCGTGGCGCCGCCGGGCCGGGGCCGCTGCCGTACGAAGGTCTCGGTGAGCGCGGAGACCCCGGCGAGGCGTTCGCCCGCCAGGTACTGGGCGAGGTCGATGATGTGCGCGCCGAGGTCGCCGAGCGAGCCGGAGCCCGCCGCTTCCTTGCGCAGCCGCCAGGTGAGCGGGAACTCGGGGTCGATCAGCCAGTCCTGGAGGTAGACGACCCGGACGTGCCGCAGGGTGCCGATCCGGTCCTCGGCGACCATCCGCCGGGCGAGCGCCGTGGCGGGCAGCCGCCGGTAGTTGAAGCCGACCATCGCCACCTGGCCGCGCGCCTCGGCCTCCTCGGCCGCGCGGGCCATCGCGGTGGCCTCTTCGACGGTGTTGGCGAGGGGCTTCTCGCACAGTACGTGCTTGCCCGCGGCCAGGGCGGCGAGCGCGATCTCGGCGTGGCTGTCGCCCGGGGTGCAGATGTCGACGAGGTCGACGTCGTCCCGGGCGATCAGCGCGCGCCAGTCGGTCTCGGCCGCGGCCCAGCCGTGCCGGTCGGCCGCCGCCCGGACCGCGGCGCCGTCCCGGCCGCAGATCGCGGCGAGGACCGGCCGTCGGGGCAGGTCGAAGACACGGCCCGCGGTGCGCCAGCCCTGGGAGTGGGCGGCGCCCATGAAGGCGTATCCGACCATGCCGACGCGGATCGGTGGCTGCTCCGCCTCCGGCCCGTCCGGTTGCTGCGGCTGTCCCATAAGGAAGTCCTCCTCGTCCTCGTTCATGTCTGTGCCGTGGGGGGTGCGGGGCGGGACCCGTCAGCGGAACCCCGTGGACATGTACTGGTCGACGTTGTCCTTGTCGACGACGGCCGAGTACAGCGTGATCGACGACGGGATCTCGTACTCGGCGAGGCCGCCGATGCCCTTGCTCTGGCCGAGGGCGCGCGCCAGGTCGATCGCCGAGGCGGCCATGGTCGGCGGATAGAGAACGCTTGCTTTCATCACGCCATTGTCTTGTTTGATCGCCTGGAAGGCAGAGAGGGCCCCCGCACCGCCGACCATCATGAACTCGTCGCGTCCGGCCTGTTCGATGGCGCGCAGCGCGCCCACGCCCTGGTCGTCGTCGTGGTTCCACACGGCGTCGATCTTGGACTGGGCCTGGAGCAGCTGGGACATCTTGGCCTGTCCCGACTCGACGGTGAAGTCGGCGGCCTGCCGGGCGACCTTCTTCAGGTTCGGGTAGTTCTTGAGCGCGTCGTCGAAGCCCTGGGTGCGCTGCTTGGTCAGCTCCAGGTTGTCGATCCCGGCCAGTTCGACGACGCGAGCGTCCGTCTTGCCCTTCAGCTTCTCGCCGATGTACGTGCCGGCGTTGAAGCCCATGCCGTAGTTGTCGCCGCCGACCCAGCAGCGGTACGCCTGCGGGGTGTTGAAGATCCGGTCCAGGTTGATCACCGGGATGCCCGCGCGCATCGCCTTCAGGCCGACCTGGGTGAGGGCCTTGCCGTCGGCGGGCAGGATCACCAGGACGTCGACCTTCTTGTTGATCAGGGTCTCGATCTGGCCGATCTGCGCGGCGGTGTCGTTGGAGCCCTCGGTGATCTCCAGGGTGACGTCCGAGTACTTCTCGGCGCGGCTCTTGGCGTTGTCGTTGATCGCGTTGAGCCAGCCGTGGTCGGCCTGCGGACCGGCGAACCCGACGGTGACCTGCTTGCCGGGCTTGTCGTCGGCGGCCGGCTGAGAACTGGCGGCCGGCTGCTCGTCCTTGCTCTCGTTGCTCGTGCAAGCGGTGAGCAGGGCACCGGCGGAGACCGCGGCGGTCCCGAACAGCAGCCCTCTGCGACTGGTGAGGTGTGACATGGCGGTGATCCCCTTCGTCAGGTCGTGCTCGCGGTACGGCGCTGGACCAGCACGGCGGCGACGATGATCGCGCCCTTGGCGATCTGCTGGACGTCGCTCTGCAGGTTGTTCAGGGCGAAGATGTTGGTGATCGTGGTGAAGATCAGGACACCGAGGACGGAGCCGGTGATGGTGCCGCGGCCCCCACTGAGCAGGGTTCCACCGATGATCGCGGCGGCGATGGCGTCGAGTTCGTACAGGTTGCCGTTGGTGTTCTGGCCCGAGCCGGACAGGATGATCAGCAGGAAGGCGGCGATGCCGCAGCACAGCCCGGACAGCAGGTAGAGGTACAGCCGCTGGCGGCGTACGTCGATGCCGGCGAGCCGGGCGGCCTCCGCGTTGCCGCCGACGGCGACCGTGCGGCGGCCGAAGGTGGTGCGGTTGAGCACGAACCAGCCGATGATCGTCACGACCGCGAAGACCAGGACGAGCGGCGGGATGCCGAGCACATAGGAGTCGCGCTCGCCGAGCTTGAGGATGCCGTCGACCGAGACGATCTGCGTCTTGCCGTCGGTGATCTGCAGGGCCAGACCGCGGGCCGAGGCCAGCATGGCGAGGGTGGCGATGAACGGGACCATGCTGCCGTAGGCGATGAGCACGCCGTTGACGAGTCCGCAGCCCACGCCGACGATCACCGCGGTGAACAGGATGCCCGCGAAACCGAAGTCCTGGGTGGCGACCGTGGTCGCCCAGACCGAGGCGAGGGCGACGATCGCGCCGACCGACAGGTCGATGCCGCCGGAGGTGATGACGAAGGTCATGCCGACGGTGACGACACCGATCACCGACGCCTGGGTGAGGACGAGTTGCAGGTTGCGGGTGTCGAGGAACTCGTCCGGCTTGGTGATGCCGCCGACCACGACGAGCGCGAGCAGCACACCGAGCAGCGAGAGGGTGCGGACGTCGGCGCGGGCCACGAGGGAGCGCCAGGCGGGGCTGGGGCCGGCCGGCTGCACCTTGCCGGTGCTGCTCCGCGGCGGGGAGGCATGCTGCGTCATGACGCCGGGCTTCCTTCCATGACGAGGTCGAGTACGCGGTGTTCGTCCAGTTCGCGGGCGGGTGCCTCGTGTACGACGTGGCCCTCGCGCAGCACCAGCACGCGGTCGGCGAGGCCCAGTACTTCGGGGACCTCGCTGGACACGAGCAGGACCGCGAGCCCTTCGTCGGCCAGCCGCCGCACGACCGCGTACAGCTCGGCGCGGGCGCCGACGTCGACGCCGCGGGTCGGCTCGTCGAGCAGCAGCACGCGGCAGCCGCGCAGCAGCCAGCGGGCCAGAACGGCCTTCTGCTGGTTTCCGCCGGAGAGGGTGCGGACTGGTACGGAGGGGTTGTCGGGGCGCAGCGACAGCTCGCGGGTGGCCGCGCGGGCCGCGCCCAGTTCGGCGCGCCGGTCGAGCCAGCCGCCGCGGGAGAAGCGGGACAGGGTGGAGACGGACACGTTCCGGGTGACGGACTCCAGCATGAGCAGGGCCTGCGCCTTGCGTTCTTCGGGGGCGAGGCCGAGACCCGCGCGGACCGCCGCGGGCACGCTGCCGGGCCGCAGCGCCTTGCCGTCCACCAGGACCTGGCCGGAGCCGGGCTTGCGGGCGCCGTAGATCGTCTCCAGCACCTCGGAGCGGCCGGAGCCGACGAGTCCGGCGAGGCCGACGATCTCGCCGGCCCGGACGGTGAGGTCGAGCGGGGCGAACTCGCCCGGCCGGGACAGGCCCCGGACCTGGAGGACCGGGGCGCCGTCGGGCGCCGCGGCGGGCCGCTCGGGGAAGACGTACTCGACGTTGCGCCCCGTCATCAGCGCCACGACGTCCCGGGTGGGCGTGGTCTTCGCGGGCAGCCCGCCCGCGACCGCGCGCCCGTCCTTGAGGACCGTCACCCGGTCGCCGATGCGCCGGATCTCCTCCAGCCGGTGCGAGATGTAGACGACGGCCACACCGTCCGCGGTGAGCGAGGCGACGATGCGGAACAGGTTGTCGACCTCGTCCGGGTCGAGCGCGGCGGACGGTTCGTCCATGACGATGAGCCGTACGTCGTGGGAGAGCGCCCGGGCCATGGAGACGATCTGCTGCTGGGCTGCGGACAGTTCGCCGACGAGCCGGCCGGGGTCGACCTCCGGATGCCCGAGGCGCGCGAGGAGTTCGGCGGTCGACGCCCGCGCGGCCCTCCCCCGTACGACGAAGCCGGCGGCCGTGGGCTCATGGCCGAGGTGGACGTTCTCGGCCACCGACAGGTGCTCCACCAGGTCGAGTTCCTGGTAGATGGTGGCGATGCCGAGACGCATGGCGGCGCTGGGCGAGCGGAGCGTGACGTCCTCGCCGCGCCAGGTGATGGTGCCGCTGTCCGGCTGGTGGGCGCCCGCGAGGACCTTGATCAGGGTGGACTTGCCGGCCCCGTTCTGACCGAGCAGGCAGTGCACTTCACCGGCCTGGACATCGAGGTCGACGCCGTCGAGGGCCCGGACGCCGGGGAACGACTTGGTGATTCCGGACATGCTGAGCAGCGGTGGTTCTGGTGCCATGTGTGGTCCCCTCGGCGGGCGTGCGGAGCCTGAGTCAGGGTGAAGCCGCCTGGATGTCAGGCGTGGTGGCGCGGGGCAGGCAGAGCGGGCGCTGTACTGGTCGAGGCCGGGAAAGCGGTCGGCTATGCGGGCGAGAACAGGTGGTCGCTGATGAGGCGGGCCGCGCCGATGACGCCGGCGTTGTGGCCCAGCTCCCCGAGGACGATGGGCAGGTTGCCGGTGGCCAGCGGCAGTGACTGGCGGTAGACCTGGGTGCGGATCGCGGCGAGCAGGGTGTGGCCGAGGCCGGTCACCCCGCCGCCGATCACGACCAGGCCGGGGTTGAAGAACGAGACGAGTCCGGCGATGACCTGGCCGACGTGGTTGCCGCCCTCGCGGATCAGGGCGAGCGCCACGGTGTCGCCCGCGGCGGCAGCGGCGGAGACGTCGACGCCCGTGAGGGTGCCGTTCGCCGCGAGCCGCGCCGCCAGCTCCGTCGACCGGCCCTGCTGGGCGGCCTCCAGTGCGTCGCGGGCGAGTGCCGCACCGCTGAAGTGGGCTTCCAGACAGCCCCGGTTGCCGCAGGGGCACGGCCGGCCGTCGGGCACCGCCTGGATGTGTCCGATGTCGCCCGCGCTGCCCGTCACCCCGCGGTGGACCTCACCGCCGGCGACGATGCCGCAGCCGATACCGGTACCGATCTTGATGCAGAGGAAGTCGCCCACGGAGCGCGCGACGCCCGCGTGCCGCTCCCCCATCGCCATCAGGTTCACGTCGTTGTCGACCATGACCGGGCAGCCGAGTTCCTGACTGAGCGCCTCCCGTACCGGGAAGCCGTCCCAGCCGGGCATGATCGGCGGTGCGACCGGGACGCCCTCGGGAAAACGGACCGGTCCCGGCACGCCGATCCCGGCGCCGTCGAAACCCTCCGCGAGTCCGGAGGCACGCAGCTTCGCGGCCATGGCCAGGACCTGTTCGAAGACCGCTACGGGGCCCACGCGTACGTCCATGGGCTGGTTGAGGTGTCCCAGCACTTCCAGTTCGGCGTTGGTGACGGCGACGTCGACCGAGGTCGCGCCGATGTCGACGCCGAGGAAGCGGAGGTTCGGGGCGAGCCGGATGTTGTGGGACCGGCGTCCGCCGCGCGAGGCGGCGAGGCCGTCGGCGACCACGAGGCCGGTCTCCAGCAGGCGGTCCACCTCCACGGCCAGCTTGGACCGTGAGAGGTCTATCTGGTCGCCCAGTTGCGCACGGGAGTTGGGACCGCCGTCACGCAACAGCTTGAGCAGTCGGGCCTGATGGGCGTTCGCGGGTCGTGCGGTCATGCGTCTCACGTGCCCCTCCCCGCCTCAAATCGGCCATCCGGGTGTGTCTTTCGAGGGGAACGTAGCAGTCACCGCCGCACCTGGGAAGAAGCTGTGCATGGATTGGCGCTGACTTTTCCCACTCACAGGACAAAGCCGTGAGGGCCCCGGCTGTGAAAGGCGGCCCTCGGCCGACGCGGCGGCCGTCCCGGAACCGGACCGCCCGCACGTCGGCGCCGTCCTCGTGGCCGGGCATCCGCTCCTGCCGCGCGAACGGAATGCCGCCGCCGGAGCCGGGCGAAGGCGGGCATGCGTGGGCGTGGCGACGAACCCCGGCGGGTTCTGACTCCGGCTCTGACTCCGGCTCCGGCGGCGCTTTCGTCTTCGGCCCGCACGCGGCACCTGTGGGACGCCGAAAAGATCATCGTGTTGCGGGCCGCCGCCCCGTCCGCCGCTCCGGAAGGGCCGGGCGGGCGGGCCGTCGCCTCACACCCGGAGGTGGTTGCGCGGCCCGCGGCGCGGGCCCGCTCGTCCCGGGGTCAGGAAGTCGTGCGGTCGTGGTAGGAGTGGCGGGTGTGCTCGGTGTGCTCGCGCATCAGCTGCGTGGCGAGCTGTTCGTCGCGGTCGGCCACGGCGGCGATCATGGCGCGGTGCTCCACCCAGGACTGCCGGCCGCGCTGCCGGGCCACCGGCGTGTAGTACCAGCGCACCCTGCGGTCGACCTGCCCGGCCAGCTCGGCGAGGACCGCGTTGCCGGCCAGTTCCATGATCTTGGCGTGGAAGGCCGCGTTCAGGGCGACGGCGCCGTCCACGTCGTCGGCGGCGACCGCCTTCTCGCCCCGCGCGCACAGTTCGTTGAGCGCCTCGATCCCGGCGCTGCCCGCGTTCGCCGCGGCGAGCCGGGCCGCCTCGGCCTCCAGTAGCGTCCGCACGGTGAGCAGCTGATCGGCCTCTTCCTCCGTCGGCTCGTGCACGAAGGCGCCCTGGGCGGGCCGCAGGTCCACCCAGCCCTCGGTGTTGAGCCGTTGCAGCGCTTCGCGCACCGGCTGCCGGGAGACGCCCAGATGCCCGGCGAGTTCACTCTCGACCAGGTGCTGGCCGGGCTGCAACGCACGCGTGGTGATCAGTTCGAGCAGCGCCTCGTACACGCGGTCGCGCAGCGGGCCGGGCCGTTCGAGCTTGGGCACGGCACCCTGTGGCAGTCCGGTCGACAACATCGCGGTCCCCCTCCTGGGCAGGGCCGTGCACGGCGGACGAGATTCGTGCGCGCACTTCCGTCCAGTATCAATTGTCTTTCGTCTACAGTCTACGGCGCACGGGTGCCAGGGACGCGCACAGTCGCTCGCGTCACATCGAGCCGGTCCGGTCCGGCTCGCGACGCTGGTCGGGGACGCGTCAAGGACAGCGGACGACCTGCCCGGCGTACGACAGGTTGCCGCCGAAGCCGAACAGCAGGACCGGGTCGCCGCTGCGGACCTCGCCCCGTTCGATGAGCTTGGACAGGGCCAGCGGGATGCTGGCCGCCGAGGTGTTCCCGGACTCGGTGACGTCCCGGGCGATCACGGCACGCGCCGCGCCCAGCTTCTCGGCGAGGGGTTCGATGATGCGCAGGTTGGCCTGGTGCAGCACGACCGCGGCCAGGTCGGCGGGGGCGATGCCGGCCTTGTCGCAGGCACCTCGGGCGAGGGCGGGCAGCCGGGTGGTGGCCCAGCGGTAGACGCTCTGCCCCTCCTGGGCGAACCGCGGCGGGGTGCCCTCGATCCGTACCGCATGCCCCATCTCCGGCACCGAACCCCACAGCACGGGTCCGATCCCGGGCTCCGCCCCCGGTGCGCAGGGCTCGACGACCGCGGCCCCCGCCCCGTCGCCGACCAGGACGCAGGTGCTGCGGTCGGTCCAGTCGGCCACGGCGGACATCTTGTCGGCGCCGATGACCAGGGCCCGGCCCGCGGCGCCCGCGCGGACGGTGTGGTCGGCGGTGGCCAGGGCGTGGGTGAACCCGGCACACACGACGTTGACGTCCATCGCGGCGGGCCGCGGTATGCCGAGCCTGGCCGCGACCCGGGCGGCGGTGTTCGGGGAGCGGTCGATGGCGGTGGAGGTGGCGACCAGGACCAGATCGATGTCCCCGGGAGCGAGACCCGCCGCGGCGAGGGCCTTGGCGGCGGCGTGCGCGGCGAGTTCGTCGACCGGTTCGTCGGGCCCGGCGATGTGCCGCGTCCGGATCCCCACCCGGGACCGGATCCACTCGTCGCTGGTCTCGACCAGGTCCGCCAGCTCCTCATTGGTGAGGACCTTGGCGGGCTGGTAATGGCCGACGGCGGCGATGCGCGAGCCGATCAACTGGTCCCCCTCGTGGACGCGGGTGGCGGGAGGTCCCAGTGTGTTGGGTGACCCGCGGGTACGACGGCAGGTGAAGCCACAGGATTCGGGCGCCCGGGTTGTCGGCTTCCGTCAGCCCCGGGCGCCCCGGGCGTCACCCCGTGAACAGCTGGGTCGCCTTCTGGACCAGCTCGTACAGGCCGTAGACCAGGGGTGCGCCGACCCACACCCAGGCGAGGGCGATCAGGCCGCGCCGGTCAGGCGGGCTGTTCTCGTTGGACATCGGCGGCCTCCTTCGGCGCGGTGACGCGGTGGCGGGCGTGGACCGGGCGGACGAGTTCGTTGGCGACGAAACCGATCACCAACAGCCCGATCATGATGGTGAAGGACAGGCCGTACAGGGACGCGCCGTGTTTGCCGGCCGATTCCTGGCGGTCGGCGATCCAGTTGACGATCAGCGGGCCCAGCACGCCCGCGGTGGACCACGCGGTGAGCAGCCGGCCGTGGATGGCGCCCACCTGGTAGGTGCCGAACAGGTCCTTCAGATAGGCGGGGACGGTCGCGAAGCCGCCGCCGTAGAAGGAGAGGATCACCAGCGCGCACAGCACGAACAGCGGCTTGGCGGAGTCCCCGAACAGGGCGATCGTCAGGTACATCAGGGCGCCCACACCCAGGTAGACGCGGTAGATGTTCTTGCGTCCGATGAGGTCGGAGGTGGAGGACCAGCCGATGCGGCCCGCCATGTTGGCCGCCGACAGCAGGGCGACGAACCCGGCCGCCGCGGACGCCGAGACGGGTGTGCTGGAGTCCGCGAAGAAGTCCGTGATCATCGGCGCGGCCTTCTCCAGGATGCCGATGCCCGCGGTCACGTTGGTGCAGAGCACGATCCACAGGAACCAGAACTGCGGGGTGCGCAACGCGCTGCGGGCCGACACCTGCACCCCCTCGGCGGGGCTCGGTCCCTCGTCCGCCGTCGTGCGCTCCGCGGGGCGCGGCACCCGGACGAGGAACACGCCGAGCGCCATGAACACCGCGTACGACAGCCCGTGCACCAGGAACGCGAGCGCGATCCCGGAGTGGTCGGAGCCGAAGGACTCCAGCATCTGCGCCGACCAGGGTGAGGCGATCAGCGCGCCGCCGCCGAAGCCCATGATGGCGATGCCGGTGGCCATGCCGGGCCGGTCCGGGAACCACTTCATCAGGGTGGAGACGGGCGAGATGTAGCCGATGCCCAGGCCGATGCCGCCGACGAAGCCGTAGCCGAGGACGATCAGCCAGTACTGCTGGGTCCAGGCGCCCAGGGCGGAGATCAGGAAGCCCGAGGAGAAGCAGACGAGGGCCACGGTCATCGCCCAGCGCGGCCCGTTGCGCTCCACGAGGGTGCCGCCGAACGCGGCCGACAGGCCGAGCATCACGATCGCCAGCTGGAAGGGCAGCGCGCTCTGGGTGCCATCGAGGTTCAGCGCGGATTCAAGCGGTGGCTTGAAAACGCTCCAGGCGTATGCCTGGCCGATGGAGAGGTGGACGGAGAGTGCCGCGGGCGGAACGAGCCAGCGGCTCCATCCCCGCGGTGCGAGAGGGGGGCTCATGATCGCGCACGATAAGGAGGACACCCGGAAGTTGAGAAGGAGTCGGTCGACCGTATGCGATGAGCGGTATGCGACCTGCGCCGAACGGTCATCGCCCGTCCCCTTGCTGACCCTCCCTCCATACTGTAGACAATATTTCGTCGACAAGATTCACCCCACCCCCCACCTCCGCGGTATCCCTCAAACCGAACGGAGTGTTCCCGTGAAAGTCGCAGTTCTCGGCGCCGGAGCGATCGGCGCCTATGTCGGGGCGGCGCTCCATCGCGCCGGCGCCGATGTGCACCTCATCGCCCGTGGACCGAATCTCGCGGCCATGAGGCAGGACGGAGTCCGGGTGCTGAGCCCGCGCGGTGACTTCACCGCGCGGGCTCACGCCACCGACGACCCGGCCGACGTCGGCCCGGTCGACTTCGTCTTCCTGGGTCTGAAGGCCAATTCGTACGCGGCGTGCGGGCCGCTGATCGATCCGCTGCTGCACGAGCGGACGGCCGTGATCGCGGCCCAGAACGGCATCCCGTGGTGGTATTTCCACCGGCACGGCGGCCCCCACGACGGGCACCGGGTCGAGAGCGTGGACCCCGACGGCACGGTGAGTGCGGTACTCGCGCCCGAGCGGGCCATCGGCTGTGTCGTCTACGCCGCCACCGAACTCGAAGGCCCCGGAGTGGTGCGGCACTTGGAGGGCACCCGGTTCTCCGTCGGGGAGCCCGACCGCAGTGTCTCGCCACGCTGTCAGGACTTCAGCGAGGCGATGCGGGCCGGCGGTCTGAAGTGCCCGGTCGAGCCGGACCTGCGCAACGACATCTGGCTCAAGCTGCTCGGCAACATCTCCTTCAATCCGATCAGCGCCCTGGCCCGGGCCACGATGCGGCAGATGTGCCTGCACGGCGGCACCCGGCGGGTCATCGAGATCATGATGCAGGAGACCCTCTCCGTGGCCGAAGCCCTCGGCTGCGAGGTCGGGGTCTCCATCGAACGCCGGCTCGCGGGTGCGGAGCGCGTCGGCGACCACCGCACGTCCACGCTCCAGGACCTGGAGCGCGGCAAACCGCTCGAACTGGACGTGCTGCTCGCGGCCGTCGTCGAGCTGGCGGAGATCACCGACGTGGACGTGCCCACCCTGCGCACCGTGCACGCGATTTCGGACCTGCTGGCGCTGCGGAGCGCCGCGTGAGCGCACGGCTACCGAGCGCCTCCTCCCGGCCCGCCCACCCGCTCGTCCGCGACCGGCGCGACGGGCGGGCTGGGAGGAGGCGCCGCCCCGGGTCGCCGCGGGCCCGCCCGCGGCGACCCGGCCGAGGACCGTGTGCGCGTACTGCCGGGTAGGCCACGACGCCACCCCGCGCGTGCAGGACAATGAGGCCGTGAAGGTCACCTCGCCGTACGACGGCCGGTGATCCACGGGAACCTCCGCATCAAGGGCCGTCTCGGCCGCCAGCACGTACAGAACCGGGGCTGATCACATGGGACGAGTCACGGAACGACGCAAGGTGATCCGGATCCGCGAGGGAGCCGTCTCCACCCGGCCGGACACCCTGGTCGCCGAGGAACCGATGGAGATCAGGCTCAACGGCAGACCGCTCGCCATCACCATGCGCACACCCGGCGACGACTTCGCGCTGGCCGCCGGTTTCCTGGTGAGCGAGGGTGTGCTGGCCACCGCCGCCGACGTGCAGAACATCGTGTACTGCGCGGGCGCCACGGACGGGGGCGCCGACCCGTCCGCGGCAGGCCAGGGGCTCCGGGGCGGGTCCAACACCTACAACGTGGTGGACGTGAAGACCGCGCCGGGCGTCGTCCTGCCCGACATCACGTTGGAGCGGAACGTGTACACGACCTCCTCGTGCGGACTGTGCGGCAAGGCCAGCCTGGACGCGGTGCGTACGACGGCCCACTGGCCGATCGCCGACACTCCCCCGGTCCGGGTGGACCCCGACCTGCTCGCCTGCCTCCCCGACCGGCTGCGGGCGGCCCAGCGGGTGTTCGACCGGACCGGGGGTCTGCACGCCGCTGCCCTGTTCACCGAGGACGGGGAACTGCTGGACATACGGGAGGACGTGGGCCGGCACAACGCGGTCGACAAACTGGTCGGCCGGGCGTTGCAGGGCGGAACCCTGCCGCTGTCCCGCTCGATCCTGCTAGTCTCCGGCCGGGCCTCGTTCGAGCTGGCGCAGAAGGCCGTGATGGCGGGCATTCCGGTGCTCGCGGCGGTCTCGGCCCCGTCGTCGCTGGCGGTGGACCTGGCCGCCGAGACGGGTCTGACCCTCGTGGGTTTCCTGCGGGGCAGGTCCATGAACGTGTACGCGGGTGAGGCCCGGGTCGCTCTGCGGACCGCGGCCGCCAAGGGCTGACCGGTTCCCCGCGGCACGGCGGCGGGGCCCCCGGCGGGGAGCGCCCCCTGCGCCGGCGGGGCCCCGCCGCACCTGGACACCCGGCCGTCTCAGACCTGCCGCGCCACCCGGGCGAAGTCGGTGATCAGGGGCGCGCGACGGCTCGCCGCCCAGGCGAGGAACACGTGGTCCGGCTCGGCGTCACGCACGGGCACATAGGTGATGTCGGGGCGCGAGTACTGCTCGGCGACCGAGGTGGGCACGAGGGTGATGCCGGCGCCGCCCGCCACGCACTCGAACTTCTCCTCGACGGTGCGGATCGGCAGATCGCCGGGGAGCGGATCGGCGTAGCGCAGCCGGCGCTCGCCCGCCAGGTCGGCGAGGGCGAGGTCCTGCTTGCCGGCGAGCCGGTGGTGCGCGGGCAGCATCGCCACCTTCTCCTCCGTGTACAGCGGCACGAGGGTGAGCCCGCGCTCGTCGATCGGGCGGCGCACGTAGGCCAGGTCGACCGTCCCGTCCAGGATCAGCCGCTCCTGGTCGTCCCATTCGACGCGCCGAGCGTGCACCTCCACGTCGGGGTGGGCAGCGCCGAAGGCCCGCAGGGCGCGGGTGACCACCACCCCCGCCCGGAAGCCGACGACCAGCCGCCGCGGACCGCGCGCGGCCCTGCGCACCCGGCGCCGGGTGGCGTCCGCCGCGGCGAGCAACTGCCGTGCGTCGTCGAGGAACTGACGGCCCGCGGGAGTGAGGGTCACCCCGTGGCTGTCCCGTTCGAGGAGGGTGGCGTCCAGGTCCTTCTCCAAGGCCCGGACCTGGCGGCTCAGCACGGGCTGGGCGATGTGCAGGCTCTCGGCCGCCCGCCCGAAGTGCAGCTGCTCGGCGACGGCCGTGAAGTAGCGGACCTTCCGCAGGTCGAGGTCCATGTCCGTCCCTTCCGCCGATGCGGTGGCGATGCCTTCAGGGTATCGCCACGCCCGGAAGAGGTCTTGGACCACGAGGTGCCCGCGGGCGCAGGCTGGAACACATCGGACCGGCACGGAAGGAATGACGGGATGAGACTGCACGGACAGCGGGTCGTGGTCGTCGGGGGCACGTCGGGCATCGGCCTCGCGGTCGCGGAGGCCGCGGCCCGGGACGGGGCCGGCGTCGTGGTCGCCTCCCGGCGGCGGCAGAGCGTGGACAGCGCGCTGGAACGGCTGCCGCGCGGCACCGGGGGGCACGCCCTCGACGCCACGGACGAGACGGCGGTGCGCGCCTTCTTCGACCGGCTCGGTGCCTTCGACCACCTGGTCTACACCGCCGGGGAGGCACTGCTCATGGAGGGCCTGGCGGAGTCGGACCCGGCCCGGGCCAAGCGGTTCCTGGACACCCGGCTGTGGGGCGCGTACACGGCCGTCAAGTACGGCGCGCCCAAGATCCGCGAGGGCGGTTCCATCGTACTGACGACCGGGACCGCGGGACGCAGGCCGCTGCCGGGTACGAGCGTCGCCGCGAGCCTGTGCGGCGCTATGGAGTCGCTCACCCGGGCGCTGGCCCTGGAGCTGGCCCCGCTCCGGGTGAACGTGGTCTCCCCCGGCCTGGTGCGCACCGAACTGTGGCGGGAGATGTCCGAGGAGGACCGCACCGGTCTGTTCGAGGCCGGCGCCGCCTCGCTGCCCGTCGGCCGGGTGGGCACCCCGGAGGACGTGGCGGAGGCGTACCTGTATCTGATGCGCGGCGGGTACAGCACCGGCTCGGTGGTGGTCGTGGACGGGGGCGGACTGCTGGTCTGAGACCGGGTGGCACGCCGGACCGCCGGAGTCCGTCGACCCGTCGGCCCACTGGCCGCCGCCCGGACCGGTATCCGGTTCAACAGGTCCGCGCGCGGGCCGCGTTCGGCGGTCGGCGGCAGGGGCGACGGCGTGCGCCCGGCGCCCGCCCCCCGAATGGCCGCACCGTCTTGTGACCCGGTGCCGACGCCAACTAACGTCTGAGATGCGCACGTTGGACGTCGGATGTCCGAATGTCCCGATGCCCGTACGGCTCGACGCAGGAAGGGCAGGCCGCACATGCCGCCAAGAACCGGTGCACTCCCCTTGGTCCTCCGGCTCCGCAGGGGCAGGGGACGTCGCGCGAGATCCGCTCCGGCCGCCGTCCTCACGGCGGCCATACTGTTGCTGCTGCCCCATCCCGCGAGCGCCCGGACGGCGCACGATCGGACCGCACCGGCTCGCACGGCACACGAGCAGACCGCACCGGCCCGCACGGCACAGACCCGGGCGGCGCGGGTCCAGACGCCCCCCGGGTCCCAGGGCTTCGACCAGCAGGTCCTCTTCAAGGCGGCTCAGGACCCGGGGTACGCCTGCTTCCGCATCCCGGCGATGGTCCGGACGGCCGCCGGCACGCTGCTCGCGTTCGCCGAGGGCCGGGTCCTCAACTGCGGTGACGCGGCGGACATCGACATCGTGCTGAAGCGGTCCACCGACGGCGGCCGCACCTGGGGCCCGCTCCGGGTGGTCAACCGGGGCGCGGGCGACACCCACGGCAACCCGGCGCCGATCGTGGACCGCAGGACGGGGCGCGTCCTGCTCGCGGAGACGTACAACACGGGCCGCACGGACGCCGGGAGCTGCTCCGTCCCCTGCGACCGCACCCCGCACCTGCAGTACAGCGACGACGACGGCCTGACCTGGTCGGCGCCGCGCGACCTGAGCCCCGAGATCCTGCCTCCGAACTGGAACTCCTGGTACGCGACCGGTCCCGTGCACGGTCTCCAGCTCAGCCGCGGCCGGTACGCCGGACGGCTCGTCTTCGGCGTCAACGCCGAGACGTGGCACGGCAGCCGGGTCACCGCCAACCACGCGGCGCTCATCGTCAGCGACGACGGCGGCGACCACTGGCGGATCGGTGCCACGGACAGCTGGCCGATCGCCGCCGACGGCACCTTCCGGCAGAAGCCGTCCGAGATGGCGCTCGCCGAACGCGCCGACGGCTCGATCCTGGTCAGCGGCCGGGAGCAGGACGGCACCGACCTCGGCCACCGTACCCAGGCGGTCAGCAGCGACGGCGGTGCCGGTTTCACCGCCCCCTTCCGGAGCCTCCCGGACCTGTACGCGCCCCAGGTGCAGTGCTCGACGCTGCGGCTCGGCGGCCGGCTGCTGCTGGCCTGCCCCGGCGACCCGGACCGGCGCCGCACGATGATGATCCGCTCCTCCTACGACGGCGGCCGCACCTGGGACAGCGCGGACCGCGGCACGGTCGTCACCACCGACTGGTCCGGCTACTCCGACCTGGCCTCCGTCGCACCCGGCACGGTGGGACTGCTGTACGAGGGCGGGGCGGCCGACGCCCGCGACGAGATCCGCTTCGCCCGCTTCAGCGAGGACCGGCTGCGTCCCCGCCACGGCCCCGACCCCACCACCCCCGACCTCGCGCCCCGGGCCCCGCGCGCCGCGGTACTGGGCGGTGCCACCCGGACGGCCGGCGTGGCGGGCGGCGCCCTGAAGTTCGACGGCGTCGACGACGCCGTACGCCTGCCGTACGACGGCCGGCTCCCGCTCGGCACCCGGGACTTCACCGCGTCGCTGTGGTTCCGCACCACGGCGGCCCGCGGCGAGCAGCCGCTGCTGTGGATGGGCGGCATCGGCACCGGTCAGCCGCAGGTGTGGCTGCGCGGCGAGCCCGACAGCGACCGGGTGCGCGGGCTGATCACGGTACGGGAGGGCGCGACGGCGGTCCGGACGGCGGCGGTCGCCGCGTCCGGCGCCCACAACGACGGCCGCTGGCACCACCTGGTGCTGCGCCGCGGCGGCGGGCGGCTGGCCCTCGTCCTCGACGGCGCGGCGTCCTCCGTCGCCGACGTGCCCGGCTCGGTGAGCCGCAACTCGCCGTTCGGTGTGCACGTCGGCCAGCGCATGGACGGCCGTGCCTTCTTCTCCGGCGCGATCGACGACGTCCACGTCTGGGACCGGGCGCTGTCCGACGCGGAGCTGTCCGACCCGCGGGTGCTGCGCTCCGCCCGGGACACCGTGCTGTGGCTGCCCCTGGACCAGGTGGCCGCCGGCGCTCCCTGAGGCCCCGGGCTGCGGACGTCAGCCCGAACGCGTCCCCGTGCCGACCGCGGCGGGTGCCGCCCCGGCCGGCACGGCCTCGGCCGTGAGTTCCGCCTCGGGGTCGCGCGCCCGGCGCTTGGCGATGACCGCGCAGACCATGAGCTGCATCTGGTGGAAGAGCATCAGGGGCAGCACGGCCAGCGAGGCGTGCGCGCCGAACAGGACGCTCGCCATGGGCAGCCCGGAGGCGAGGGACTTCTTCGAACCGGCGAACTGGATCGCGATCCGGTCCGCGCGTCCGAACCGCAGCGCCTTGCCGCCGTACCAGGTCAGCAGGAGCATCACGGCGAGCAGGGCGGCCTCGACGACCAGCAGGCCGCCCAGCCGGGCGGGGCTCACCTGGTGCCAGATCCCCTGGACCACGCCCTCGCTGAACGCCGTGTAGACGACCAGGAGGATCGAGCCGCGGTCGAAGACGGCGAGCACCTTCTTGTGCCGGGTGACGAAGCCGCCGACAAAGGGGCGCAGCAGTTGTCCGGCGAGGAAGGGCACCAGCAACTGGAGCACGATCTGCAACAGCGAGTCGCCGGAGAACCCGCCGCCACTGTTGCCGAGCAGCGCCGCCGCGAGCAGCGGGGTGAGCACGATGCCGACCAGCGAGGAGAAGGAACCGGCGCAGATCGCGGCGGGCACGTTGCCACGGGCGATCGAGGTGAACGCGATCGACGACTGGATCGTCGACGGCACCAGGGTGAGGAACAGCAGTCCCTGGTAGAGCGAGGAGCTGAGCAGCACCGGCACCAGCCCGCGGGCGGCCAGGCCGAGCACCGGGAAGAGGACGAAGGTGCAGGCCAGGACGGTGACGTGGAGCCGCCAGTGGCGGAGCCCGTCGATCGCCTCACGGGTGGACAGGCGGGCGCCGTAGAGGAAGAAGAGGAAGGCGATCGCGGTGGTGGCGGCGCCGGAGGCCACGTCGGCGCCGGTTCCCCGGGCGGGCAGTACGGCCGCGAGCCCCACGGTCCCGAGCAGCAGCAGGATGAACTTGTCGATCGGCATCCAACTCGGCCAGTGCAGGCGTCTCACGGTGCTCCACTTGCTGTGCGTCAGGGCGGTGATCAAGGGTCGCAGGACCCCTCTCCATCGTCCTCCCCGGAACGGCGATCGGGAATCTGGCATACCGCTCTCACTGTCATCATGTATCGCGATATCCTGACGCCGTGTACGAGCCCTCCCACCTTCGGACCTTCCTCGCTGTGGCCCAGACGCTCAGCTTCACGCAGGCCGCCAGGCGGCAGGGGCTGCGCCAGTCCACCGTCAGCCAGCACGTGCGCCGGCTGGAGGACGCCACCGGACGGCAGCTGTTCACCCGCGATACCCACTCCGTGGAGCTGACCGAGGACGGCGAGGCGATGCTCGGCTTCGCCCGCCGGATCCTGGAGGTGCACGAGCAGGCGACGACCTTCTTCACGGGGACGCGGGTGCGCGGCCGGCTGCGCTTCGGCGCGTCGGAGGACTTCGTGCTGACCCGGCTGCCGGAGATCCTGGAGGGCTTCCGGTACGACCATCCGGAGGTCGACCTGGAGCTGACGGTCGAGCTGTCCGGCACGCTGCACGAGCAGCTGGCCGCCGGGAAGCTGGACCTGGTGCTGGCCAAGCGGCGGCCGGACGATCCGCGGGGCGAGCTGGTCTGGCACGACGACCTGGTGTGGATCGGCGCGGAGCGGCTCCGGCTGGACCCGGACCGGCCGGTGCCGCTCATCGTGTTCCCGCCGCCGGGCATCACCCGTGCCCAGGCGCTGGAGGCGCTGGAACGGCAGGGCCGTCCGTGGCGCATCGTGTGCACCAGCGGCAGCCTCAACGGCCTCATCGCGGCGGCCCGGGCCGGGCTCGGTGTGATGGCGCACTCACGGGGCCTGGTCCCGCCCGGACTGTTCCGGGTGCCGGACCGGGCGGGCCTGCCGGAGCTGGGCAGGGTCGACTTCGTCCTGCTCCACGGCCGCCACCGCACCCCGGCGCGGAGCGCGGCGGACGCGCTGGCGTCGGCGATCCTGAGCGGCGGAGAACGCCTGCACCGGCGCGGCGCCTGACCACTCCGCCCGCGAGGAGCCGCGGCCCCGGACCACCGGACGCCCGCGGTTGACTTCAAGCGCTTGAGGTGTGTTCTGCTGCCTGGCATGACAACCTTCACCATTCAGGACATGTCCCGGCGCAGCGGGCTGAGCGAGCCGACGCTGCGCTACTACGAGGAGGTCGGGCTGGTCGGTCCGGTCGACCGCGACGAGCACAGCGGGCACCGCCGCTACGGTCCACGGGACCTCGATGTGATCGAGGCGCTGGCCTGCCTGCGCGCGGTCGGCGTCGGCATCGAGGACATGCGTACCTATCTGGCGAACCGGGCCCGTGGGCGGGCGGCGGCGGCCGAGCAGCGCGATCTGCTGCTGCGGCACGCCGAGCGCGTCGAGGAGGAGATCGCGGCCCAGCGCGCGCGGCTCGGCTATCTGCGGGAGAAGGCGGCGCTGTGGGACGCCCGTGAGCGCGGGGACGCCGCCGCGGAGGCCGGGGCGATGGAGCGGCTGGCGGGCGCGATCGGCCGCCTGGGGGTGCTGCGATGAGCCCGGTCCTGGTCACCGGTGGATCCGGCTACCTGGCGACGCGGCTGATCGCCGCGCTGCTGCGGGCCGGCCGCCCGGTGCGCACCACGGTGCGTTCGACGGCCCGCGAGGCCGAGGTGCGCGCGGCCGTGCGCCGCGGGAACGCCGACGACGGCGGCCTGGAGGTCGTCGCCGCCGACCTGACCGCCGATGACGGCTGGGCCGCCGCGGCGGCCGGCTGCGCCGAGGTCCACCACGTCGCCTCGCCCTTTCCGGTCACGGATCCGGAGGATCCCGACGAGCTGATCGTCCCGGCCCGCGAGGGCACGCTGCGGGTACTGCGGGCCGCGCGCGACGCGGGTGCCCGGCGGGTGGTGCTCACCTCCTCCTTCGCCGCGGTCGGATACTCGCCCAAGCCGGGCGCCGAGTTCACCGAGGCCGACTGGACCGATCCGGACACGCCGGGACTCGCGCCCTACCCCCGGTCCAAGGCGATCGCCGAGCGTGCCGCGTGGGACCTCATGGAGCGCGACGGCGGCGGCACCGAACTCGTCGTCGTCAACCCGACGTTCATCCTCGGGCCCACCCTCACCACCGGCCTGCACTCCTCGACACTGCTGATCAAGTCGATGCTGGAGGGGACGATGCCCGTCGCACCCCGCCGGCGCTTCGGCGTCGTGGACGTCCGGGACGTGGCCGACCTGCACCTGCGCGCCATGGCCGCGCCCGAGGCCGCGGGCCGGCGCTACCTGGCCGTCGCCGACGGCCCGACGCTGAGTTTCCTGGAGGTCGCCGACGTCCTGCGCCGACGGCTCGGCCCGCCGGCCGCGCGGGTGCCCACGACGGAGGCAGCGGGGGACGGCCCGCCGCGTCCGGTCATCCACAACGACCGGGCTCGTGCGGAACTCGGCTGGCGTCCGCGACCGGCCGGCACGACGATCCTGGAGACGGCCGAGAGCCTGCGTGACCTCGGTCTGCTGGAGTCGGCCTGGTGAGGACCGCCGGGTCTTCGCGCCAGGCACCGGGCCGAGCCGGGAACGGGGCCCGCTCGTCCGGGTGATGCCGCGGGCCCGACGGCGGTTTCCGGACACGACGCTTCCGTCCCACCCGGCGCCCGCGCCGGCCTCGGCCGCCCCGGACGACCGCTGTGCGTCCTGCGCGACGGCGGACGCCCGAGTCCTCAAACCCCCGTAATCGGGTCGTACAGATTCAGTGGAGATTACGCCACCGAAACTTACTCAACCGTAAGTAATCTGTCCGCCCCTTCCCCGTGTGAGTGCTTTCTCCCGGGCACGACCATGCGGTACGGGCGCATTGGCCGTTTTCGCACCCCCTCCCCTCCGGCCAAACGGTGGGGTAGCTTTCACGGCGCTGTGCGGAGCGCCACCGAAGGAGCGGGAGCGGGGTTTGCGCGAGTTCACCAACCCTCCGTTGGCGTCGGCGCCACCGGTGGGTGGTCTGGCCGACGTCGTTTTCGAGCATGCCGTCCGGGACCCCCTCCATGTGGCGCTCGGCCGCAAGGACGAGTCGGGGCAGTGGCGGGACGTGACCTCCGCAGAGTTCCGTGACGAGGTCCTCGCCCTCGCCAAGGGGCTGCTCGCCCGTGGTGTCCGCTTCGGCGACCGGGTCGCCATCATGTCCCGCACCCGCTACGAGTGGACCCTCTTCGACTACGCGCTGTGGGCGATCGGCGCCCAGGTGGTGCCGGTCTACCCCACGTCCTCGGCCGAGCAGTGTTTCTGGATGCTGTACGACTCGGAGGTGTCCGCGGCGATCGTCGAGCACGAGGACCACGCGATGACGATCGCCACCGTCATCGACCGGCTGCCCCGGCTGCGCCAGCTGTGGCAGCTGGACTCGGGCGCCGTGCAGGAGCTGTACGACGCGGGCGCGCACCTCGACGACGAGATGGTGCACCGGCACCGCCGTGCGGTCACCCCGGACTCGGTCGCCACGATCATCTACACCTCGGGGACGACGGGCCGGCCCAAGGGCTGTGTCATCACGCACGGCAACTTCGCGTTCGAGGCGGAGACCGTCATCGACCGCTGGGAGCCGGTGTTCCACTCCCGGAAGGGCGACGAGGCGGCGACCCTGCTGTTCCTGCCGCTCGCACACGTCTTCGGACGGATGGTGGAGGTCGCGGCGATCCGCGGCGGGGTGCGCTTCGGGCACCAGCCGCAGCTCAACGCCGCCGCCCTGCTGCCCGACCTACAGGCGTTCAGGCCGACGTTCATCCTCGCGGTGCCGTACATCTTCGAGAAGGTGTTCAACGCCTCGCGGCGCAAGGCCGAGAAGGAGGGCAAGGCCGGGCCGTTCGAGAAGGCGGTCGAGATCGCGGTGCGGTACGCGGACGCAGTGGAGGCCAAGGCGTGGGGCAGCGGGCCCGGCCCCTCGGCCTCGTTGCGCGTGCAGCACCAGATTTTCGACAAGCTCGTCTACGCCAAGGTGCGTGCGGCCATGGGCGGCCGGATCCGGAACGCGATGTCCGGCGGCTCGGGCATGGACCGCAGGCTCGGGCTCTTCTTCGCGGGCGCGGGCGTGCAGGTCTACGAGGGCTACGGCCTCACCGAGTCGACGGCCGCCGCCACCGCCAACCCGCCCGAGCGCACCCGCTACGGCACCGTCGGCCAGCCCATCCCGGGCGTGAGCGTGCACATCGCCGACGACGGGGAGATCTGGCTGCACGGCGACAACGTCTTCAAGGGCTACCTCAACAACGAGAAGGCCACCGACGGGACCCTGCACGACGGCTGGCTGGCCACCGGCGACCTGGGGTCGCTGGACGAGGACGGCTATCTGACCATCACCGGCCGCAAGAAGGAGATCCTGGTGACCTCCGGCGGCAAGAGCGTCTCGCCCGGGGTGCTGGAGGAGCGCGTCCGCGACCATCCGCTGGTCAACCAGTGCATCGTCGTCGGCAACGACCGCCCGTACGTCGCCGCCCTGGTCACCCTCGACCACGAGGCGATCGAGCACTGGCTGTCGATGCGCGGCAAGCCGCAGCTCTCGCCCGCGCAGCTGGTCCGCGACCCGGATCTGGAGACCGAGGTGCGGCGCGCGGTGGTGGCGGCCAACACCCTGGTCTCGCAGGCGGAGTCGATCCGTACCTTCCGCATCCTGGCCCAGCCGTTCACCGAGGAACACGGCCTGCTGACACCGTCGATGAAGCTGAAGCGCAAGGCGATCGAGAACGCGTACGCGAACGAGGTGGAGGCGCTGTACCGGGCGTGAGCGGGCACAGCGCCCCGAACCGGGCCGTGGTGATCGGCGCCGCGAGCAGCAGCGCGGGCAGTGGGTCGAAGCGGCGCTCGGTCTCGTGGTGGTGTCCTGCCCGCCGTACGGTCCGGCCGCTCAGCCCAGTCGGTAGCCGCGCAGGTCGGTGAGCAGGAGATAGGTGTCCTGCAGCGAGCCCGAGGTGTCACCGAGGGAGCGGTAGATGCCCCACTTCGGCCGGACCCGGTCGGCCAGGAAGGTGTCGACACCGGTCATCGACTTGTCGATGACGGTCGTGGAGCCGGTCCTGAGGATCCAGCGGACCGAACCCGCCGTACCGTCACCGACCTTGATCTGGAAGTCGACGTCGGTCCAGGTGTCGTGCAGCGGCGCCAGCTCGGTGCGTCCGACGAGGATGTCGGCGATGGCGAGCTTCAGCTCGATGGTCTGGACGCCGTTCACCCGGCGCAGCGACTGCACGACGATCGGCGAGGTGCCGGTGCCGGGCTGCTTCATCTGCATGATGTGGGTGAAGGTGGTGGTGGCCTGGAGGGAGCTGGGAATGTACATCGAGTACGTGACCCGCCAGGTCTGGCCCTCGGTCCACTTGAGGTAGTCGCTGCCGCTGCCGTTGCGCAGGCCGGTGACCTCCTGGCGCTGCCGGTCGGTGGAGGTGTCCCGGTCGGTCATGTGCATGTTGAAGCGCCAGTTGTCGCCGGTCGCGTAGATGTGGGGCTGTCCGGCCGGGTGGGAGTCGGCGCGGTCGTCCTCGACGGTCTCGAAGGCACCGAGTCCGTCCTCGCTCGCCGACGGTGACCATGCGAGCTGCCAGGACGCCGCCGCGGCCGGCTGGGCCGGCAGGCCGACGGCGGCCGTGGCCGCACCGCCGAGCGCGGCGCCCAGCAGCGCCCTTCTGGATGTGCTCATGGCACTAATCACCCCGCAGCTGCTCGTTCATGATCAGGAACGCGCCGAGTCCGTGGAAGTCGTTGACGGCCCGGTCACGGGCGACGTAGTACGCGTAGTCGCCCACATTGGTCCCGACGGAGATGTCGGCGAGGTTCGTGCGGCCGTCCGCGCCGACCGACAGCTTCGCCAGGACGCCCGCGTAGCCGCGCCGGGCGACCGCCTCGTAGCGCGGCGGGAGATAGCCCTGGCGCACACCGCGGTCCAGGGCGTAGGTGAACATGCTGGAACAGGACGTCTCGGTCCAGTTGTCGGCGCGGGCGCCCTCGTCCATCACCTGGAACCAGCGTCCGCTCGCCGGATCCTGGTACTTCGCCAGGCCCGTGGCCAACTTCCTGAAGATGCCGAGGAGTTCGGCCCGTCGGGGGTGGTGGCCGGGGATCGCGTCGAGGACGTCGGCGAGCGCCATCGAGTACCAGCCGACCGCCCGGCACCAGTGCTCGGGGGCCAGCCCGGTGGCCGGATCGGCCCAGGACGTGGTCCTCGACTCGTCGTAGGCGTGCCGCAACAGGCCGTTCGCGACCTGGAGATGGCCGCCGTAGACGGCCAGTTGCCGGGCCGCCTCGTCGTCGCTGCGCGCCCGGTCGCCGAACTCCGCGCCGTACTCGACGAGGAACGGGTTCACCATGTAGACGCCGTCCGCCCAGAGCTGGTGGGCGCGGCTCGCGGTGTCGGCGTGCCAGAAACCGCCGTCGCCGGTGCGCGGGTAGGTGGCCAGCCTGCCGACGATCTTCTCGGCGGCCCTGCGGTAGCGCTCCTCGCCGGTCTCGTGATGCAGGATCACCAGGAGGCGCCCCGCCTGCATGCTGTCGAGGCTGTTGAAGGACTGGTCGATCGAGCCGTCCTCGGCCACGAAGCGGTCGACGTACTCCTTGAGGTAGGTGAGGTAGCGGGACTCGTGGGTGCGCTGGTAGGTGAGGTACTGGCCGTAGAGGTAGAGCCCGACCGGGTACGACCAGCCGCCGATGGTGCTCGGCGTGTAGCGGGCCATGGTGGAGTCGACCACGGCCGTGGACCAGTCGGGGGCGGCCGGCCGGGCCGTGGCCGCGGGGGCGGCCGTGGGCAGTGTGACCAGTGCGGTGGCGGTGAGCGCGACGGCCGTCAGTGCCGCCCGCAGGCGTCGGCGTGTCATGGTCCTCCTTCGCGACGGGCGTATGCGCACCCCGCGGCGGTGTCATCAGGGCGTCAGCCGGGCCCATTCATCCGATGTCTGTGGACCGGGCCGTTCCGTCCGACGATCCCCGAACGGGGTGCCGGGGCGAGGTGTCGTTCATGTGCACGTACCCGCCTTCCTGAGGTGGGGGATCCCAGCGCCCTCAAAGGCGCCGGGTGCACAGGGAGGTTCACATGCATGTACCGCATTCAGCAACGCGTCCGGTGGTGCGATACAGAGTTCCGGTACGACAGCCCGCGGTCAATGGTCCGGAACGCTGACATCGGATGCGTTCCGGCCATTCTTGGCAGCCGGGTCCGGCCCTCCGGGCACTCCCGGACGGCTGCCGCCCCAGGAGTGCGGGACGGCCGGTGATCGTTCACGATGGAAGCAGCACCTGTCGGCAACCGAAGGGGCGAGCACCCGTGAGCAGCAAGGTTCCCCCGGTCGTCCTCAACAACGGCGTCGAGATGCCCCAGCTGGGTTTCGGAGTCTGGCAGGTGCCCGACGACGAGGCCGAGCGGGCCGTCACGACGGCCCTGGAAGCCGGGTACCGCAGCATCGACACGGCGGCGGTCTACGGCAACGAAGCGGGCACCGGCCGCGCCGTCGCCGCCTCCGGCCTGCCCCGCGAGGACGTCTTCGTCACCACCAAGCTCTGGAACGCCGACCACGGGTACGACGCGGCGCTGCACGCCTACGACGTCAGCCTGGCGAAACTGGGCCTGGACTACGTCGACCTGTACCTCATCCACTGGCCGCTGGCGCAGCGGGACACGTTCGTCCCGACGTACAAGGCGCTGGAGCAGTTGTACGCCGACGGCCGCGTGCGGGCCATCGGCGTCTCCAACTTCCTGCCCGAACACCTTGAGCGGCTGACCGCCGAGACGTCGGTCATCCCCGCGGTCGACCAGATCGAACTCCACCCCCGGCTCCAGCAGCGCGCGGCCCGCGAACTCCACGCCGAACTGGGCATCACCACCGAGGCGTGGTCGCCGCTCGGCCAGGGCAAGGGCCTGCTGGAGGTGCCGGCGATCGTCGCCGTCGCGCAGAAACACAACCGCACTCCGGCCCAGGTCGTACTGCGCTGGCACGTCCAGCTGGGCAACATCGCCATCCCCAAGTCCGTGACGCCGTCCCGGATCAGGGAGAACATCGAGGTCTTCGACTTCAGCCTGGACACCGAGGACCTCGCGGCGATCGGCGCGCTGAACGAGAACCGCCGGCTGGGCCCGGACCCGGCGACGTTCGGCACCTGAGCCTGCGCGCGCCGCGCCCGCCGCTCAGTCGGCGCGCACGTCCGCGTACACGACCTCGAACTCCTCCAGCCCGGTCACGGTCGCATGCGCCTTCGCCACCCCTTCGTGCCGCACCGCCGCCATGACCGCGCGGGACGCGGCCAGCGACTCGCGGTCGACGAAGAGGAGGCCGGACCTGGCGCGTCCGCGCTCCCGGTCCACGAACAGGGACGCACCGGCGATGCCGCGCAGCCTGTCCAGCCGGGGCAGCAACGACGTCCGGAACACGTCGGCGAGCAGATCCGCGTCCGCCGGGTCGAACTCCAGCCCGGTGACCCGTAGTCCGCCGCCCGCCCTCGGGTGCTGGAACACATGGAAGGCCGCCACCTCGTAGTTGTCGACGGTCACCGTGCCCGCGAACGGTCCGAGGAGTTCGGCGCGCCGCAGGCTCATCACCTCGTCGCTGTTGTGCCGGTCCGCCGCGGAGGACCACCAGCTGGCCGAGAGTAGTTTGCCCAGCTCCCGGTCGACGAAGACGCTCGCTCCGCGGTAGCCGGGACGCTCCATGAGCAGGTCCCGCCCCGCGGTGTTGAGGGCACGGAGCGCCGTATCGATCTTCGTGGGATCTCCGGTCGCGTACACCGTGCGGACGAACATGACGACTCGCCTCCCCGGAAGCCAGGTAATGGTTCGGACATATCCGTACCAAAAATGTGGAATGTCCACTGATGTCCAGTCTTGTCGCAGGAACAAATCATTGCAAATGGCACAGCGAGCACGAGCTTGCATCGAGAGACTTGACGAGGCCACGTAAAGAGGCCACCTTGTACGGCACCTGGTAAGGAAACTTTCCTAACAGACAGAAGGGTCCCCCACAGTGCGCATGCGACCACTGACCCTCGCCGCGGCCTCCGGGGCCGCACTGCTCGCGACCGGAGTGCTCCCCGCGAGCGCCTCGGGCGCCCCCACCGCCCCGACGTCGACCCAGGAGGGCACGGTCAGCGCGGCCGACCTGCTGGCCAAGGTGACGTCATGTCAGCAGATCTCGAACGGCAAGTACAAGACCGACGACGAGACGTCGGCCACGATCCCCGTGTGCGGCAAGAACGGCGCGGTGTTCTGGAAGGCCGACATGGACATCGACTGCGACGGCCAGCGCACCTCGAACTGCAACGAGGACACCGACCCCTGGTACCAGGACGACACGGCCTTCCACCAGTCCGACGACAAGCCGCTGAAGGCGGACACCCTGCCGTACGTCGTGGTGCCCAGCTCCAGCAGCATCTGGAACTACTCCAGCGCCGGCATAAAAGGCGGCGGTGTGGTCGCCGTCATCTACAACAACAAGGTCGAGTACGCGGTCGTCGGTGACACCGGCCCCACGCAGATCATCGGCGAGGCGTCGTACGCCACCGCCAAGGCGCTGGGCATCGACCCCGATCCGGAGACCGGCGGCACCGACTCCGGGGTGACCTACATCCTGTTCAAGAACTCCCAGGTGTCCCCCATCGAGAGCCACAGCGGCGCGGTCAGCCGCGGGGACCAGTTGGCCAAGCAGTTCCTCCTGGACAACTGAGGCGGACGGCGGGCCGATTGGGCTCCGTGCGGCCCCGCGTCTCCTCCATGGGCGTCGTGCGGCGCCCTGACCGGGAACGCGGGGCCGCACCCGCGGCGTCGCCGGACGGCGGTCAAGCGGGCCGGACCGCCGTGTACACCGTGTACGCGCTCAGGACGAACACGTCCGGGCGGCGGTGGACGCTCTCCGGGGCGGCCGGGTCGAGAAGGCGGCCGAGGGTGGCGCGGTCGTCGGCGTCGAGGCCGTCGGCGACCAGGTCGCGCAGCCGGGCGAGGGTGGCGGCGGCGTGCGCGCGCGCCCGGTCGGACGCCGGCGCGGGCAGGTCCAGCAGGAAGCTGCGGGTCCGGGTGTGCCGCAGACCGGCGGAGGTCAGCAGGGCCGGCCAGTCCTCCCGTTCGGTGACGCTGCCGGGAAGTTCGGCCCGCATCCGCGTGAACCGCTCCTCCTGCACCGCATCGAGCCTGGCTTGCAGCCCCGGCCGGCCGATGCCGATGTCCCGGGGCAGGAACCGGCTGGGCAGGCCGCCCTCCAGCAGCGCGAGCGTGCCGCCCGGCACCAGCCGGGCCGCGAAGGCGGTGAGCGCCGCGCGCTGGTCGGCGAGGTGGTGCAGGCTGCGGCCGGCCCACAGCAGGTCCGCCGGGTAGGTCAACTCGTCGAGAACTGCGGGGAGTTCCCCGGCGAGCGTGTCGAAGCGGTCGGCGACGCCCTGCCGGGCGGCCCGGGCGCGGGCCCGCTCCAGGAGCGGCCCGGTACCGTCCACGGCCAGCACCCGCGCGTCCGGGAACGCCTCGGCGAACAGGCACGACACCACGCCGGGGCCGCTGCCCGCGTCGACGATCAGCCCCGGCTCGGCCGCCTCTTCGGCGAGCCAGGCCATGGCCTGCCGGTACACGGGCGCGGTCAGCTCCGCCTGCGTCTCCAGCAGCGAGGCCATCTCCGACCAGTCGATGTCGGTGCCCCGTTGCTCGTGCCCGGGGCCCTGCTGGTGCCCGTGCTGCTGCTCGTGGTGGTGATCGGGGTGTCCGTGCGCCATGGTGGTCAGCCTCTCGTCCTGGTGCCGCCAGCCTGCTCCGGCGCACCGTACGCGGGCCAGTGCTGTTGCCGGGACCGCAAAACCGCGACGGCCGGAGACCGGACGGAGGGAGCGGGGGCGAGGGCAGGTGGGACGCACGGCGCGCGGACCGTCGTCGCGTCAGGACAGCGGCGGCGGCCCCGGCGTCAGCCGTCCGATGGCGTCGGCGAGGTCGGTGCCGGTGACCCGCAGCCGGGGCCGGGCCGGGCCGCCGCCGGCCGCCGGGTCACGATCCCGGTCCCGCAGCCCACGTCGAGGAGGCGGCCCACGGCCGCGGGGACCAGGCCCGAGCACCGCGTCGGCCGCGGCCCGGGCTCTGGGCTCGCCGCCGCGTGACGGGTCGTAGCCGCCGGCCTCTTTGTCGTAGTCGAGCCCGTACCTCAGCTCGCCCCGTGGGCCGGGGCGAGATCCGCCACCCGGCGGGCCAGCTCGAAGTCCAGCTCGGTGACGGCGCCGCCCACGCTGTGCGTGTTCACGCTCAGGGACACCGAGTGGTAACCGAGGGTGAGGTCGGAGTGGTGGTCCAGTTCCTCCTGGACCCGGGCGATGTGCACGACCATCGCGGCGGCCGCGAAATGCGAGCCGAGCCGGTACGTACGGGTGATCCGGTCCTCGTCGAGCGCCCAGCCCGGCAGCTCGGCCAGCCGGCCCTCGATCTCCTGCTGCGACAGCGGTGCGACGGCCATGGCCCGGCTCCCTTCGTGGCGGTGCCGCCCCGGCCGGCCCGGTGCGGTCGTCCTCCCCGTTCAGCCTGTCACGCCCGCCCGGCCCGCACGTCACTACGCGGGCCCACCCGGGGTGGCGCGGCCCCGCCGGCCGCCACGGGCGCCCGCCGGCCCCGCGCGGCACCGCGGCCCCGGCCTCCTCGACTACCGTCGTCGGTATGGTCATCACCGCCGCCGGCTCCGCAGCGTCCGCCGTCCCCGCCGGCCGGTCGGGCGTCGGCCCGCTGCTGCGGGCCTGGCGGGAGCGGCGGCGGCTCAGCCAGCTGGAGCTGGCCCTGCGCGCCGGCTCCTCCGCCCGGCACCTCAGTTTCATCGAGACCGGCCGGTCCCGGCCGAGCGAGGAGATGGTGCTGCGGCTGGCGGAGCACCTGGACGTTCCGGTGCGTGAGCGCAACGCGCTGCTGCTGGCGGCCGGTTACGCGCCGCGCTATCCGCAGACCCCGCTGGACGATCCGGCGCTCGACGCGCTGCGCGACGGCATGCAGCGGCTGATCGGCGGCTACGAGCCGTATCCGGCGCTGATCGTCGACGCCTCGTACACGGTGGTCGCCGCCAACCGGGGTGTCTCGATGCTGCTGGAGGGCGTCCCGGAGTCACTGCTGGCACCCGCGCCGAACGCGATGCGGCTGACCCTGCACCCGCAGGGCCTGGCGCCCCGGATCCGCAACCTGCGCGAGTGGCGGGGTCATCTGCTCGCGCAGATGGAACGGCAGATCGCCCTGCACCGCTCGGACGCGCTGCGCGAGCTGTACGAGGAGGTGGCGGCCTATCCGGTCCCGGACCGGGACGCCGGGGCCGAGGACGAACCGGCCGGGCCCGTGGCCTACTTCGCGCTGCCGCTGCGGATCGAGCACGCGGGCCGGGTGCTGTCCTTCGTGTCGTCCATCGCCACGTTCAACACGCCGATGGACGTGACCGTCGCCGAGCTGGCCGTCGAGACACTCCTGCCCGCTGATCCGGCCACGGCCAAGTACCTGCACTCCCTGGCGGGTTGACGTGATGCGACGGCTGCCGCGCGACCGGCCCGCGTCCGCGCCCGCACGGCGTGACACACTGCTCGCATGCAGGGGCGCACAGGGGAGGTCGTGGCGTGAGTGAGCGGCGGCCCGCGCCCACCGTGGGCCAGGTGGTACTGGGCAGGCGGCTCCAGGAGCTGCGGGAGGCGGCCGGGCTCGGGCGCGAGCAGGCCGCGCGGGTGCTGCGGGTGGCGCCGGCGACCGTGCGGCGGATGGAACTGGCCGAGGTCGCCCTGCGGATCCCCTATGTGCAGATGCTCCTCAGCGCGTACGGCGTGGCCGCGGAGGAGGCCGCCGCGTTCGTCCGGCTGGCCGAGGACGCGAACCGGCCGGGCTGGTGGCAGCGGTTCCACGACGTGCTGCCGGAGTGGTTCAGCATGTACGTCAGCCTGGAGGGCGCCGCCCGCATCATCCGCTCCTACGAGCCGCACTTCGTGCCCGGCCTGCTCCAGACCGAAGGGTACGCGCGTGCCGTGATGGAAGCGGGGACGGTCGGCCAGGACGGACCGGACTCCATCGAGCGCCATGTCTCCCTGCGCATGGCCCGGCAGCGGCTCCTGGAGCGGGACGACCCGCCCCACCTGTGGGCGATCATCGACGAGACGGTGCTGCTGCGCCGGGTGGGCGAGCGCGCCGAGGTGATGCGCGAGCAGGTGGACAAGCTGCTGGAGTTCGCCGAGCGGGACCGGGTCACGATCCAGCTCGCCGAGTTCGCGTCCGGCCCCCATCCGGGGACGTACGCGCCCTTCTCGCTGTTCCGGTTCGCCCAGCCCGAACTGCCCGACATGGTGTTCACCGAGTACCTGACCGGGGCGCTGTACCTGGACTCCCGCAAGGAGGTCTCCGTGCACCTGGAGGTCCTTGACCACATGACGGCGCACGCCGCGTCCGCCCAGCGCACCATGAAGATCCTGCGGGAGTACCGCGAGAACCTGTGACCCGGTTCCCGGTGTCCGAGCTGGTTCCCCGGCCGTCCTGGCCGGGTTCGCGGTCCGCTCCGGTCGGGTTCGCGGGCGTTCCGGTCCGGTTCCCGGGTGTTTTGATCGGGTTCCCCGGCTCTGCGCGGCGTGCCGCGTACCGGGTCCTGACCCGTACGGGTGCCGTGGACGGGTGCGCTCCCCCGTCCCGCCCTAGGTTCGAAGCCACGGGTGACCGAGGGAGCGCACGTGACCGACACGCGGACACCGCCCACGGAGCCGGGCGCGGCACTGCTGGGCGCCGGGCGGTTCTTCCGGCGCGGCACCGCCGCCGCCGACCTGCACAGCGTGCGGCTGACCGGCGGCCGGGAGGCGGACACCTTCTACCGGGACCGCTGGAGCCACGACAAGGTGGTGCATTCCACGCACGGGGTGAACTGCACCGGCTCGTGCCGCTGGAAGGTGTACGTCAAGGACGGGATCATCACCTGGGAGACCCAGGAGACGGACTATCCGACGGTGGGCCCGGACCGGCCCGAGTACGAGCGGCGCACCGGACGGCCGATGGCCCAGCTGGCCGCCGAGCACGAGGGCAAGCGGGTCGACTACGCCGACACCGAGGCCGCGCCGGTGCCCGTGATCACCTCGCCGGAGTGGTCGGGCAGCGAGTCCGGCGGGCGGCGCTACACGGCGTTCACGCAGAACACCGAGCAGCTTAGGCCGTGGCACACCCTCACCGGGCGGCAGCACTTCTTCCTGGACCACGACTGGATGCACGAGCTGGGCGAGGCGCTGCCGGTGTACCGGCCGCCGCTCGACATGCACCGGCTGTTCGGCGAGCCACGGCTCGGTCCGGACGGGCAACGGGAGGTGACGGTCCGTTACCTCACCCCGCACAACAAGTGGTCCATCCACTCCGAGTACCAGGACAACCTGTTCATGCTGTCCCTCTCCCGGGGCGGTCAGACCATCTGGATGTCCCCCGAGGACGCCGACGCCATCGGGGTGCGCGACAACGAGTGGGTGGAGGCGGTCAACCGCAACGGCGTGGTCGTGGCGCGCGCGGTCGTCTCGCACCGGATGCCCGCCGGCACCGTGTACATGCACCACGCGCAGGAGCGGACGGTGAACGTGCCGCGGACCGAGACCACCGGAATGCGGGGCGGCACCCACAACTCGCTCACCCGGCTGCTCCTCAAACCGTCCCACCTCATCGGCGGCTACGCCCAGTTGTCCTGGGCGTTCAACTATCTGGGCCCGACGGGCAACCAGCGCGACGAGGTGACGGTGATCCGCCGCCGCGGCCAGGAGGTGGAGTACTGATGCGTCCGATGGCCCAGCTCGCGATGGTCATGAACCTCGACAAGTGCATCGGCTGCCACACCTGTTCGGTGACGTGCAAGCAGGCGTGGACCAACCGGCAGGGCATGGAGTACGTCTGGTTCGACAACGTCGAGACCCGGCCCGGACAGGGCTATCCGCGCCGCTACGAGGACCAGGAGAAGTGGCGGGGCGGCTGGGAGCTGAACCGGCGCGGCGCGCTGCGGCTGAAGGCGGGCGGCCGGCTGCACAAGCTGGCCGGGATCTTCAGCAATCCCCGGCTGCCGGAGATCAAGGACTACTACGAGCCCTGGACGTACGACTACCGCACGCTCACCGACGCCCCGCTGGGCGACGACTACCCGGTGGCCCGGCCGGTGTCCCAGCTCGACGGCAGGCCCATGGCGATCGAGTGGTCGTCGAACTGGGACGACGACCTCGGGGGCGCCCCGGCGTACGGCGATCTCGACCCGATGGTGGAGCGCACCCGGCAGCAGGTCTCGGACAAGGTGCGGTTCGAGTTCGAGCAGACCTTCATGTTCTATCTGCCGCGGATCTGCGAGCACTGCCTCAATCCGTCGTGCGTGGCGTCCTGTCCGTCCGGCGCGATGTACAAGCGGAGCGAGGACGGCATCGTCCTGGTCGACCAGGACCGCTGCCGGGGCTGGCGGATGTGCGTGACCGGCTGCCCGTACAAGAAGGTGTACTTCAACCACCGTACCGGCAAGGCCGAGAAGTGCACGTTCTGCTATCCGCGGACGGAGGTCGGGCTGCCGACGGGCTGTTCGGAGACCTGCGTCGGCCGGCTGCGCTACCTCGGGGTGCTGCTGTACGACGCCGACCGGGTGACCGCTGCCGCCGAGGTCGAGAACGAGCAGGACCTGTACGAGGCCCAGTTGGGCGTCTTCCTCGACCCCCAGGACCAGGAGGTGCGGCGGGCGTGCGAGGCGGCGGGGATCCCGGACGACTGGCTGGCGGCGGCCCGCCGCTCCCCCGTGCACACGCTGATCAGCCGGTACCGGGTGGCGCTGCCGCTGCATCCGGAGTACCGGACCCTGCCGATGGTCTGGTACATCCCGCCGCTGTCACCGGTGGTGGACGCACTGACCGGGACCGGGCACGACGGCGAGGACGCGGAGAACCTGTTCGGCGCGATCGACACGCTGCGCATCCCGGTGGAGTACCTGGCGGAGCTGTTCACCGCGGGCGACACCGAACCGGTGCGGGCCGCCCTTGAACGGCTGGCGGCGATGCGCTCCCACATGCGGGCGGTCAACCTCGGTGCGGAGCCCGACGGCCGGATCTCCGCGGCCGTCGGCATGGACCGGGCGCAGCTCGAGGAGCTGTACCGGCTGCTGGCCATCGCCAAGTACGAGGACCGGTACGTCATTCCGACGGCCGCCGTCGGCGACGCGAGCCGACTGGAGGAGTCGGCCCTGCCGGAGGGCTGCGCCCTCGACGGGGAGGGCGGGCCCGGCATGGGCGGGGACGGTCCGTTCGGCGGTGACTCCGGGCGCCGCCTGCTGCCGCTGGTGTCGGTGGAGACCTTCCACGCCCTGAGCAGACGGCAGAAGTCCGACCGTGCCGACGACGCCCGGGAGGTCTGATGCCCTCGGACGCGGTGCTGTACCAGGCGGCGGCGCTCTGTCTGACGTATCCGGACGACGACCTCGTGGCCCGGCTGCCGCTGATCCGCGAAGCCGCGCCGCAGCTACGGGAGTTCACCGACCACGCGGCGGTCACCCCGCTGAGCGAGCTGGCCGCGCACTATGTGCGGGTCTTCGACTTCCGGAACCGGCACAGTCTCTATCTGAGCTGGTGGCGCGACGGCGACACGCGGCGGCGCGGGATGTCGCTGGTCCGTTTCAAGGAGCTGTACCGGCAGCACGGCCTGGAGTTCTGCGACGAGGAACTGCCGGACTTCCTGCCGGCGGTCCTGGAGTTCACGGCCCGCACCGGCAGCACGGACCTGCTCACCGGCCACCGCGACGTCCTGGTGGAACTGCGCACCAGGCTCACCGACTTCGGCACGCCGTACGCGTCCGTCCTGGGCGCGGTCTGCGCGGCGCTGCCGCCCGCCCGGACCAGGAGGCGCCCGTGAACACGCTGCTGTGGGGTGCGCTGCCGTACGTCGCCTTCGCCCTCCTCGTCGCCGGGCTGGTCTGGCGGCACCGCTACGACCGCTTCGGCTGGACCACCCGTTCCTCGCAGGTGTACGAGTCGCGGCTGCTGAACATCGCCTCGCCCGTGTTCCACTACGGCATCCTCTTCGTGCTCGCGGGCCATCTGATCGGGCTGTTCGTCCCCGCGTCCTGGACCGGGGCGCTCGGCGTCGACGAGCACACGTACCACCTGTTCTCCCTGTACGGCGGGACGGCGGCGGGAGCGCTGACGGTCGCGGGGATCCTGCTGCTGGTCTACCGCTGGCGCACCCGTGCCCCGGTGCTGCGGGCGACGACGGCCAACGACAAGCTGATGTACGCCGTGCTGCTCGCCGCGATCGTGCTGGGCATGACCGCCAAGCTCACCCACACCGCGGGGAACGGCTACGACTACCGCACCACGATCGCCCCGTGGGCGCGCAGCCTGTTCACGCTGCGCCCGCGTACGGAGCTGATGGCGGGTGTGCCGGTGCTGTACCAGGTGCACGCGGTGGTCGGCATGCTGCTCATCGCGTTCGTCCCGTACAGCCGCCTGGTGCACACGTTCAGCGCGCCCGTGCAGTATCTGTTCCGGCCGTACATCGTCTACCGCAGCCGTGACCCACGGCAGTTGGGGCCGCGGCCGGAGCGCCAGGGCTGGGAGCGGGCGGGTTCCTGAGCCGGACGCCCGCCCGGACGCCGGGTGTTCCTCACAACTCCAGTGCGTCCAGGACCGCTTGGGTGACTTCTTCGGGTGTGCGACCGTCCGTCGCCACCACCGCCACGGCGACCTCCTCGTACAGGTGCC
>NZ_JBIAXM010000041.1:0-65087 GCF_042896695.1 Streptomyces sp. NPDC001270 | reverse complement strand
GAGTAGCAGTCCGCGTCCTGTGCCGGATCCTCGCGCTCACAGCGGTGATCTGGCACAACGACAAAACCGGACAGCCAATCAAGCGGTCACTGACCACCTACGATCACTGACGCAACAACACCCCTTGGACTCATTCATCTAGTGCCGCATCAGGCAACGTTCGCCCTGTCGACTACGGCGCGTAAACGCCGGTCGTCGGCATGGCGGTTTCGCCAGGTGATGTAGCGGCGGATCATGCTGCCCTGTTCCTTGTGGGTGGCATGGTCGGTGCCGTCGAGGGTGAAGTAGCGCAGGGCGGTGAACTGGGCCTCGATGCGGTTGAGCCAGGAGCTGTTGGTCGGGGTGTAGGCGATCTCGACGTTGTTCGTGGCGGCCCAGGTGCCGACCCGCTGGCATTTCCTCGTGGTCAGGTGCGGGGAAAAGTTGTCGCAGACGATCGCGATGCGGGTCTCGGGCGGGTCGCTGAACGCCGACCTGGACCGGATCGACGCCCGGGCCAAGCAGCTCCTGGAGGCGGAGCAGCGCACCAAGGACGCCGAGGACGCGTTCACGCAGCTGCTCGCCAAGCCCGCCGGGGCCCGCCGGCAGCCGGACGAACATGAGTCGGAGCTGCGCCGGTGGGCGCGCGGCGAGATGCGGGCCCTGGAGATCCCCGCGGAGAAGGTCGCCCACCGTGACCTGGTCAAGGGCACCGCGACCGCGGGCGGCAACACCGTCCCGACGACCTTCTACGGCCGGCTGATCGCCCACCTCATCGAGGTGTCCGGCCTCATGATGGCCGGCCCCACGGTCCTGAACACCGCGTCCGGCGAGACCATCGAGATCCCGGTGACCACCGCGCACTCCTCGGCCGCGCTCACCGCGGAAGCCGCACCGCTGGCCGAGTCCGATCCGACGTTCGCCAAGCGGACCCTGGGCGCCTACAAGTACGGCGTTCTGCTCCAGGCGTCCTCCGAACTGCTCACCGACACAGCCATGGACCTGGAGGGCTACCTGTCCATGCAGGCCGGCCGCGCGCTGGGCAACGCGTTCGGCGCGCACGCCATCACCGGAACCGGATCGTCGCAGCCGACCGGCGTCATCACCTCCGCGTCGACCGGCAAGACCGGCGGCACCGGCGCGGCCGGCGCGTTCACCGCTGACGACCTGATCAACCTGTTCTACAGCGTCATCGCGCCGTACCGGAACAGCACCTCGTGCGGCTGGCAGATGCGGGACGCCACCCTCAGCGCCGCCAGGAAGCTGAAGGATCTGCAGGGCCAGTACCTGTGGCAGCCGTCCATCCAGGTCGGCGTCCCGGACACGCTGCTGGGCAAGCCGGTCCACACGGAGCCGAACGTGGCCGCCGTGGCCATCGGCGCGAAGTCCGTCGCGTTCGGCGACTTCTCCCAGTACTTCGTCCGCATGGCCGGCGGCGTGTGCTTCGAGCGCTCCGACGACTACGCGTTCAACTCCGACCTGACCACGTTCCGGGCGATCATCCGCGCAGACGGCCTGCTCGTCGACCAGACCGGCGCCGTCAAGGTCTTCGCCGGCGGCGCGTCCTGATCCCGCGCTCGCGGAGTCGGGTCGGTTGGAGCCGCTGCGGGGGAAGTCGTCGAAACTGGCCGACCGGGACTGGCTGCACAAGTTACCGAACGGCACCCTCACGGCCCGGCTGTAGTTGTCCACCGAGGCCCTAACCAGGCAGCCACCGGCCGAGGTTGAGGAGGCGTGCCTACAACCGCTACCCCGGCCGGGGAACACACATCATGTGGGATCTGGCGCCTTACCCAGGGGTGCTGACGGCGGGCTGGATCTTGCCCTTGGCCTCTGCCGGCAGGTAGTTCGGGCTCCCCCTGTAGATGGCCTCGTAGCCGGTGAGGATCGCCTGTGCCCAGATCACGGGGTCCCCAAGGTGCGATCCGGAGTCGAGTACCGCCTCACCATTGGAATCGGTCGGCTTGCTTCCGATGTCCCGGCCGTTGACGCGGAACATGATCCGCTGGCCAACGATCGGCATACCGTCCTGATCGGTGAGGGTCGCCTTGAGAGTGGCTTGCGCCTGGCCGAGAGCGCTGCCCGACGTCCCCGTTGCTTCCAGAAAGGAAGGCTGCTTTTGCGCAGGCGCCTGAGTCCCCCCGTTCGTCTGGGGCTGAGACTGCGAGCTCTGCTGCTTCTTCATCAGCTCGGCGACCTGCTGCTCAAGCTTTTCCATCCGGGCCATCTCTTCTGAATTCATGCCCACGGAACATCTCCTCCTGTTGCCCTCGTACGGCGGATCCGGGCCACCCTGGACCCCCTCAAAGGCTGACAGAGGGCGCATATCCCCGCCTGCGGTGCTGCTCCGTTTGCATTGCCGACGATCGCCGACCTCGGCTTCGTCGGCCTGGACGACGAAGCCGGCGACCCAGCGGTCATCACCGGCTACAAGAAGCCCAGGGGTAAGAAGCTCCCGCCCGCGAAGGAGCGGGTCAACCAGCTCATCGCGGATGAACACAACTCACTCGTGGATCGAACGGCACGTCGGCCCGGTCGAGACCCGTGAGGTCACGGAGACGATCGAGGGCCGCGGTAACACCATGTGCCTGTCCCGCGTCCCGCCCATCACCCTGGTGTCGGTGGTTCCGGCGGTCGAGGCGGGCGACCCGCTCGACCTGGCCGCGCTGGTCCTGGACGGCGCTACCGGCATCGTCCGCTACCGGGGCGGATCGTTCGCCGGAACGATCTGGAGCGTCCGGTACAGCGCCGGCCGCGTCGAGGTGCCGCCCACCATCAGCCTCGCCGCGCGGATCCTGCTGCAACACCTGTGGCGCACCCAGTACGGGGCATCCCGGGGACTGGCCGGGATCGGCGACGGTGACGACTTCAACGTCACCGAGCCCATCCCCGGCTTCGGATACGCGGTGCCCAACCGGGTCCTGCACAGCTTCTGGAGCCGTACAAGGTTCCACCGGGGGTGGCGTGATGCCCGCCTCCCGCGTGCCCGCGGCCCTAGACGCGCTGCTCGCGATCCTGCGGGCCGCGCCCGCCCTTGAGGGGATCCGGATCGCCGACGGGCCAGAGGCCGTGAACCTCACCGCCAAGCACCGCATCCACGTGGGCTGGCAGCCGGGCGACAGCGCGGCCGTCACGCTGGAGCAGTCCTGGAACGCGGCCGGCGCCCGCACCCGCGACGAGACGTTCTCGATCGCCTGCTACGCGGAATCCCGATCGGGCGACAAGGACATGGCCCTTCGCCGCGCGAAGGTCTTCGAGATCGCGGCGGCCGTCGAGACGGCCCTGCGCGCCACCGATACGGCACCCGAGGCCCCGACCCTGAACGGCACGGTCCTGTGGGCCGAGCTGACCGCGGGCGACCTCACCCAGGCCCAGAGCGAGGGCGCCATCGCCGGGCTGGCGTTCACGGTGACCTGCCAGGCCCGCATCTGAACCAATCCGGGGGTGAGGAAATTCGGCGTCAGATTGTACTCCTGGCGGGAATGCCACCGTATGACCTGGCTCGGATCGGCGAACCAGTCGGATCAAAGCCTTTTGGTATTTCCGAGGTAAGCCCAGAGGGGCGGTTTCCGATTGGAAGTGCCCAACAGCGTGACGCCTGGGGCGCCGGTGTCGGCTGGAGTTTCCACGGGGCGTTCGGCCGGTATCCCGCGTTCGGGTATGGGTGGGGCCAGCCCGACGTATTCCGGCTGGCCCTCTACTACGTCAGCCGCGAGTATCTGTCAGCTGTACATGCTGATGGTGACGTCCTGGGCATTGCCCCACGGGCAGTACACGTAGACGGATCCGGTCCCGGACATCATGTTGCTCGTGGCGCTGGCGCCCAGGGAACACCAGACGGTCACGTCCCACAGACCCGTACCCGTGCACGTCCCCTTACCCCACGTCTGCCCCTTCGACTTGGTGCAGCTCAGGGCCTGTGTGCCAGTGTCCGTCGCGCTGGCGACACTGCTTCCCACCAGGCCCACCGAAGCCGCCAGACCGACTGCGGCTACAGACGCCGCAATTTTGCCTCGCATGCTGTTCCCCTCTCGACTCATGGTTGCCGGACTCGTCGCCGGTATGCGTTTTGGCGTGCTGCTTGGAGGATGCCGGGCCTTGCTGCAGCGAGTCCTTGTCCATGCCTGCACGCTTGTTGTCGTTTTCGGCAAAGTGATCACGGAACGCAAAGGCGCACGATCTGACGCCGATGTTCCTCAAACTCCAATCTCACCTGAGGAGTACCGCCATGGCGCGTGTGCGCTTGGTGGGGCCCGAGCAGATGACCGTCCCCGAGCTGGGCGGTCGCACGGTCGAGCCCGACGAGATCGTCGAGGTCCCCGACGACCGGTACGAGGGCTACGTCTGCCAGCCCGCGAACTGGGAGCCGATCGAGGAACCCGGCACGACGAAGAAGACCGCGGCCAAGGCGCCGCAGAAGACGACGGAGGGCTGATCTGTGGCGATCGGGTCCGGGCTCGGCGCCCAGCTGGGGATCAGCGCCGAGACGACATACGGCACCTACGTGGCACCGGCCAGGTTCTTCGAGTTCACGAAGGAATCCCTGGTCCTGAAGAAGACCACCGCGCAGCCCGCGGGGATCGCAGCGGGACGGCTGCTCGCCCTGTCGTCCCGGCGCGTGGTCACCCGGCGGGAGGTCTCAGGATCGATCGATCTGGATGGAGTCCGAGGTCGCCCGGATCCTCGACGACGTCCGGCGCCGCCTCGAATAGGAGCACCCATTGATCATCCAGTACAGCCCCGACGGCGGCGAGATGCAGCGGTTCGACGCCGGCCGCCTGCGCGCTTCCGAGATCCAGGTCATCGAACGCACGGCTGACGGCCGCTGGACCGACATCAAGGATGACGCCAGCAGGGGCGACATCAACGCCATGCGCGTCATCGCCTGGGCTATCAAGAAGCGCACCGAGCCCACTTTGCGGTTCGCGGCGTTCGATCCGTTCGAGGATGAGCTGAGGGTTCTGTTCGACGCGCGGGAGGTCCGCGCCTACGCCGAGAACTTCGTCGACCGGTACGCCTCCGAACCGGAGCAACTCGCCAAGGCGTTCGGCGAGCTGCGCGACGCGGCTGCCGACCGTGAGGCGTGCGAGCAGATCATCACCGACGTGACGGTCCCTAAAGACCCGGCCCCGGCCGCGGCAGGAGCGGGGCCGCTTTCCGCATGTCAGCGGGGACGCGCATGAGGTCTACTCCTACAGCGGCGGCTACAACGGCCTGCACGCGATGATCCGTACCCTGCCCACCGTGTTACGGCCTCATGGCATGTTCGCCTACCGCGACGTGTACGCCGTCAAGGCATCCTCGCTGCACGACCGTTCGCTTCAGACCTACACCTCACGGTCCTGGATCAAGTTCCTGCGAATGTTCGTCCCGCAGTACCTGCACGAGGGCACCCACCCATACCACTCCGCGGCCGACCACATCGTCTGCCGGCAGAACTCCCGGATCATCCCGGCCGACCAGCTCGACGAGCACACGGCCGTGGTCGTCACCGCACCCGTCGGCATCTTCCGGGAAGCCCAGCGGCACTACATCACCCTGCGCGACCACGTCTGGCGATCAGGCGTCCTCGGCTTCACACCGCACCTGGAAGGCCCCCTGGCAGGAGACTGATCGACGCGAAGCACGGCCAGCTCCCCGACGACGGGACATCCCTGTGCGCGGTCACGGCGCAGGACGTCCGTCACCCGCACGGGCATCAGGGCGGTCCGCTCGTCCTGTGCCGCCTCGGTGTACTTGCGGACCGTCGAGTGCCTGCGGGTACGCCGCCGCGGAAGCTTCGCGGAGGTCACCTACAAACCACCGTCCACCGCGGCCACGCACAGCGCGGACAGCGTCATCGCGAAGCCGGAGACGAACGTTCACCTCGCTGCGGCGAGCCAGGCCGCCCAGGCGGACCAGCTACGGGAGGCCATCGGCATGCGGCTCCTGGTCCGCGTGGAGAAGAACCGGACGGCGTACAGCCACGCGCTGCACCCAGGCATCACGGTCACCATCGACGAGGTCGACGGCGTCGATGTCTTCGTCGAGACGGAGGTCATCAGCGTGGATGCCGACGCCGCGACGGCGGCCGTCGAGCAGACGGAGAAGGAACTCCGGGTCGCCGACTTGCCCACAGTGGATCTCCCCTACCGCGACCTCGTGCTCCGGAACGCACAGAGGGTCTGAGCCCTTCTCGACATCGCACGTACCCGGAGGCGGCGGGCCCGCGGTGTAATCGCCCGCTCCGTTGGCGGGGCGGGTCTCCGCACCGGAAGTCGCATATGCCAAATCTTCTAGAACTGCTGTTCGATATCGTCTGGCATCAGACGCGTCGGCCCCGACTGGCGGAGGACCGGAAACCTCAACCGGCCGGGGCCGCGTCGTACCCGCATCCGGGGCCGTCTCACACCGCTCTCACGGCCTCCGTGCGAGACAGCCTCCGCACCCCCTCCCGCATGGACACAGTGGACGCCACAGACGATGGGCGGACACCGAAAACGGCCCATAGAGTCGGAGCATGGATCTGCCGGTCATGCCGCCCGTGAAGCCGATGCTCGCCAAGTCGGTGGCGAAGATCCCGCCGGACATGCACTACGAGGCGAAGTGGGACGGCTTTCGCGCCATCGTGTTCCGTGACGGGCCCGAGGTCGAGCTGGGCAGCCGTACCGGAAAGCCACTGACCAGGTACTTTCCTGAGCTGGTCGGGGCGCTCAAGGAGCGGGTGCCCGAGCGGTGCGTGCTGGACGGGGAGATCGTGATCGCCCTGAACGGGCGGCTGGACTTCGACGCGCTGACCGAGCGGATCCATCCGGCCGACTCCCGGGTGCGCACGCTGGCCGAGCGGACGCCCGCCTCGTTCGTCGCCTTCGATCTGCTGGCGCTGGCCGACGAATCGCTGCTGGACGTGGCGCTGACGGACCGGCGGGCGCTGCTCGTGCGGGCGTTGTCCGGCGCGAGCGCTCCGGTGCACGTGGCACCGGCGACGACGGACATCGACGTGGCGCGGCGGTGGTTCGAGCAGTACGAGGGAGCGGGTCTGGACGGTGTCGTCGCCAAGCCCCCGGCCGGGCGCTACCGGCAGGACGAGCGGGCGATGTTCAAGATCAAGCACGAGCGCACGGCGGACGTGGTGGTGGCCGGCTACCGCTTCCACAAGAGCGGCCCGGTGGTCGGCTCCCTGCTGCTGGGGCTCTACGACGACCGCGGCACGCTCCAGCACATCGGGGTGTCCGCCGCGTTCCCGATGAAGCGGCGCGCGGAGCTGGTCGAGGAGTTGGAGCCGCTGCGGCTCGCGGACGTGTCCGGACATCCGTGGGCGGCGTGGTCCGAGGAGTCCGCGCACGAGTCGGCCCGGCTGCCCGGGGCGCCGAGCCGCTGGTCGGGCAAGAAGGACCTGTCCTGGGTGCCGCTGCGGCCGGAGCGGGTGGCGGAGGTGGCGTACGACCACATGGAGCACGGGGCCCGTTTCCGGCACACGGCCCGCTTCCGCCGCTGGCGCCCGGACCGCACCCCCGAGAGCTGCACCTACGCCCAGTTGGAGGAGCCGGTCGGCTACGACCTCGCGGAGATCCTCGGGCCGCGGGACTGACGCCCAGGGCTGAACCGTACGGCCGGTGGCTGGGCCGAACGGCCCAGTCGGCGCGCGGAACCGGCAGCCGTCGGGTAGGGCCGTCGATGAACCGATGAACGGACGATCGACGGCTTGGACGGGATGGCGACGGTGGGCATGGGGCAGCGGGCGCGCGGTGGGCGCGCGACGACGGCGGGCGTGCTGGCCGCCACCATCACGGCGGCCCTCCTTGCGGGCTGTACGACAGGGCACCGCCCGGTGGACGACGGCCGCGGCGCGGAGCACCGCCCGGCGCCACCGCCGAGCGCCACACCCGACGCCGGACCCGTCTCCCCGCCCGACGCGACCCGCTCCGCAACCGGCCCGGTGCTCGCGGTGAAGATCGACAACGTGGGCGCGGCCCGCCCGCAGGCCGGCCTGGACGCGGCGGACGTGGTGTACGCGGAACCGGTCGAGGGCGGGCTGAGCCGGCTGCTGGCGGTCTACGCGTCCGAGCTGCCCGAGGTGGTGGGGCCGGTGCGCAGTGCCCGTGAGTCCGATCTGGAGCTGCTGCGCCAGTTCGACCGGCCGGTGCTCGCCTTCTCCGGGGCGCAGCGCAGGCTGCTGCCGCTGATCGGCCGGGCACCACTGCGGCCGGCGGCGCCCGACGACGCGTCCGGGGCGTACTACCGCGGCGCCGGCCGGACGGCGCCGCACAACCTCTATGTGCGCCCGCGCCTGCTGCTGTCCGCACCGCCCGGCGCCGCGGCCCTGACCACCGGTTTCCACTACGGCACGGCGCCCTCCGGCGGCCGGGCCGAGTCCGCCCGCACCGTGCGCTACCCGTCGGCCCGGTTCACCTTCGCCTGGTCCCCGGACCGGAAGCGCTGGCTGGTCGCCATGGACGGCACGCCCACCCGGACGGCCGACGGGGAGCGAGTGGCTCCCGCCACGGTCGTCGTGCAGTACGTGAAGGTGCGCGCGTCCGCCTACCGCGATGTGCTCGGGAGCAACACGCCCTACACCGAGACGGTGGGCTCGGGGACGGCGGAGGTGCTGCGCGGCGGCCGGGCGTACGACGGCTTCTGGGCCCGGCGGGCCGCAAACGGCGGCACCGAGTTCACCACGGCGGACGGGGCGCCGCTGAACTTCGCCGAGGGGCAGGTATGGGTGGTGTACGCACGGGCCGCCGGCTGAGTTCAGGGCCGGCCGACGAGGGGTTCCGCGGGGTGCCGCAGTCCCTCGGCCGCGTCCGCGACGCGGCGGATCAGGTCGAAGAACAGGTCCTGTTCCGCCGTGGACAGCGGGGCCAGGAAGACCTGGTTCATCCGGGCGGTGCGCACGGTCAGCTTGCGGTGGGTGCGCAGGCCGTCGTCCGTGAGCCGGAGCAGGAAGCGCCGGCCGTCCTGCGGGTCGCGCACCTTGTCCAGCAGGCCCCGGCGGCCGAGCCGGCTGATCACCTCGGCGACGGTGGACCGGTCGAGGCCCACCCGCTCCCCCACGGTGCGCTGGTCCAGGCCGGGCTCGGCGACGAGCGCGTTCAGGACCGCGAACTGCGGCGAGGTGATCTCCTCCGAGACCATCGTGTTCCACAGCAGGTAGTGCGCCTGCTGGAGCCGCCGGGCCAGGTGCCCGGGATGGCTGGTGAGGTCCACCGCGGCCATGAGCGCTCCCCTGATCGAATTAGTCGGTGTACTGAACGATACCTGGCATCCAGCCGGGTGTCTGCCGAGGCGATTCACATCATCCCAGGTCTTGACGGTCAAGCTGCTCGGTGGCAGCGTGATGAGCACCTCACTAAATAGTCAGTGCCCTGATTAATTCGCGGTTCTCCGCCGCCGGGGCGTTCGGAAGAGATGAGGCTTCACGGATGGACAAAGTGGTCGCCACCGCCCTGGAGGCGGTGGCGGACGTGCCGGACGGCGCGTCGCTGGTGGTGGGCGGCTTCGGACTGAGCGGTGTGCCGAACGTGCTGATCGAGGCGCTGCACGAGCGCGGTGTGTCCGGTCTGGCGGTGGTGTCGAACAACTGCGGGGCGATGGAGTCCGGGCTCGCGGTGCTGCTGGCGGCCGGACGGATCGCCCGGGTGACCGGTTCCTACATCGGGGCGAACAAGGAGTTCGCGCGGCAGTACCTGGCCGGGGAGCTGGAGGTCGAGCTGATACCGCAGGGCACGCTGGCGGAGCGGCTGCGGGCGGGCGGCGCCGGGATTCCCGCGTTCTACACGCCGGCCGGGGTGGGCACGCAGGTAGCCGAGGGCGGGCTGCCGTGGCGCTACGACGGCTCCGGCGGTGTCGCGGTGGCCTCGCCGGCCAAGGAGGTGCGGGACTTCGACGGCGTGGAGTACGTGCTGGAGCGGGGTATCCGCACGGACTTCGCGCTGGTGCGGGCGGCACGCGGCGACCGGCACGGGAACCTGGTGTTCAACAAGTCGAGCCGCAACTTCAACCCGCTGGCGGCGATGGCGGGCCGGGTGACGGTGGCCGAGGTGGAGGAACTGGTGGAGCCGGGCGGGATCGACCCGGACGCGGTGCACGTGCCCGGCATCTTCGTGCAGCGGGTGGTGGCGCTGACGCCCGCTCAGGCGGCGGACAAGCAGATCGAGCAGCGGACGGTGAGGTCCTGATGGCGTGGAATCGCGAGGAGATGGCCGCCCGGGCGGCCCGGGAACTCACGGACGGGCAGTACGTCAACCTCGGGATCGGCCTGCCGACGCTGATCCCGAACCATCTGCCGCCGGGGGTGGAGGTGGTGCTGGAGTCGGAGAACGGCATCCTGGGCACCGGCCCCTATCCGGCCGAGGACGAGGTCGACCCGGATCTGATCAACGCCGGCAAGGAGACCGTGACGGTGCTGCCGGGCGCGTCCTTCTTCGACTCGGCGCTGTCGTTCTCCATGATCCGCGGCGGACACATCGACGTGGCGGTGCTGGGCGCGATGCAGGTCTCGCAGCGGGGTGATCTGGCGAACTGGTCGGTGCCGGGCAAGCTGATCACCGGCATCGGCGGGGCGATGGACCTGGTGCACGGGGCCCGCAGGGTCATCGTGGTGATGACCCACACCACGAAGGACGGCGCCCCGAAGATCCTGCCGGAGTGCACCCTGCCGCTGACCGGCAAGGCGTGCGTGAACCGGATCATCACCGACCTCGGCGTCCTCGACGTCACCGCCGGCGGCCTGGTGCTCGTCGAGACCGCACCCGGCGTCGCCGCCGCGGAGATCACCGCCAGGACCGGTGCCGAGGTGCACATCCCCGAGGAGGCCCGGCCATGACGGACGTGTATGTCGTCGATGCCGTACGCACCCCGTTCGGCCGCTACAACGGCTCTCTCGCGCAGGTGCGCCCGGACGACCTGGCCGCCCACGCGGTGCGTGAACTCCTGGCCCGGTCGCCGCGGCTGGACCCCGCCCTGATCGAGGACGTCTACTTCGGCAACGCCAACGGGGCCGGTGAGGAGAACCGCAACGTCGGCCGCATGGCCGCGCTGCTGGCCGGGCTGCCGACCTCCGTGCCGGGCGTGACCGTCAACCGGCTGTGCGCCTCCGGCCTGGAGGCCGTGATCCAGGCGGCCCGCGCCATCGCCTGCGGCGACGCGCACATCGCGCTGGCGGGCGGGGTCGAGTCCATGACCCGTGCCCCCTACGTCCTGCCCAAGAACGACCGGCCGTTCCCGGCGGCGCACACGGAGCTGTACTCGACCACCCTGGGCTGGCGCATGGTCAACCCGCGGATGAACCCCGAGTGGACCGTCCCGCTCGGCGAGTCCGCCGAACTCATCGCGGACAAGCACGGCATCAGCCGCACCCAGCAGGACGAGTTCGCGCTGGGCAGCCACCGCAAGGCGGCAGCGGCCCAGGAGGCGGGCCTGTTCGACGCCGAACTCGCGCCCGTGACCGTCCCGCGGCCCAAGGGCGACCCGGTCGTCGTCGCCACCGACGAATGCGTACGCCCGGACGCCTCCGGCACCGCGATGGCCAAGCTCAAGCCGTCCTTCCGCACCGAGGCGGGGACGGTGACCGCGGGCAACGCCTCACCGTTGAACGACGGCGCCGCGGCCCTGCTGCTGACCGACGAGGAGGGCCTGAAGGCCACCGGCCGCGAGCCGCTGGCCCGCGTCTCGGCAACCGGCGTCTCCGCGCTCGACCCACAGTATTTCGGGCTCGCCCCGGTCGAGGCCGTGCAGCGCGCGCTCGCCAGGGCCGGCCGCGGATTCGCCGACCTGTCGGTGCTGGAGCTGAACGAGGCGTTCGCCGCCCAGGTCCTCGGCTGTCTCGCCGAATGGCCCGAGTTCGACCCGGCGATCCTCAACCCGCGGGGCGGAGCCATCGCGCTCGGCCATCCGCTCGGCGCCTCCGGCGCCCGGCTCGCCGGCACCGTCGCCCACCAGCTCGCCCAGCGCGGCTCCGGCACCGGCGTGGCCACCCTCTGCATCGGTGTGGGCCAGGGTCTCGCCCTTGTGCTCGAACGGTAGCGCCGCGCCGCTCGTGCCGGATGACAGCTGCGGGCCGTCGGTGGCCGGTCACGCAGTTCCCCGCCCGCGCCCCTGAGGGGCGCGACACCGCCCTCAGTTCGACGAGACCGTCCGCATTGCCAGGAAGCGACCAATGACTCTCACTCAGCAGGACATCGATCAGGAGATCGCGGCGAAGCACGCCGAGTACCAGAAGGGGATCGCCGAGGGCGCCCCCGCGGAGCACCACCCGCGCCGCGACTACGCTCCCTACCGCTCCTCCACCCTGCGCCACCCCGTGCAGACACTCGTCCCCGTCGAGGTACGGCAGGACCCGGAACTGGTGGAGCTGCGCTCCCCCGCCTTCGGGGAGCGCGACATCACCGAGACCGACAACAACCTCACCCGGCAGCACACCGGCGAGCCGGTCGGGGAGCGCATCACCGTCTCCGGCCGCCTCCTCGACCGTGACGGCCGTCCGGTGCGCGGTCAGCTCATCGAGATATGGCAGGCCAACTCGGCGGGCCGCTACGCCCACCAGCGCGAGCAGCACGATGCCCCGCTCGACCCCAACTTCACCGGCGTCGGCCGCACCCTCACCGACGCCGGGGGCCACTACCGGTTCACCACCGTCCAGCCGGGGCCCTACCCCTGGCGCAACCACGTCAACGCGTGGCGCCCGGCGCACATCCACTTCTCGATGTTCGGCACGGCGTTCACCCAGCGGCTGGTGACGCAGATGTACTTCCCGAACGACCCGCTGTTCCCCTACGACCCGATCCTGCAGTCCGTGACCGACGACGCGGCCCGGCAACGGCTGATCGCGACGTACGACCACAGCCTGTCGGTACCGGAGTTCTCCCTGGGCTACCACTGGGACATCGTGCTCGACGGCCCGCACGCCACCTGGATCGAAGAAGGACGCTGACCCCATGACCAAGATCGACACGGACCGCCCCGAAAGCGTGCTGCCCACCCCCTCGCACACGGTCGGCCCGTTCTACGGCTACGCGCTGCCCTTCGCCGGGGGCAACGACATCGCGCCGGTGGGCCACCCGGACACGATCACCCTCCAGGGGCACGTGTACGACGGCGCGGGCGGCCCGCTGCCGGATGCGCTCGTGGAGCTGTGGGGCGCGGACCCGGACGGCCGGGTGCCGCAGGTCGACGGTTCGATCCGGCGCGACGCGTCGACCGGCGGCCACCTGGGCCGCAACGGCGTGGAGTTCACCGGGTGGGGGCGGATCCAGACCGACGCGGGCGGGCACTGGTACGCCCGCACGCTGCGGCCCGGCGCCCGCGGGCGGAACGCCCCCTACCTGAGCGTGTGCGTCTTCGCACGCGGGCTGCTGGTGCACCTGTTCACCCGGATCTATCTGCCCGGGGACGATGCCGCGCTCGCCGCGGACCCGCTGCTCGCCCGGATCGACCCGGCACGGCGCGGCACCCTGATCGCCGCCGACGAGGGGCGCGGCACGTACCGGTTCGACATCCGCCTCCAGGGCGAGGGCGAGACGGTCTTCCTGGAGTACCGGTGACGCACGAACCCTCCGGGCACACGTCGCCGCCGGCCGACGGCGACTTCGGCCTGCTCGCCCCCGGGTGGGCCGGCTCCCCCGCCGCGGCGGCGACGAGCGACACCGCGTATCTGCGGGCACTGCTCGACGCGGAGGCCGCGCTGACCCGGGCCCAGGCCGCGCTGGGGCTCGCCCCGGCCGAGGCCGCGCGGGCGGTGACCGAGGCGGCCGGGAGGGCCCGCTTCGACGTCCGCTCGCCGGCCGGCCGTGCCCGGGGCGGCGGGAACCCGGTGATCCCACTGGTCGCCGACCTGACCGCGGCGGCCGGCGCGCAGTACGGGCCGTACGTCCACCGGGGCGCCACCAGCCAGGACATCATGGACACGGCGACGATGCTGGTCGCCGTGCGCACCCTGGATCCGGTGCTGGCCGACCTCGCTCGGACGGAGCGGGCGCTGGCGCGGCTGGCCGCCGGGTACCGCGACACACCGATGCCGGGGCGCACGCTGACCCAGCACGCCGTGCCGACCACGTTCGGTCTGAAGGCGGCGGGCTGGCGCTCGCTGGTGCTCGACGCCCGGGACCGCTGCGCCCTGGTCCGCGCCTCGCTGCCCGCACAACTCGGCGGCGCCGCCGGGACCCTGGCCGCCTTCGGCGCGTACGGCGCGCCCGACGCGCTCGCCCTGCCGGCCGCGTACGCCCGGGAACTCGGGCTCGCCGAACCGCCGCTGCCCTGGCACACCCTGCGCACCCCGGTGGCCGACCTGGCCGGTTGCCTGGCCTTCACCGCGGGCGCGCTCGGCAAGCTCGCCGCGGACGTGCTCACCCTCTCCCGTACCGAGATCGGCGAGGTCGGCGAGGGCAGCGGCGGCGGGTCGTCGGCCATGCCGCACAAGGCGAACCCGGTGCGGTCCACGCTGCTCGCCGCGGCGGCCCGGCGCGCCCCGCTGCTCGCCGCGACGCTGTACGGGTCACTCGTCGCCGAGGACGAGCGGCCCGCCGGTGCCTGGCACGCCGAGTGGGAGCCGCTGCGCGACCTGCTCCGGCTGGTGGGCGGCGCGGCCCGCGACGCGGCGGAACTGGCGGAAGGGCTACGGGTGCACCCGGACGCGATGCGCCGCAACCTGGACCTGACCGGGGGGCTGATCGTCTCGGAGCGGCTGTCGGCCGAGCTGGCGCCGGTGCTCGGCCGCGCCCGTGCCAAGGAACTGCTGACCGATCTCGCCCGCCGCGCCCATGCCGAGGGGCGTGGCCTTCGCGCGCTCCTCGCCGAGGAACCCGGACTGCGGGGCGTCGACCTCGACGACCTCACCGATCCCGCCCGTTACACCGGCTCCGCCGGAGCCCTCACCGACCGTGCCCTGGAGCGACGTTGACCGGGAACCTCCTCAATCACCGTGCCGAAGGCCCCGCCTCGGCACCGCCGCTGCTGCTCGGACCCTCGCTCGGCACCTCGTACGCCCTGTGGGACGAGATCGCCCCCGAGCTGTCGATCACCCACCGGGTGATCCGCTGGGACCTGCCGGGACACGGCGGTTCGGCGGCCGACCTGATCGGGCCGGGGGCCACCGTGGGCGACCTGGCCGCTCTGGTGCTCGCGCTCGCCGACTCCCTCGGCGTCGAACGGTTCGCCTACGCGGGTGTGTCGCTCGGCGGCGCGGTGGGACTGCACCTCGCCGTGCACCACCCCGAGCGGCTGGAGTCGCTGGCCGTGATCTGTTCCTCCGCCCACTTCGACGGCGCCGGTCCCTGGCGGGAGCGGGCCGCGCGGGTGCGCCGGGAGGGGCTTCAGTGGCTGGTGGAGACCGCCGGCTCCCGCTGGTTCACGCCCGGATTCACCGTGCCGCGGCTCGTCCGGGACCACCGGGAGGCCGACCCCGGTGCCTACGCCGCCTGCTGCGACGCGCTGGCCGCGTTCGACCTGCGCGACCGGCTCGCCGAGATTCCCGTACGGACGCTGCTGGTCGCGGGCCGGGAGGACCCCGCCACCCCGCCCGCCCATCTCCGGGAGATCGCGGACGCGGTGCCCGGCGCCGCGCTCGTCGAGATCCCCGGGGCCTCGCATCTGGCGCCCGCCCAGTGTCCGCGGGCCGTGCTGACGGCGCTGCGCGCGCACCTGGGTGCGGGGGAAGGCGGCGCCCTGCCGGGCATGGCGGTGCGCCGGGAGGTGCTGGGCGACGCGCACGTCGACCGGGCGCAGGCCCGGCAGACCCCGTTCACGGCCCGCTTCCAGGACTTCATCTCCCGCTACGCCTGGGGCGAGATCTGGACCGATCCGACGCTCTCGCGCCGCGAGCGCAGCATGATCACGCTGACCGCGCTGGTCGCGCACGGTCACTACGACGAACTCGCGATGCATGTGCGGGCGGCCCGGCGCAATGGGCTCACGCCCGAGGAGATCGGCGCGGTGCTGTTGCAGACGGCGGTGTACTGCGGTGTGCCGGCGGCCAACTCGGCGTTCGCTGTCGCGCAGCGGGTGCTCGCGGAGGAGGGGACGGGGGTGCCGGGGGCTGCTGGTGGCGAGTGACGTGCGCTCCGCGGGAGGCGGGGAAGCGGCGGGGCAGCGGGGCGGCGGGGCAGGGTCGGGTGACTGCGGCGCCGTCGGGGCTTGTCGCGCAGTTCCCCGCGCCCCTGACAGGGGCGTTTCCCTCGCCGGAGATAACAGCCCGCCCCCAGCCGACAACCGGCCGCATGGGTCGTCGGATCGCTGCGGCGCCGTCGGGGCCGGGCGCGCAGTTCGCCACGCCCCTGACGGGGGCGCGCCGGGGTGTGTACGAGTCCTAGGTACGGGGTCGGGTCGTGGCGGTCGCCGAGCGCGTGGTCATGGTGTGAGCCGACCGGTCGGCGGCGGCCGGTCCGGTCAGTTCGGCCCGCTCGCCGTCCGCAGGGCCTCTTCGGCCCGTGTCACCAGTCCGTCCGCGCCGCACGAACGGGCCAGCGTCAGGCCCCGGTCGAGTTCGGCGGCCGAGCGGGCCGCGATGCCGTACTCGACGCGGGCCACCGCGTGCTCGTACTGGCAGGGCGACGCCTCCAGGTATGCCACGGCCTGGGCGGCGAGGTGCACCGCGCGCTGCCCGGTCTCCAGGGCCGCCGCACAGCGCAGGGCCTCGCCGATCGCCGTGTCGGTGCCGAACCGCTCGGCCTGCCTGCGGGCGTCACCGGCCAGTTGGGCGGCCCGGACCGGATCCGTCGCGGCGAGCGCCCTGGCCAGATCGACGGCCCAGGGCGCGAGCACCGGATTGTGGCCGCCGCGGGACGCGGCGGTCTTCTCGGCGGCCTCCAGTTCGTTGACGCCCTCCTCGGTGCGGCCCACGGCGAGCAGCAGCCGCCCGCGGACGGAGCGGGGGTCGGGCAGCACGATGGTCGACGGATACGGCGGTGCGAAACCGTACTGCTCGGCAACCACCCACGCCTCCTCGACCCGGCCGCGCGCCAGCAGGGTGTCGACGAGTCCGCACGTCGCCGACCAGTACAGGGGCAGCCCGCGGCCGACCCGCTCGGCCAGCCGCAGCGAGTCGCGCAGGATGGTCTCCGCGTCCTTCAGCCGGCCCTGCCTGCGGTAGGCGAGACCGAGGAAGGCGTTCGCCAGGGAGAGGTGGCCGCCGCTCCAGCGCGCGGTCGTGTAGGCGCGCAGTGCCTCGGCGAACAGGCTCTCGGCACGGTCGAGACGGTCGGCGTAGGCGAACGAACTGCCCAGCATCATCAGCAGTTCCATGCCCCACTCGGTGTCCGTCCAGCCGAGGCCCGGCGCGAGCCGCCCGTTGACCAGGGCGCGGTCGCACAGCTCGACGACCTCCTCGGCGCCCTCGCCGTGCGTCATCGCGTCGAATCCGCGCAGGATCAGCAGGGCCCGTTCGGAGTTGTCACGGCCGGTGCAGGTCCGTGCGAGGTCGGCGAGGCGCTGGGAGCGGCCCGCTGAGACGGTCTCGCCGTGGATGCCCTCCCACATGAAGCGGACGGCCTGCAGCCGCAGCCGTGCGGGTCCGGGTGGGAGCCGTGCCGCCTCGGCCTCGACGGTGCGCACGGCCTCTTCCAACTGGTCGTTGTGGATCAGCGCCTGGGACAGCCGGAAGACGGCGTCGACCCGGGTGGCGCCGTCGAGTCCGGGCATGCCGAGGGCGCTCTGCAGATGGTCGATGGTGGTGGCGGGCGCCGTCAGCAGGGTGGCGCAGCCCAGTTCGTAGAGCACGCGCGCGTGGACCTCGGGCAGCGGCGGCTCCAGCAGGGCGCGCTCCAGACAGCGGCGGGCCGCGTCGGGCGCGCCGACGGCGAGATGTTCGCGGGCGGCCTCACGCAGCTGCTCGACGAGTTCCTCGTCGTCGTCCGGATGCACCCGGAGGAGGTGCCGGGAGGCCGCGGCGACACCGCGCCCGGAGTCCGTGACGACCTGGGCGGCGATACCGTGCATGGCGGTGCACAGCGCCTCGGGGATGGAGTTGTACACGGCGGAGGCGATCAGCGGGTGGACGAACTCCAGGTCGCCGGCGTCCGGGCAGGCATGTGACGGGTCCGGCTGGGTGAGGATGCGGGCGTTGCGCAGCAGGTCGGCGCAGCGCTCGGCCTTCTCGACGCTCATGGTGGCGAGCTGGGCGACGAGGTCCACGGTGATGCCGTCGCCGAGGACGGCGGCGGCCCAGGCGAACCGGGTGGCGTCAATGCCGAGGGCCTCCAGCCGCGCGACGAGTCCCCCGCCGCGGGCGGCACGGTTGAGCGGGCGCAGTTCACCGGCGTGCGCCTCGACCGGGTCGAGTTCGCTGTCCTGGACCTTGGCGAGGAGTTCGACCGTCTCGTAGGGGTTGCCGCCGGTGACCGCCCAGACCTCGCGGCAGAACGGGGCGTCCGCGTGCGCGCCGAGGGTGGCGCGGGTCAGCCCGGCCGTGGCCTGCGGCGTCAGGGCGCTGAGGCTGTTCATGGGACAGCCCGCCGCGGCGGCGACCGCGTCGAGATGGCGGGCGCTCTCGCCGCTCACCTCGCCGGGCCTGCGGGCCACCACGACCAGCACGGAGAGGTCGGGCAGGCGCTGCGCGAAGGCGGCCAGCCAGCGCAGGGTCTCCTGATCGGCCCAGTGGGCGTCGTCGATCAGCAGCACCAGCGGCCACTCCCGCTCGGCGAGCCTGCTGACCGCGGCGACGAGTCCGTCGCACACGTGCTGCGGGTCGGCGTGTCCGTCCCCCGGGTCCGCTATACCGAGGGCGGGGCCCGCGATGTCGTACCAGTCGCCGAGGTATTCGCGGGCTTCCTCGGGCATCAGCGAGACCAGCGCGGGCTGCAGCAACTGCCGCACCACGTTGAACGGGACGGAGCGCAGTGTCTCGCCGCCGCGGGTGGACCACACCGTGCAGCCGCGCCGTTCGGCGATGCGCCGGGTCTCGGCCAGCAGAGCGGTCTTGCCGAGCCCCGCCTCGCCGAGGAACACCAGCAGGTTGCCCGCGGAGGACCGGTCGGTGCACAGGGCGTCGAGCGCCTGCGTGACGGCGGCGATCTCCGCGTCGCGCTCCCACAGGGAAGCCGAGGCGGCCCCGCCGGGCCGTACCTCCGTCATCCCGTAACCTCCCCAAGTCGCCCGAACGACGTACGGACCCCGAGCGTAGCCGTCGGGCGGGCCCCATGGTGGCTGGTCCGGGCAGCTGTTGCCGGGTCGGGTGAACCGGGACAGCGGGACGACGTCCCGGGCCGCGACCGAGGTTTGCGCGGCGCCCGCGCGGTCAACAGCCCAGGAGTGAAGCAGTCTTTCCGCGAGCGCGAGACGGGCTCCGACCGGCCGGGTGTGCGGGCCGTGTACGCGGGCTCGGTGGGCAACTTCATCGAGTGGTACGAGTTCGGTGTCTACGGCTATTTCGCCACCGTCATCGCCGCGCGGTTCTTCACGCCGGAGGGCGGCAGCGAGGCCGAGGCCCTGGTGCAGACGTACGCGTCCTTCGCTCTGGCGTTCTTCTTCCGGCCCGTCGGGGCGGCCGTGTTCGGGCGGCTCGGCGACCGGATCGGCCGACGGCCGGTGCTGGTCCTGGTCGTCTCGCTGATGACGGGCGCGACGGCGCTGATCGGGCTGCTGCCCACGTACGCGTCGGTCGGCGCCGCGGCGCCGTGGCTGCTGACGTTCCTGAGGGTGGTCCAGGGTCTTTCGGCGGGCGGGGAGTTCGGTGGCGCGGTGGCGCTGATGACGGAGTTCGCTCCGCCCGGACGCCGGGGGCTGTACGGGGCGTGGCAGTCCTTCACGGTGGCGCTGGGGCTGCTGGGCGGGGCCGGCGTCGCCGCGGTCACGGCCACCGTGCTGACGGAGGCCCAGGTGCAGTCGTGGGGCTGGCGGTTGCCGTTCCTGCTGGCGGCGCCGCTCGGACTGCCGGCGTTGTGGCTGCGGTTGCGGCTGGACGAGACGCCGTCCTTCCGGCGGGAGCGGGAGTCGGCGGCCACGGCCGTGCGTCCGGCCGGACGCGAGGTGGCCCGGGCGATCGCGCTGGGCGCGGGACGGATCATGGGCTGGTCGGCGGCCGGCTACACCTTCCTCGTCGTCCTGCCGTCGTATCTGCAGAGCACCCTCGACGCGAGCTTCCAGCAGGCGCTGATCGCCACGGTCCTCGCCAATCTCGGGTTCGCGGTGACGATCCTCCCGGCCGGACTGCTCAGCGACCGGATCGGACGGCGGCCGGTGATGCTGGCCGGCGCGCTGCTGGTCGTGGTCCTCGCGCTGCCGCTGCTCCACCTGCTCCAGGACACCGGCGCGTCAGGTGTGCGGCAGGGCGCCGCGGTGTTCTGCGCGGGTGCCGTGGTGGGGCTGATGGCGGGACCGGCTCCGGCGATGCTGGCGGAGATGTTCCCGACCGCCGTCCGCCACACCGGTCTGGGCCTCGCGTACGCCCTGTCCAACGCCGTCTTCTCCGGCTGCGCGGGCCTCGTCATCACCAAGGCGGTCGAGCGCACCGGGAACGCGGACGTGCCCGCGTACTACGCCGCCGCGACCTGCGCGGTGAGCGTGCTCGCCCTGGCGGCCGCGCCGAGGGTGGGCAGGGCGGCGGAACGGGAGGCGGGGTGAACGGGGATCCGTCCGGGGAGTCCGGCCCGATGCGGGTGATCGGGCTGATGTCCGGAACGTCGTACGACGCCATCGACGCGGCGGCGGCCGAGCTGCGGCTCGTCGGGGACGCGCTGGTGCTGCGGCCGCTCGGGATGGTCAGCGAGGCGTACGACGCACAGCTGCGCGCGGCGCTCGCGGCGGCGCTGCCTCCCGGCGTGGTGCCGCTGGCCGACGTGTGCCGGCTCGACACCCTGATCGGGCAGGCGTTCGCGGCGGCGGCCGTGCGGGCGGACCGTGAACTGTGCGCCGGGCGGGCTGAGTTGGTCGCCTCGCACGGGCAGACCGTCTATCACTGGGTGACCGGCAAAACGGTGCACGGGACCCTGCAGCTCGGACAGCCCGCCTGGATCGCGGAGGCGACCGGCCTGCCCGTGGTGGCCGACTTCCGGCCGCGGGACATCGCCGCGGGCGGGCAGGGGGCGCCGCTGGTGAGCCTGGTGGATCTGCTGTGGCTGCGGGGCCGCCCGGGTACGCCGGTCGCGCTCAACCTCGGCGGGATCGCCAACCTCACGGCCCCCGACGGCACGGCCTTCGACACCGGTCCCGGCTGTGCGCTGATCGACGCCGCCGCCCGGGAATTCTCCGGTGGCCAGCTGGAGCACGACACCGACGGACGGCTCGCCGCACGCGGACAGGTCCACGAGGCGCTGCTGGAAAGGCTGCTGGCCGAACCGTACTACCGGCTGCCCGCACCGAAGACGACCGGCAAGGAACTCTTCCATCCCGGCTATCTGCGTGCGGCGCTGGCCGGGACGGGGAAGCCGCCGGCCGAGGACGTGATCGCGACGCTCACCGTGCTGACCGCCCGTACGGTCGCGGACGCGGTCCGCGCGGTCGGCGCGACGGAGGTGCTCGCGTCGGGCGGGGGCACCCGCAATCCGGTGCTGATGAGGATGCTCGCGGACCGGCTGCCGGGCGTGGCGCTGCGCCGCTCCGACGACCTCGGGCTGCCGGCGGACGCGAAGGAGGCGTACGCGTTCGCCGTGCTGGGATTCCTCACCGCGCACGGCCTGCCGGGCACCGCCCCGTCGAGCACGGGCGCCCGGCATGCCAGCGTCCTCGGTTCGGTGACCCCGGGCAGGGACGGCCTGCGGCTGCCACCGCCGGTGACGGGCGGCGGTCCCGGGCGGCTCGTGATCGAGCGCTGAGGAGCGCTCCGCCGGACGTGCCGCGAGGTGCCGTCGTTCGTCTGCGGCTGTCTGCGGCGCCGTCGTGGCGGTCGCGCCCTGCGGGTCGGCGGGCGGCGTGTCCGCCCGGGCCCCGCCCGGATCGGGCGCCCCGGCACGGACGGCTCGTGATGTGTTCCCGGGCTTCGTGCCGAACCTGACCGGTCCCCTCTCATCCCCCTTTCACAGATGCCTCATACGGTAGGGGCATGACGCAGGTGACTCCTCCCGGGTGGTACCCCGATCCCGGGCAGACGCATGAGGGTCCGCCCACCGAGCGCTGGTGGGACGGCAAGGCATGGACGGACCAGACCCGCCCCGCCGGTTCGGCCGCATGGGGTCCCCCGACGCAGACGCAGCCCGCCGGGCCCTACCCGCCCCAGCAGCCGGGCGAGCCCAACGGATCCCCGCAGCCCGGCGAGGCGTACGGATCCCCGCAGCCCGGCGGGCCCTACGGTCCGTATCCGCCGTATCCCGCCCAGCCGCCGGCCGCTCCCCGGCGTGGACTGCGCACCGGGATCGCGGTCGGCGTGGCGGCGGCGGTGCTCGCGTGCATCGGGGTCGGTGTCTACGCGCTGTCCGACAGCGGTTCCGGCGGCGGCGACCAGGCCGGCTCCCAGCGGGGGCCCGGGTTCCAGGGCGGGCAGGGCGGCCAGGGCGGCTCCGAGGGGCAGAACGGCGGGCAGGGCGGCCAGGGCGGTCCCTTCGGCGGGCCGGGTGGCGGTTCGGGTGGCTCCGGCGAACAGTCGCCGGCGCCGGACCAGTCCGGGGCCCCCGAGGTCAAGGGCGGCGGCACGGTGTCGGACGCGCTCAACGGCATCAGCATGCCCGTGCCGGACGGCTGGACCGGGCAGGCGTTCAGCGCCGGCGCGCAGCTGACCTCCGACCACTCCTACAACTGCCCCGGCGACACCTCGCAGAAGTGCACCGACGGCGGTGCCTACTCGGCGCCCGCGGTGGCCCTCGGCACCAAGGGGAGCACGGCCGAAGAGGTCGCCAAGGCGGACATCCAGGCCAACGCCGAGGAGTCGTACGGAGGCAAGACGTACGGCAGCATCACCTCGCACGAGGTGCTGGCCTCGAAGGCGGTCACCGTGGCCGGGCAGCAGGGCTACCTGGTCCGCTGGAAGGCCGTCACCAGCAAGGGATCCGACGGCTACGTCGAATCGCTCGCCTTCCCCTCGCCCGCCAACGCCCAGCAGATGGTGGTGGTCCGCTTCGGCGTCGACGTCGGCCAGAAGGTCACGGTCATCGACGAGATCACCCAGGGCATCAAGGTGTCGTCGGGCGGCGGCGACGGGCAGAACGTCTGATCCGGCCGCGGCCGGACCACCGGACGGAGCACCCGCGTGCACGATCGGCCGGGTGGGGCGCCTCTTCGCTCAAGAGGCGCCCCACCCGGCCGGGGTGCGCCGCCCCCGTCCCCACGGTGCGGCGCTAACAGGCCACCGTCCCGTCATCCCGTGGGCGGTGGCCTGAGTCTCAGGTCAGGCCCAGCGCGGGCAGCACCGCGGCCTCGACGAACCCGACGAGATAGTCGGAGTCGGCGTACTGGCCGGTCAGCATGGGCCGGATGCGCAGGACGCCGAACATCATGGCGGGCACGTAGTCCAGCGCCGGATTGTCCGCGCGCACCTCGCCGCGCTCGATCCCGCGCCGCAGGATCTTCTGGAGCACGGCGATCTCGGGGTCGACGAGCGCCTCGCGCAGCACGCCCTTCAGCTCGTGGTCGGTCATGATCGCATGGCCGAGCGCGTGCAGCAGCCGGGTGTCCTTGCCGGACCAGTCGCCCACGGCGCGTGCGGCCTCGCGCAGATCACCGGCGAGCGATCCGGTGTCGATGCCACTGAAGCGCGCCTGGCTGCTGGCGCGCAGCGCCGCGGCCACGAACTGGGGTTTGGTCCTCCACTGCCGGTAGAGCGTGGACTTGCTGCACCGCGTGCTCGCGGCGACGCCCTCCATGGTGACGGACTCGTAACCGCACTCGCGGATCTGTTCGAGCACAGCGTCGAAGAACTCCCGCTCACGCTCGGGCGTGATCTTGGAGCGGCGCGAGGCGGCGACCGTCTCCGGTCCGTCCGCGGCCTGCGACGTCATGCGCTCTTCCCCTCACTCGTGGCGGCCCGCCCGGGCTGCGTGCGCGAAGCGAGTCCCTGTTCTCAGTGTGTCGCACATCAATCGATACGCCAGTGTACCGGAACCCGGTCGTATCGGTACACTGGCGTATCGGTACGAAGTCGTATCGATGAGTTCCGGTAAGCGGTCCGGGGCTCAGCACCACCACACGCACGACCGTCAGTGAAAGGGCCGGGGGATGAACGCCCGAACCGAGCCTGCGGAAAAGGAGTCGGACTCCATAGCCCGGCCCCCGCTCCTCCGTGAGTTCCTGCTCGTCGCAGGACTCTTCCTCGTCTACAAGGTCGGCCGCCAACTGGCGGCGGGCCACACCAGCGAGGCCCTCCACAACGCCCGTCGGGTGTGGGACCTGGAGCGGGCGCTGCACCTTCCCGACGAGGCCACCGTGCAGTCCGCACTGCTGCACGGTGACGTGCTCGTCCATCTGGCGAACACCTATTACGCGACGGTCCACTTCCCGGCCACGCTGGGCTTCCTGGTCTGGCTGTACCTGCGGCGCCCCGCCCACTACCGCTGGGCCCGCCGGGTCCTCGCCGCGGTCACCGCGGCCGCCCTGGTGCTGCCGTTCACGTTCCCGCTCGCCCCGCCGCGGATGCTGACCGCCACCGGCATGGAGGACACCGCCCGGGTGTACGGGCCGTCGGTGTACGGGCCGCCGTCCAGCGACCACCTCTCCAACCAGTTCGCGGCGATGCCGTCGCTGCACTTCGCCTGGGCCCTGATGGTGGCGATCGGTCTGATCGCGGCGACGCGCTCGCGCCGGCGCTGGCTGTGGCTGCTGCACCCGGCGGCCACCCTGCTCGTGATCGTCGGAACGGCGAACCACTACTGGCTCGACGCGATCGTCGCCACGGCCATGCTCGGCCTCGCCCTCGCGCTGATCCACCGGCCGCACCACAGGGCCGGCCCGGCGAGCCGGGGCACGCGGCGCTACACGCCGAAGCAGCACGTCCTGGTGGGGGCGGGCCGATGAGCCCCGCCCTGATCGCCGTCGCCCTCTCCCTGGTCTCGGCCGTCGCCTACGCGGCCGCCGCGGTGGCGCAGGAGCGCCTGGCCGCCCGCACCTCCGGCACCGGCCTGCTGCGGCTGCTGGGCAAGGGCGCGTGGTGGACGTCCGTCGGGCTGAACGGCGGGGGCGCGGTGCTGCACGTCGTGGCGCTCAAGTACGGACCGCTGACCGTCGTCCAGCCGCTCGGCGCGCTCACCCTGGTCGCCGCGGTGCCGATGGGCGCCCGGTTCGCGGGGCGGCGGGTCAGCCCGGTCGAGTGGCGGGGCACCGCCCTGACGCTGCTCGGTCTCGCGGCGCTGCTGGTCACCGCGTCCGGTCCGGCACCGGAGCGGGTGCTGACCCTGACCGAGGCGCTGGCGGTGGCCGGGACGACGGCCGCCCTGATCGGCGTGCTGGCCCGGCCCGGCGCCCGGCCGGGGCTGCGGCACGCCACGGCGTCCGGCTTCGCCTCGGGCGTGGCCTCGGCGCTCACCCAGACGGTGACGGTGGCCGCGACGGACCGCACCGGGCCGGTGCTGAGCCCGACGGTGATCGTGGTCGCGCTGCTGGTCGCGGTGTTCGCCACCGGCGGGCTGCTGCTCTCCCAGACCGCCTACCGGGACGGCTTGGGCGCCCCGCTCGCCCTGGTGACCCTGGCCAACCCGGTGGCGGCCGCGGTGCTCGGTCTCGCCCTGCTCGGGCAGGGTCTCCAGGGCGGCGCCGGGGGCGTGCTGCTGGCGCTCGCCGGGGCGGCTGCCGCTTCCTGGGGCGTGGTGCTGCTCGCCCGGGTTCCGCGCCCCGTTCCCCGGCCGGCCGGCGTCGGCCCGGTGTCCACGCTGCCCGTCCTGGAGCCAGGCACCACGTTCGCCGCGGCAGCGCCTGACCCGGAGCCGCGTACGGCGCCCATCACACGGCCGCCGGCCCCGGAGACACGCACGGCGCCCACCGCACCGACGCCCTCCGTGAAGTCGCGCACCCCGCCCGCGGCAACGGCGCCGGCACCGCCCCGGCGGCCGGATCCGGGACACCTCACTTCGCTCTGACCGGGCCCGGATCCTCCGGGGTCCGGGGCCGCCGAGGTCCCGGGACGGCCGGGGCGGCACGCGCGACGGCCGGTGGGCGCGGAACCCCTCCGCGCCCACCGGCCGCCGTTGTCGTCGTGCCGTACGACCGCCCGCCGGGCCCGGCGGGCCGCCGGGCGAAGAGTCGGGCCGGGGCGGGGCTCAGACCGTGGCGATCGCCGGGTCGCTGACCCCGGCACGCCCGTTCTCGACGTGTCCGGCGAACCCGCGCACGAAGCCGGGGTCGGCCTCGGACGTCACGGTCAGGTCGTACCAGCGCCGGCTCTTGTCGAGGTCCACGGTGTGCCGGACGGTGGCCCCGGCGCGCACCGGCACCGTCACCGGCTTGCCGCCGTACCCGTCGACGACCTTCAGCCGTACCGTGCCGGAGCCCTTGTTGGTGAAGGTGAGCTGGACGTTCTCGCCGGTGTGCCGGGCGGTGACCTCCGGTCCGGCCGTCCGGCCGGGGCCCTTGAAGACGCGCAGGAAGCCGTTCGGGCCGTGCACGGTCAGGTCGTACGAGCCGTTCGAGTACGCCGAGTTCCAGGTGTCGGCGACGGACTTGCCCGCCTCGGCGGTGTAGGTCCAGGGCCCGTCGGTGCGGCTGCCCGAGGTGACGAGAAAGGCGGCGCCGGCCTTCGCCCCGGAGGCGAAGGTGAGCGTGAACGTACCGGCCGCCGGGTCGGCCGAACCGTCCACCAGCGGGACGTAGGCGAGCGGGCGGGCGGGCCGCACGCCGCGCTCCTGCCGGGGCAGGACGGGGTTGGCGGGCGGGGTCGGCACGTAGTCGGGGTGCCGGTTCTTGTCGGGCGGCTGGTAGCCGTCGGTGGCGGGGAGCGCGACCGGCTTGGTGTCCTGGTGGGTGAAGTCGAACGCCGCGGTCAGGTCGCCGCAGACCGCGCGCCGCCACGGCGAGATGTTCGGCTCGTGCACCCCGAAGCGGCGCTCCATGAACCGGATGATCGAGGTGTGGTCGAGCGTCTCGGAGCAGACGAAGCCGCCCTTGCTCCACGGGGAGACGACCAGCATCGGCACCCGCTGACCCAGCCCGTAGGCGCCGTCGGCGTAGCCGCTCCTGCCCTTGAGCAGGTCGAGGCTCGCGTCGACCGTCGACTTGCCCTGCGCGGCCGAGGACGGCGGGAACGGCGGGACCAGGTGGTCGAAGAAGCCGTCGTTCTCGTCGTAGGTGACGAACAGGGCGGTCTTCGACCACACCTCGGGGTTCGAGGTGAGCGCGTCGAGGACCTGGGAGATGTACCAGGCGCCGTAGTTCGCGGGCCAGTTGGGGTGCTCGGTGAACGCCTCGGGGGCGACGATCCAGGAGATCTGCGGCAGCTTGCCGCCCTTGACGTCGGCCTTCAGCTGGTCGAAGAAGCCCTCGCCGGTGCGGGCGTCGGTGCCGGTGCGGGCCTTGTCGTACAGCGGGTCACCGGGCTTCGCGTTCTGGTACTGCTTGAAGTAGAGGAGCGAGTTGTCGCCGTAGTTGCCGCGGTAGGCATCGGATATCCAGCCCCAGGAGCCATTGGCGTCGAGGCCGTTGCCGACGTCCTGGTAGATCTTCCAGGAGACGCCCGCCTGCTCCAGCCGCTCGGGGTACGTCGTCCAGGAGTAGCCCGCCTCGTCGTTGCCGAGGACGGGGCCGCCGCCCTGGCCGTCGTTGCCCGTGTGCCCCGTCCACAGGTAGTAGCGGTTCGGGTCGGTGGAGCCCATGAACGAGCAGTGGTAGGCGTCGCAGATGGTGAAGGCGTCCGCGAGCGCGTAGTGGAAGGGGATGTCGTCCCGGGTCAGGTACGCCATGGTCGTGGCGCCCTTGGCGGGGACCCACTTGTCGTACTTGCCGCCGTCGAAGGCGGCATGCGTGTCGTTCCAGCCGTGCGGCAGGTCCTGGATGAAGGCGAGTCCCAGGTCGTCGGCGTCGGGGTGGAAGGGCAGGAGGTCCTTCTTGCCGTCCGACTGGTACCAGACCGGCTTGCCGTCAGGTCGTGCCGCCGGGCGCGGGTCGCCGAAACCGCGGACGCCCTTGAGCGTGCCGAAGTAGTGGTCGAAGGATCGGTTCTCCTGCATGAGGACGACGATGTGCTCCACGTCCTCGACCGAGCCCGTCCGGTGGTTCGCGGGCAGCGCGGCGGCACGCTCGATGCTGCTGGACAGCGCGGTGAAGGCCGTGGTGGCGCCCGCGAGTTGGAGGAAGCGGCGCCGATTGACTTCGGGCATGGGGAGACAGCCTTTCATCCTGAGGTACGGATGGCCGGAACGTGACGACATATGCGCCCAGCGAGTGTTCCAAGCGCACCAAACATCAGGGAAGGGCCCGGTGGCATCCGCGTGAAAGATGTCCGTACGCGGAGTGTGCGGGACGCGCGTCGTCCGGCGGGGCGACGGCGGGCATTCGCCAATCGCGTCCGGCCGCCCCACCGCGTCGCGCGGCACGGCACGGCCGACCGGCGGGCCCCCGCGCACCCGCGTTGTCGTGCGGGGATTCCGACCGGGACGCCATGTGGTGACTCGCTCACACCATCTTCACAATACGTGCACTTTCAGCCGACCGGCGGTCTCGGGGTGCCCGACGGGGCAGACGCGGCGGGCGCCGTCTGCCTAGCCTCCCGGGCCATGCGATCCACACTGCTGAGGCGCCTCGGCCTCACCGCCGTCCTCGCCCTCGCCCTCGCCCTGTTCGGCCTGACCCCCAGCGCGAGCGCCGCCCCGGCCGCGCAGGCGGACCTCACCTTCGCCACCGACGCCGCCACCACGACGCCCGGCGGCAAGGTGAACCTGTCGATGACCCTCACCAACAACCACACCTACGACATCTGGTTCGTGTACCAGACGATCGACCCGACGTGGCTGACGACCCAGCGCCCCGACCTCAAGTACAGCTTCACCGGTTGCAGTCTGGCCACCGCCGACGGCGCCGTCCCGTGTTCCGGCACCGGGCCCGCCAACCTCGGTACCAACTACGGCGCCACCATCCCGCCCGGCCAGAGCCGTACCGTCACCCTGACCCTGGAGGTCGCGGCCGACTCCGGCTGCAACGGCAACATCGGCTTCTACTCGTACTCCTACATCGAGTTCAGCGACAGCACGAACCTCAGCGGTGGCCCGACCTACACACCCGAGACCCGGGTGCTCTGCGCCTGACGGTCCGTCTCCCTGCGGCCGGCCCCCCGCGGGCCGGCCGCTCTCGCCTTCCGGGGCGCGGGGTGAGCCAAATCCGGACGAGCACGAAAAGACGTACGCCGCCCGGAAACGCCGGTTCCGAAACCGGCGGGCACCTCGCGGTCCGACCGGCGATCGACCCCCGACCTGCGCACGGAGCCTTCGAGTGGCCATGGACCCCGCCCGGTCGCGGCCGTCCACATGGCCGTCGCCGGAGCCGGGGACCCTGTTGGACTCCTCACTTTTCCGTCACGTTTCGCAACATGACCACAAAAGCTACACACGACCATCACCATATGATGCGACGAACGCGTGACGACTGGCGTCTGAGGGGGGCGCGGCGTCGCGCGCGGGGGGTGCGTCCGCTCCGGGCGTGAGCCAGGATCACCCCTGCCCGGGGAGGGGACACCACCGCATGAAGCGGAATATACGCACCACGGCGCTGACCGCAAGCGCCCTCATCGCCTTATTCGCCCTGCCGGCCACCACGGCCCGCGCCGACGCGGACACACCCCGCGTCGACCTGCGGGTCCTCGTCGTGAGCGACGGGGGACCGTCCACCGACGCCATCGCGGCCGAACTCGACAACGCCGGAACGCCGTACACCGAGATCGACCTCCACGACCCCGCGAGACCCGTGATCGACGCGGGATTCCTGGCGGACACGGTGGACGGCCGTCCGCGGGCCAGGTTCCAGGCCGTCGTCCTGCCCAACGACAACCCGTTCGCCACCGGTTCCAGCGAGATGGCGGCGCTCGCCGCGTACGAGCAGACGTATGCGATCCCACAGGTCGACGCCTACACCTACGCGCGTACCCAGGTGGGTCTGAACGTACCCGGCTACTCCGGCAGTGTGGACGGTGCCACCGCACAGGTGACCGCCGCCGGCGCGGCCGGGCCGTTCGGGTACCTGGACGGCGCCGTGCCGTTCGAGGACAACTCCCCCACCGTGGGCGAGAGTTACGCCTATCTGGCGCAGCCGGCGGCGGGCGCGGACTTCACCACGTACGTCGACGCGGCGATCCCGGGCAGGTCGACGAGGGGGTCGCTGGTCGGCGAGTACCGGCACGACGGACGGCGCGAACTGGTCGTCACGTTCGTGTACAACCAGTACCAGCAGCAGTTCCGGCTGCTGGCGCGCGGCATCGTGGAGTGGATGACCGGCGGGGTGCACCTCGGCGCCTCCCGCAACTACTTCGCGGTGCACGTGGACGACGTGTTCGCGGCCGACGACCGCTGGGACAGCAACCTCAACTGCACGCCGGGCGACATCGACTGCCCGCCGGGGCAGGGCACGGAGAACCCGATCCGGATGACCGCGGCCGACGTCCAGCACGCCGTCGACTGGCAGCGGCGGCAGGGCTTCACCCTGGACATGGTGTTCAACGGCTCCGGCAGTGTGAACCAGCGCGAGGACAACGGCGGCGTCGACGCCCTCGCCGACGCGTTCGTCGCGAACCGCGACAGCTTCCGCTGGGTCAACCACACCTACACGCACCCGTTCCTCGGGTGCGTCCAGGACGTCAGCGTGGTGCCGTGGAAGTGCGCCACCAGCGCCGGCGGCAGCACCCAGTGGGTCAGCCGGACGGAGATCTCCGACGAGATAGCGAACAACCGCGCCTGGGGCGAGTCGGTCGGACTTCCGCTGGACAACGAGGAGTTGGTGACCGGCGAGCACTCGGGCCTGCGGATCCTGCCGCAGCAGCCGGTGGACAACCCCAACCTGGCGCCCGCGCTGACGGACAACGGCGTGAAGTGGCTCGCTTCCGACAACTCCCGTGACCCCGTGCAACGTCAGGTCGGCCCCGCGACCACCGTCTCCCGCTACCCGATGAACGTCTTCTACAACGCGGGCCGCGCCACCGAGCAGGTCGACGAGTACAACTGGATCTACACCAGCCGCGCCCAGGGCGGCAGCGGCATCTGCGAGGACAACCCGGCGACCTCCACCTGCCTGACCGCGCCGCTGGACACCGCCACCGGCTACGCCGACCACATCGTCCCGCTGGAGACCAGGACCGCCCTCGGGCACGTGCTCTCCAACGACCCCAGGCCGCACTTCATCCACCAGTCGAACCTGACCGAGGACCGTATCGCCTACCCCGTCCTCGACGGCGTCCTCGACAGCTACCACGCGCTGTTCGCCGACAACACCCCCGTGGTGAACCTGCGGATGAAGGACCTCGGCACCGAGATGCAGCGGCGCGCGACCTGGGACGCGGCGCTCGACGCCGGCCAGGTGACCGCGTACCGCATCGGCGACACGGTCACCGTCCAGGCCCCCGACGGCGTGGCCGTGCCCGCGACCCTGCCGACCGGCGCCACGCGGGGCGGCAGCGCGTTCGGCTCCGCGTACGCGGGCGAGGTCTCCGGCTGGACCACCGCGGCGGGACAGCCGTTCGCGCTGTCCCTTCCCTCCTCCGCCGCCGCCCCGGCCGCGACCGCCCACCCGGCGGACTCCGCGACCGCCTCCACCGCTCCCCCGACCACGGTGCCGGCCGGTGCGGCCGAGCAGGTGCCGTACGTCCCTGAGGACTGAGTCCGGCCCGCACCACGGGCCCGGCCGCACCCTGCGCGGCCGGGCCCGCTACGACCGTCACCCACCTCGGCCGTGGAGCCATCCATGCACGTTCAGCACGGCGCGCGCCGCTCCGGCTCGACGCGTGTCACCCTGCTCACCGAAGGTACCTACCCGCACAGTCACGGCGGGGTGAGCGTCTGGTGCGACCAGCTCGTCACCGGCATGCCCGATCTCGACTTCGAGGTCCTCGCCGTCACCGGCACCGGACGTGAACCCGTCGTGTGGGACGTCCCGCGCCAGGTCACGCGCGTGGTCTCCGTCCCCATGTGGGGTCCCGCGCCCGAGGGCCGCCCGCCCCGGGGCCGCGCGCGCAACCAGCTCACCACCGCCTACGAGCAGTTCCTGACGGCTCTGCTCGACCCCGGTGCCGAGGACGGCTTCGCCGCCGCCCTCTACGCGATGGCACGGGCCGCGACGAACGGCACGCTCAGTCCCTTCCTCCGCGGCGACCTCGCGATCGGGGTCCTCACCGCGGTGTGGAACCGCCCCGGCCTGGCCGTGCGGGAGGCCCGCCCCACCCTGCACGACGCGATCACCGCCACCGCCCTGCTGGAGCACGCCCTGCGACCCCTGGCCACAGCGCCGCCCCGGACCGGGGTCGCCCACGCGGTCAGCGGCGGCGTCGCGGTGCTGCCGGGCCTCACCGCGCTCGAACAGCACGGCGTGCCGCTGCTGCTGACCGAGCACGGCGTCTATCTGCGCGAGCGCTACCTCGGCTACCGCACCGCCCGCTACCGCTGGCCCGTGAAGGCCGTCGTCCTCGGGTTCTTCCGGCTGCTCGCCGAGGAGACCTACCGCCGTGCGGCGCTGATCACCCCGGGCAACCGGTACAACCGGCTGTGGGAGGAACAGGGCGGCGCCGCGCCCGAGTCGATCCGCACCGTGTACAACGGCGTCGACCCGGCCGCCTTCCCGCCGGCCGGTCCGGAGCCGGAGCGGCCCACCCTCAGCTGGGCCGGGCGGGTCGACCCGATCAAGGACCTGGAGACCCTCATCCGCGCGTTCGCCCTGGTCCGCGGCCGGCTCCCGGACGCCGCGCTGCGCCTGTTCGGCGGGACGCCGCGGGGCGGGGAGAGCTACCGGGAGCGGTGCCGGGCGCTGGCAGCGGAGCTGGGGCACGGCGACGCGGTCAGCTTCGAGGGCCGGGTCGACGACATCAAGGACGCCTACGCCGCCGGGAACGTCGTGATGCTCTCCAGCATTAGCGAGGGCTTCCCGTTCACCCTGATCGAGGCCATGTCGTGCGGGCGGGCGACCGTCTCCACGGACGTCGGCGGAGTGCGCGAGGCCGTCGGGGACACCGGCCTGGTCGTGCCGCCGCGCGACCCGGCGCGGATGGCCGCCGCCGCGCTGGACCTGCTGGCCGATCCGGAGCGCCGGCGCCGGATGGGCGAGGCGGCCCGGCTCCGGGTGGTCGAGCAGTTCACCCTGCGCCAGACCGTCGACACCTTCCGCTCCATCTATCTGGAGCTGTCGGCGCTCGGCCGGATGTGGACGCCGGACGCCCGTCCGACGCCCGCCCCGGCGGACCGTCCGGCGGCCGCGAGGACAGGGAGCCTGGCCGGATGAGCGGACCGATGGCCCTCGAACCGGACGGCGGGGAGCAGGACACCCTGTCGCTGCGGCTGTCCGAGACCCCCCTGTCCCGCAGACGGGTCCGCCACGACCGCACGCCGGCCCTGCGCCGGCCGCGCTGGGGCGCGGACCACGCCGCGGTCGACGCGCTCGCCGCCGAACTGGCCGACGGCATCGGCCCGGCGGTCCACCCCTACGAGGTCGCCGCGCTCCTGGAGTCGGAGGGGCTGACCGCCGAGGTGATCAAGGAGCGGTACGGCCACCCGGACATCTTCTCCCTCGCCGCCGCCCTGTACGAGCGGGTGCCGCGCACCTTCCCGGAACCCCCGCCGCCGGCCGACCCGTGGCGCCCGGACCACGTGCGGTGCGCCCTGCGCGGCGCCCTGTTCGCCCTGCCGGGGCTCGCCTATCTGCTCGTCGCGCCGCTGTGGCACGCCGAACGGACCGTCCTGGTCCTGGTCGTGGCCGGGCTCGTCTCCTGGGCTTGGGGCCAGGCGCTCGGCCACCGGGCCTTCCTGCGGATGAGCACGGGGCGCCGGGAGGCGGGCCGCACCCTGCTCAAGGGGGCTCCGGTGGGTGCCCTGGTGGCGACGGCGACGGCGTGGCCCGTCGCCGGTTCCGGTTCCGCCGTGCCGGCCGCCGGGGCGCAGTCGGTGTATCTCGCGGCGGCCGGTGTACTGCTGGTGCTGGGCGGGGAACGGCTGCTGCTGGCCGCGCTGACGCCGGTGATCGCGGGTGCCGCGGTGCTCCCGTGGTGGGAGCCGGGCCCCCTGCTGCGGGCCGGGCTGCCGCTGCTGGCGCTGCTGGGCACCGTGGCCGCGGCGGGCTGGACCCTGCGCGCCGCCCTGGCCGGCCCCCGGGTCGCGGGAGCCGCCCGGCCCGCGTTGCTGAGTTCGCTGCCCTACGGCCTGTTCGGTCTGGCCGCCGGGACGCTGGTGCTGCTCACCGGCCGGGAGCAGCCGTACGCGGTGATCGTGCTGACCGTCAGCATGGGGCCGGCCGAGTGGCTGCTGTACCGGTACCGCGGACTGTCCGTGGCGGCGCTGCGGCGGACCGGCACCCCGGCCGCCTTCCGGCTCCGGTCGGCGGGCGTCCTCGCCCTGTGCCTGAGCGCCTATCTGCTGCCCCTCCTCCCGGCGGCGCTGCTCACCGGCTCGGCCCCGGCCCCGCTGCTGCTGCTCGCGGCGGCCCTGTGGACGGCCCTGCTGCTCCAGGCGTTCGGCGTGGCCTGGCTGCCGGCCGGGGTGTGCCTCACGGCCGCCGCGGCAGCCGCCGCGCTCACCCGCCTCGGGCCGCCGCCGGGCGCCGACGCCCTGTCGCTGTGTTGCGGCGTCGCCGCCCTGTGTCTCACGGCGGGCGCACTGCGCCTGCTGGGACGGCCCGCCCCGCACGCCTGACCGTCCGGCCCGCGGGCGGCGAGAGAGCCGCGCCCGGACCGGACGACGCACCACCCAACCCCCCACAAGGATGCACAAATGACCGGAAGGAAGCACCAGTTGACCACCGCACCGCTCGCCGCCGTCACCGGGGCCGAGGGCTTCATCGGCTCGCACCTGACTCAGGCGCTGGTCGCCTCCGGGCACCGGGTGAGGGCCATGGCGCAGTACAACTCCTTCTCCTCCTACGGCTGGCTGGAGACGTTGCCCCAGGACGTCCTCGACCAGGTGGAGATCGTCCTCGGTGACGTACGGGACCCCGGCTCCGTCCGGGGTCTCCTCGAAGGCGCCGACTGCGCGTACCACTTGGCCGCGCTCATCGCGATCCCGTACTCCTACCGCGCCCCGCACAGCTACGTGGACACCAATGTCACCGGCACCCTCAACGTGCTGGAGGCGGTACGTGCCCTGGGTACGCCCCGGCTGGTGCACACCTCCACCAGCGAGACCTACGGGACCGCGCAGACGGTGCCGATCACCGAGGACCACCCGATCAACACCCAGTCCCCGTACGCCGCTTCGAAGGCGGGCGGCGACCGGCTGGCCGACAGCTACTACGCGAGCTTCGGCACGCCCGTGGTGACGCTGCGGCCCTTCAACACCTTCGGCCCGCGCCAGTCGATGCGGGCCGTCATACCCACCGTCATCGGCCAGGTGGCCGCGGGCGAACGCACCATCACCCTCGGGGACCTGCGCCCCACCCGGGACTTCAGCTACGTCAAGGACACCGCGCAGGCGTTCCTCGCGGTTGGCGGCGCGCCCGCCGGGCAGGTCGTGGGCCGCACCTTCAACGCGGGTACCGGCGGGGAGATCTCGGTCGGCGACCTCGTCACGCTGATCGGCAAGGTGATGGACACCGGCCTCGACGTCCGCGAGGACAGCGCGCGCATCCGGCCCGCGGCCTCCGAGGTGATGCGGCTGGTCTGCGACGCGAGCCGGCTCACCGCGGCGACCGGCTGGCGGCCCGCGCACTCCCTGGAGGAGGGCCTCGCGCACACCGTGGAGTTCTTCCGCGACCCGGCCAACCTCGCCCGCTACAAGACCGGCATCTACAACATCTGACCCGCCGCACGTCCACGAAGGACTCGAAGGACACCACGGACACCAAGGAGGAGTCCCATGCACGCAGTGATCCTGGCGGGAGGCAAGGGCGTCCGGCTGCGGCCCTACACCACCGCGCTGCCCAAGCCGCTCGTGCCCATCGGCGACCAGCACGCCATTCTGGAGATCGTGCTGCGCCAGCTCGCGACGGCGGGTTTCACCAGCTGCACCATAGCCATCGGCCATCTGGGCGAGATCATCCGCGCCTATGTGGGCGACGGCAGACAGTGGGGCATGACCGTCGACTACGCCACCGAGGACAGCCCCCTCGGCACCATGGGTCCGCTGCTCACCATGCGCGAGCGGCTGCCCGAGACGTTCCTCGTCATGAACGGCGACGTCCTCACCGACCTCGACTTCGGGGAGGTGCTGCGCACGCACCGCGGCTCCGGGGCGCCGCTGACCATCGCCACGTACGCCCGCAAGGTGCACATCGACTTCGGAGTGCTGACCACCGACGACCGGCGCGTCGTCGCCTTCACCGAGAAGCCGAGCATGGACTACCGCGTCTCCATGGGCGTGTACGGGCTCTCCCGGACGACGCTCGACGGCTACACCCCCGGGCTGCCGCTGGGCTTCGACGAGCTGGTCATCGACCTGCTCAGGGCGCAGAACCCGCCGCACGCCTACGAGTTCGACGGATACTGGCTGGACATCGGCCGCCCGGACGACTACGACCGGGCCAACGCGGAGTTCACCACCCGCAAGTCGCTGCTGCTCAAGGGAGCCTGACCACCCGATGCGCATTCTCGTCCTGGGCTTCACCGGCTATCTGGGCGGCCATGTCGCCGGTCACCTGCGCGCCCTCGCGGGCGTGCGGGTGCTCGGCGGCGGCCGCTCCCCCGCCGCGGAGTCCGGCATCGACCTCGCCACCGCCCGCGCGGACGAACTGGCCCGGATCCTGGCCGACGCCGCGCCCGACGCGGTGGTCAACTGCGCGGGCGCGACCGGCGGTGACGCGGTGACCCTCGCCGAGGTCAACTCCCGTGGCCCCGCGGTGCTCTGCGCGGCGCTGCGCAAGGCCGCGCCGACGGCCCGGCTGGTGCATCTCGGTTCGGCCGCCGAGTACGGTCCGGGCATCCCGGACCTCCCGGCGACCGAGGCGGCACCCACGCGTCCGTCGTCCGTGTACGGCGCCACCAAGCTCGCCGGCACGGTCGCGGTCACCACGTCGGGGCTCGACGCGGTGGTGCTGCGGGTGGGCAACCCGGTGGGGGCCGGCGCCCCGGCGGCCGGGCTGCCCGGCCGGGTCGCCGGTCTGCTGCGGGAGGCCGGGCAGGACCCCGGGGCGGTGCTCCGGCTCGGCGACCTGTCGGCGTACCGCGACTTCGTCGACGCGCGTGACGTGGCACGGGCGGCGGCGCTCGCGGTGTCGGCCCCGGGGCCGCTGCCGGCCGTCCTGAACATCGGCGGCGGACGGGCCGTTGCGGTGCGGGACCTGGTGCGGACGCTGGCCCGCGTCGCCGGGTTCCGGGGGCGGATCGAGGAACACGGAGACGGTTCCGCCCGGTCGGCGCGGGTCTCCTGGCAGTGTTCCGACATCGCGGCCGCCGCGGAGGCGCTCGGCTGGCGGCCGTCGTACGCTCTCGACGACTCCCTCGCCGCGCTGTGGACGGCCGCGGCGCCGCGGGAAGGCGACCGGATCCCGTGAACCTGCTCGTTCCGCTGTACGTCCACCCGGCCGAGGACCCCGGTGCCTGGCACCGCCTGATCGGAGCGGCCGCCGGCACCTATGCGGTGGTGCTCAATCCGGCGGGCGGCCCCGGCCCGAGACCCGACCCCGCGTTCGCCGCGGCGGCCGGGGCGCTGCGGACGGCCGGTGCCCGGCTGCTCGGCTATGTCGACACCGACTACGGCACCCGCGACCCGGCCGAGGTGACGGACGACGTCGTCCGGTACCGCGAGTGGTACGGCACCGACGGCTGCTTCCTCGACCAGGTGACCGCCGCACCGGACGAGCTGCCCGCCTGCCGGCGCCTCGTGCGGTCGGTGCGCAGGCTCGGTGCCGCGCCGGTGGTCCTCAATCCCGGCGTCCATCCGGCACCGGGGTACGCCCGGCTCGCCGACCTCGTCGTCACCTTCGAGGGCCACTGGTCGGCCTATGTGTCGGCGTTCAGCAGACCCGCGTGGACGGCACGGCACCCACCGGAGCGGTTCTGCCATCTCGTGTACGGGGTGCCCGAGGCGCTGGTGCCCCTCGCCGTCCGCACCGCGGGTGACCGGGGTGCGGCCGTCGCCGGACCAGTGACCGGTGAACTTCCCAATCCCTGGGCGCAGTTGACGCCCGCACTGACGGAGGCGAAGCGATGAGACGTGTCGCGTGGGTGTGCGGGCTGGTGGCGGCCCTGGCACTGACCGCGTGTTCGGGCCCGGACGGCGGGGGCCGGGCAGGCGGACCGGCGGAGCCCGCCGGGGACGGCCCGGCCGCGACCGGGCGGCCCACGCCGTCCGGCACCGCGCGGTCGGCCTCCCCGGGCACCCGGCCCTCACACACATCGGCGCCGGCCGGCAAGCAGCGCTGGCAGCCGCGCCCCGGTCTGGCCTGGCAGTGGCAGCTCGACGGCAAGGCCGACCCGTCCGTCGACGTCCCCGTCTACGACATCGACGGCTTCGAGAACTCCGCGGCGGACGTGGCCCGGCTGCACCGCGCCGGCCGGAAGGTCATCTGCTACGTCAACGTCGGCGCCTGGGAGGACTTCCGCCCGGACAAGGACGCCTTCCCGAAGTCCGTGCTCGGTGCCGCCAACGGGTGGGCGGGCGAGCGCTGGCTGGACGTCCGGCGCCTGGACGTGCTGCGGCCGGTCATGGAACGCCGTATGGACATGTGCCGCGCCAAGGGGTTCGACGCCGTGGAGCCCGACCTGGTGGAGGGGTACGCCGACAAGACGGGATTCCCGCTGACCGCGGACGACCAGCTCGCCTACAACCGCATGATCGCCGAGATCGCGCACGCACGCGGGCTGGCGGTGGGGCTGAAGAACGACCTCCCGCAGATCCCGGGGCTCGTCGGGCAGTTCGACTTCGCGGTCAACGAGGAGTGCGCGCAGTACGACGAGTGCGGCGAACTGCGGCCCTTCATCGCGGCCGGCAAAGCGGTCTTCCACGTCGAGTACGCGGAGCCGACCGGCGCGTTCTGCGCCGAGTCCCGTGAGCTGAAGCTGTCGTCCATGCGCAAGAAGCTGGATCTCGGGGTGTGGCGGCAGCCCTGCTGAGGGGCGGTCGCGGGCCCCGGGCCGCGGCCGTGCGGCCCGGGGCGCCGCGCCTGCCCGCCCCGCGCTCCGCCGGCTGTGGGTCCAAGGCACGGATCCGGTGGATCCGCGGCGGATCGGGCCGGGAAGCGCGGGGCACCGCCCGGGGTCACGGCGTGAGGTACGCCTCCACCTCGCTGAACTGGCCTGCGGGCCAGCCGGTGTTGGCGGTGACGGTCAGCCGCAGATAGCGCAGGCTGGTGCCGCTCGGCAGGGCGACGGTGGCCGTGTTCCCGGTGGCCGGGTCGAACCGGTAGCCCTGCGCGCCGGCCACGGTGGAGTAGGTCTGGCCGTCGGTGCTGCCGAGCACGGTGACGGTCTGGGTGCGCGCACCCCAGGCCGTGGACGGCGGCAGCTTCAGGGCCACGCGGCGCACCGCCTGGGCGGAGCCGAGGTCGACCGTCAGGGACTGCGGGAAGGCGTTGTTGGTGGACTCCCAGTAGCTGTTCGCGTCGCCGTCGACCGCCTTGCCCGGCGTGTAGACGTCCACGGAGCCGGTGGCACTGGCGGGGCGGCCCTTCGCCAGGTTGGTGGTCGGGTCGGGGCCGGGGTTGCCCTGGCCGGGCTGCGGCCAGGCCGAGCAGTTGGACCAGGTGGTGTTCCAGCCGGAGTTGCCGCCGCCGTCCGTGAGGGTGAAGGTGCCGGACGGGTAGGGGCAGTTGTAGATGCCGGCGACGCCGACCGCGGAGGCGGTGACGTTGCGGAGGGTGGCGGCGCCCTGCACCTCGGCCTGCACCACGACGGTCCCGGTGCCGCGCACCGTCGCACCGTCCACGGTGACGTTCCTGACCGCGTAGCCCTGCCCACTGCCGGAGACGAACTCGAAGGCGCTGTAGGGGCTGTCGGTGATGGTGGTGTTGGTGATGTTGACGGTCGCGTTGATGGCGCTGTCGTAGGCGTCGACGCGCAGCGCGCCCATGGGGTGGTTCCAGTTGGGGTTCAGGGCGCCGGTGCGCACGAGGGTGTTGCCGTCGACGGTGATGGTGCCGGCCAGGGGGGAGAAGGGGTCGGCGAACTTCTGGTTGGAGATCGCGATGCCGCTGCCGAGGGCGTTGGTGTCGGAGATCAGGTTGTTCTTCACGGCGATGTTCGTACCGCCGTAGATGGCGATGCCGTTGGCGAGGTTGGGCTGCGAGATGGTGTTGTTCTCGAAGCTGCTGTCGGTGTCCGGCGCGTACAGGGACCACATGGCCAGGGAGTCGTCGCCCTGGTTGCGCAGGAAGTTGCCCCGGACCCGGACGCCCTTGGCGTTGCCGTTGAGGTTGAGGCCGTCGGCGGTGGTGTCGAGGATGCGGTTGTTCTCGACGACCAGGTTGTCGTTGTTGCCCATCAGCCACAGGCCGACCTTGACGTGCTGGATCCACATGCCCGACACCGAGCTGTTCGGTCCGAGCGATCCGTTGACGAAGTTGTCGGGGCTGGAGTCGACGCGTTCGGTGACCTCGCCGAGGACCGCGAAGTCCTTGATGTGGACGTTGCCCGCGGAGCTGGACTGGTCGATGAAGCGGGAGGTGTGGACGACGGAGTACCAGTTGCCGGCGCCCTGGAGGGTCACGTTCTGCACGCCGCTGAGCGAGGACGTCAGTTTGTAGTCGCCCGGCGGGATCCACACCACACCGCCCTGGGCGGCGGCGATGGCGTCCCGGAACGCCTGGGTGGAGTCGCCGTTGCCGCTGGGGTCGGCGCCCTTGGACGTGACGGACACGGATCCGGCGGGCTGGCCGGCCGCCGCGGCCACCTGCTCGAAGTCGGCGACGTCCACGGTGACCTGGGTGCCGGTCGACTGGAAGGCGATCTTGTCACCGGCCTGCACGTTCTGACCGAGCAGCAGGCGGGCGTTGTCGAAGAAGTGGTGGGTCTTGGCGCCCGCGATCCAGCCGGTGTCGACGTAGGAGTACTTGGAGGTGACCGTGAGGGTCTTCGCCAGATTCTGCCCGTTGACGTACACGTCGAGCGTGCCGGACTGGCCGTCGGGGACGTTGTAGGAGACGTTCACGGCGTTGGCCGCGCGCGGCACGGTGAACTCGACGCGTTGGCCGGAGGTGATCCGTACGGCCTGGCGTCCGGACGCCTCGGAGGCGAGGGTGCCCTGGGTGTAGTCGGGGCCGATCTTCGTGCCGGTGGTGGTCGCCGACTCGGCCTCGACGGAGGTGAAGGGCAGGGTGGCGCCGGCCGCCGCGTGCGCGGACGGCGCGATGGTGACGAGCATGCCGGCGGCCAGGGCGACGGCGGCGCCGATTGCCGGCATGCGCCGGACAGCCTTGCGGGTGCTGCTGTGCATGTGCTGATCCCTTCGTGGGGTGCGGGGATAGCGGAGGTGCGGTGGCGGCTCGGCCGCAGGGCCGAGCCGCCGGGTGCGGGGGTGGTGCGGCGGCTCAGGCGCGCAGCCAGGCCGCCGTGTCCTGCGGCAGCCGGCCCGTCCCGTCCAGGGGGCCGCTGGTGAGCAGGAGTTCGCTGTGCGTGGGCAGGTCGGCGGGGGCCTCGCCGAGGTTCACCACGCAGATGGTGCCCGGCGCACGGGTGAAGGCGAGCACTCCGTCGGGGGCGGGCAGCCAGCCGAGCGGAGCGTCCCCGAAGGCGGGGCGCAGCCGGATCGCCGCGCGGTAGAGGGCGAGCATCGAGGCGGGATCCCGCTGCTGCCGGTCGGCCGCGTACTGTGTCCAGCCGGCCGGCTGCGGCAGCCACGGCTCCTCGCGGGACCCGAAGCCCGCGTACGGTGCCTCGGCCGTCCACGGCAGCGGTACCCGGCAGCCGTCGCGGCCCGGGTCGGTGCCGCCGGAGCGGAAGTACATGGGGTCCTCGATGCGGTCCAGCGGGATGTCGGCCTCGGGCAGGCCGAGTTCCTCGCCCTGGTAGACGTAGACCGCGCCCGGCAGGGCCAGCGACAGCAGCGCGGCGGCCCGCGCGCGCCGGGTGCCGAGGGCCAGGTCGGCCGGGGTGCCGAAGGTCTTGGCGGCGAAGTCGAAGCCGGTGTCCGTACGGCCGTAGCGGGTGGCCGTACGGGTCACGTCGTGGTTGCACAGCACCCAGGTGGCGGGGGCGCCCACCGGGGCGTGCTCGGCGAGGGTCGTGTCGATCGAGTCGCGCAGCCGCGCCGGCTCCCACGGGCAGGACAGGAAGGAGAAGTTGAAGGCCGTGTGCAGCTCGTCGGGGCGGAGGTAGCGGGCGAAGCGCTCGGGGTCGGGCAGCCACACCTCGCCGACGAAGACTCCGTCGTAGTCGTCGGCCACGGTCCGCCAGGAGCGGTAGATGTCGTGGAGTTCGTCGCGGTCGACGAACGGGTTGGGGTCCCGGCCCGCGACGAAGTCCGGCAGCGCGGGATCCTTGGCGAGCAGGGCGGCGGAGTCGATGCGGACGCCCGCCACTCCCCGCTCGAACCAGAAGCGCAGGATGTCCTCGTGCTCCTGGCGGACCGCGGGGTGCGCCCAGTTGAGGTCGGGCTGCTCGGGGGTGAACAGGTGCAGGTACCAGTCGCCGTCCGGCAGCCGGGTCCACACCGGTTGGGTGGAGCCGACGAACTGGGACGGCCAGTCGTTGGGCGGCAGTTCGCCGTGCTCGCCGCGTCCTGGCCGGAAGTGGAAGAGTTCGCGCTCGGGGCTGCCCGGGGGCGCGGCGAGCGCGGCGGTGAACCACGGGTGCTGGTCGGAGACGTGGTTCGGTACGACGTCGACGATGGTGCGGATGCCCAGTTCCTGGGCCTCGGAGATCAGCTTCTCCGCCTCGGCGAGGGTGCCGAAGGCCGGATGGATGGCCCGGTAGTCGGCGACGTCGTAGCCGCCGTCCTTCAGCGGCGACACGTACCACGGCGTGAACCACAGTGCGTCCACGCCGAGTTCGGCGAGGTAGGGGAGCTTGGCGCGGACTCCTGCGAGGTCCCCGGTGCCGTCCCCGTCGCCGTCCGCGAAACTGCGCACGTAGACCTGGTAGATGACGGCGGAGCGCCACCAGTCGGTCCGGTTGTGGGCATGGGTGGGCTGTCCCACTGTGCGTGCCTTTCTGTCGAGGGGAGGCCGTGTCAGCCCTTGGTGCTGCCAGCGCTGATTCCGGCGATGATGTGCCGCTGGAAGACGAGGAACAGGGCGACCATCGGGATGCTGGCGATCACCATGGCGGCGACCAGCACGGTCAACTGGATGTTCTGCGACAACTGGACCAGGGCCACGCTGATCGGCTGTTTGTCGGTGTCGGAGAAGACCATCAGCGGCCACAGGAAGTCCTGCCACACGGCGACCAGCGCGAAGATCGAGACCACGCCGAGGACCGGCCGGGACATGGGCAGCACGATCGACCACAGGACGCGCAGCTTTCCGGCGCCGTCGATCTCGGCGGCCTCCAGTACGTCGCGCGGGAGCTGGTCGAAGAACCGCTTGAGGAGGTAGAGGTTGAAGGCGTTGGCGACGGCCGGCAGCCAGATCGCCAGGGGGTCGTTGAGCAGGCTCGTGTGGATCAGCGGCAGATCGGCGACCGTCAGGTACTTCGGTACGACCATGGCCTGGGCCGGGACCATCAGGGTGGCCAGGATGCCGCCGAGCACTACCTTGCCGAAGGCGGGTCTCAGCTTGGACAGCGCGTAGGCGGCGGCCGTGCAGAACACCAGCTGGAACACCCAGGCGCCGGCGGCCTGGACCACCGTGTTCCACAGGTGCTGCGGCAACTGCATGAGATCCCAGGCGTCGGTGAAGCCGCCGGTGTGCCATGCCTTCGGGATCAGGGTGGGCGGGGTCTGCGCCACCTCGTCCGGCGACTTCATCGCGCCGGTCACCATCCAGTAGACCGGGAAGAGGAAGGCCAGCGCGAACAGCAGGACGACGCCGGTGAACACGGTCCAGTAGGCCGCCTTGCCACGCGGGCGGGCCAGCACCGCAGGCGAGACCAGGGTCCGGGTGCTCATGCGTCCCCCTCGGAGCGGGTGAGCCGCAGGTAGACGGCGGAGAAGGCGCCGAGCAGCACCAGGAGCATCACACTGAGCGCGCACGCCCCGCCGAAGTCGTTGTAGAGGAAGGCGTACTTGTAGATCAGGTACAGGACGGTGACGGTGGCGTTCTCCGGGCCGCCGCCCGTGATGACGAACGGCTCCGTGAACACCTGCATGGTGGCGATGATCTGGAGGAGCATCAGCATCAGGATGACGAACCTGGTCTGCGGGACCGTCACGTGCCGCACGCGCTGGAGGAGGCTCGCGCCGTCCAGTTCGGCCGCCTCGTACAGCTCGCCGGGGATGGACTGGAGGGCGGCGAGGTAGATCAGGACGGTGCCGCCCATGTTCGCCCAGGTCGCCACGATCACCAGGGAGATCAGGGCGGTGTCGGCGCCGTTGGACCAGTTCGAGGTGGGAAGGTGCAGAAAGCGCAGCGCCTCGTTGGCGAGGCCGGCCCCCGGGTCGTAGAACCACTTCCACAGCAGGGCGCTGACCACCGGCGGGATCATCACCGGCAGATAGACCACGACCCGGAAGAACGCCTTGGCGTGCCGCAGTTCGTTGAGGACCAGGGCGAGCACGAAGGGGACCGCGAAGCCGATGAGCAGGGCCAGCAGCGTGAAGGTGAGCGTGTTGCGCCAGGCCGCCGCGAACTCCGGGTCGTGCCAGACCCGGGTGAAGTTGGCGGTGCCGACCCACTCGGGCGGTGCGCCCGGGGTGTACTTCTGGAAGGCGATCACGACGGCGCGGATCGCCGGGTACCAGGAGAACAGGGCGAAGCAGACAAGGCCGCCGAGGAGGAATCCGTAGGCGTGGAGCTGGTCGAGGAGGCGGCGCCGCCCCCGGCCCCCTACCGGGGGCGGCGCCGGAATGTGGCGTACGGCGATCGCGGGGGCGTCTCGCCGTGCGGCCGTCTTCGTCATCGTCGTCAGCCCCGGGACAGAATGCTGTCGATCTTGCCGGAGGCGTCCTTGAGCAGTTGGTCGATGTCCGCGTCCTTCTTGGTGAGGACGGCGGAGACGACGCCGTCGAGGACGGAGTAGATCTGCTGGGCGTTGGGCGGCTCGATCTTCATCTGGAGCTTCTGGTTGCCGTCCAGGAACGCCTGGTAGTTCTCCACCGGGACGTTGGCGTTGGCCTTCTTGACCTCCTGGTCCTTGGCGTCGGCGGCGCCGGTGAACAGGCGCGGCTCCGGCAGGCCGACCGGGGCGTCGTTCTTCTTGGCGCGGGCGTAGTCGCCGAGGAAGCCGGAGCCGGGGGTGAGGAACATGTGGTCGAGCCACTTGAGGCCGGCCCGGATCTGCTCGGGCGAGTCTTTCTTGTTGAACATGTACCCGTCGCCGCCGACGAGGGTGGCCCGGCCGCCGGGCATCGGGGCGATCGCCAGGTCGTCGTAGTTGCCGCCCTTCTCCTTGACCAGGATCGGGATGTTGTCGGGGGCGGAGAGGTACATGCCGAGCTTGCCGGAGCCCATCATCTGCTGGACGTCGTTGAGGATGAGCAGTTGCTTGCTGCCCATGGAGTTGTCGGTCCAGCGCATGTCGTGCAGGTTCTGCAGGACGGCGTGGCCCTCGGGGGTGTCGACGGATGCCTTCTTGCCGTCTTCGCCGACGACGTCGCCGCCCTGTGAGTACATCTCGGCGGTGAAGTGCCAGCCGCCCTGGTTCTGCGCGCTGTAGTCGGCGTAGCCGACGGTTCCGCCGCCGAGCGCGGCGATCTTCTTGGCGTCGGCGCGGACCTCTTCCCAGGTGGCCGGCGGCTTGTCGGGGTCGAGGCCCGCCTTCTCGAAGAGTTTGCGATTGTAGATCAGGCCCATCGAGTAGCCGGTGCGCGGGATGCCGTAGATCTTCCCGTCGACGGTGAAGATGTCGCGCAGCTGCTGCTGGATGGTCTGGTAGCTCTTCAGCTCCTTGACGTACGGGGTGAGGTCCGCGGCCTGGTTGATGTCCACGACGTGCTTGACGTCGGTGAAGTAGGTGTAGAAGACGTCCTCCATCTGCCCGCCGGCGAGCTTGGCGTCGAACGTCTTCGGGTCCTGGCAGGGGAAGGCGTCGTGCGCGACGACGTCGATGTCCTGGTTCTGCTTCTCGAAGGAGGCGATGTCCTCCTCGAAGAACTTCCGGTCGACCTTGGCGCTCTTGGGCGGCTCGCAGTTGACGGTGATGCGAGTCTTGCCGTCGGCCGACTCGTCGCCGGACGACCCGCAGGCCGTGGCGACGAGGGCAAGGGAGGAACAGACGCCGATCGCGACGAAGGTACGGCGGAACCCGGTGCTTGACATCGGTGGACCCCTCTGGACAGGAGCTGTGGGTGCCGCACACTCAAGCATCGAGGACAGAGGTTCGCAAGATGTCGCGCAGAATCTGTAATTATTTGACAGCGGAATGGGATCTACTGCATCTCAGCCACGCGGCGCTTGCGCGGTGGAACCACGGACCACCAACTCGGGCTCGAACAGCAGCTCGTCGGCGGGTACGGCGGTTCCGCCGATCTGCGCGTTGAGCAGTTCGACCGCGGCCTTGCCCATCGACTCGATGGGCTGGCGGACGGTGGTGAGCGGCGGTTCGGTGCAGTTCATCAGCGCGGAGTCGTCGTAGCCGACGACCGAGACCTGCGTGGGCACGTCGAGTCCCTTGCGCCGGGCGGCCCGTACCACGCCCAGCGCGAGCGGGTCGCTGGCACAGATGAAACCGGTGACCCCGCGGTCGATGAGCTTGGCGCCCGCCGCGTGTCCGCCCTCGATCGAGAAGATCGCCCGGGCCACGTGCTCGTCCGGCAGCTCCCCCGCCACAGCCCGGGCCGCGGCCAGCTTCCGCGCCGAGGGCATGTGGTCGCCCGGCCCGAGGACCAGGCCGATCCGTTCGTGCCCGAGGGAGGCGAGGTGGCGCCACGCCTGCTCCACGGCGACCGCGTCGTCGCAGGACACCGCGGGGAACCCGAGGTCCGCTATGGCCGCATTGACCAGCACCACCGGGATGTTGCGGTCGGCGAGCTGCCGGTAGTGGTCGTGCGGGGCCTCCGCCTGGGCGTACAGACCGCCGGCGAAGACGACGCCGGAGACCTGCTGTTGCAGCAACAGCTCCACGTAGTCCGCCTCGGAGACACCGCCCTTGGTCTGGGTGCACAGCACCGGAGTGAGCCCGAGCTGGGCCAGCGCACCCCCGATGACCTCGGCGAAGGCCGGGAAGATGGGGTTCTGCAGTTCGGGCAGGACCAGGCCGACCAGCCGGGCCCGCTCTCCGCGCAGCTGGGTGGGCCGTTCGTAGCCGAGGACGTCGAGGGCGGACAGCACCGCCTGCCGGGTGGCTTCGGAGACTCCGGGCTTGCCGTTGAGCACCCGGCTGACCGTGGCCTCGCTGACCCCGACCTTCTTCGCCACTTCCGCAAGTCGTCGCGTCATGGGCGCAAGAATAGCGCAAGATACGCAAGAGGCTTGCATTACCCCTGGGGCGGGTGGTGCGTCCGGCCAGGTGGACCCGCCCGGCGCCGTCGGCGACCTGAACGCCGGCGGTGCCGGGTCAGGGCTCCGGTGTGGGTACGACGGTCAGATGGGCGGCCGTACCTCGGGTGCGACGTGGCCGGCGGGCGGTGGCCGCGGGGCGGCGGGGGTCACGCAGGACGAAGGTGATGCAGCTGTGGCCCAGCTCCCTCAGGGTCTTCGGGGTGTCGTCGACGATGCGGCAGTCGGTGGCGCCCCAGCGCGGGTCCGGATGCAGCAGCGGGCGGACGGCGCCGTCGTGCTCGGCGGCGGCCTCGCCGACCGCGCGGATCCAGTGCGGCAGTCCGTGCCGAAAGGCGGCCTCCATGATCGGGTCCTGGGCGATCTCCCGGCGGATCGCCTGCAGTCCGTGGTCGTGGGCGTACCGCTCCAGGGCGGCCTTGAAGCGGGCCAGCATCGGCAGGGCCCAGCTCGACTCGTGTTCCCCGAGCACCGTGCCGGCGTCGGGATGGAACAGGACGAAGCGGAGGAAGTTGTCGCCGGGCATGGCCGTGGGATGTGATCCGACACCGCGGAAAAGTGTCTCGAACGCACCGTTCGCCAACACCACGTCCCAGCGGTGATCGACGACGAGTGACGGGAACGCGACCGCGTCCAGGAGCATGGCGTAGTCCTGGAGGTACGCCTGGACCTCGCGGCCCCCGGGGACCGGCCGCGGCGCCGGCCGCCGCCCACCTGCCTGATATGCCATCGGGAGGTCACCCCTCTTGCCTCTGCGGCCTTCACGCGGCTTTGTGATCCTGCTGCTAGACAGCGTCCGTGTCAACTATCGTGGCATTTCAACCTCGTTGGCGGCTGAAATTGGCCACAGTTGTGGCGAGACCTGGATGCGGGTTCCAGGCAGGGGCTACTCTCCGGGAAGTTCACGGCAGCCCCTGGTGGCAAGCCACCGCATCCCCTGAGAGACCTAGGAGTTCTGTCCGTGACGGATGGCTACGAGGATCCGGGCGCCACGGCGACCGCCCAGCTGCCGGCCGTCGTCGCACGCGTCACCGTGCTCGCCGACCGGCTCGGTGTGCCGCATCCCGAAGTCTTCGACGTCGGGCGGCTCTCCGTCGCCTGCGGCGTCCCCGAACCCGTCGTCGGGGCCCTGCTGAGCGGCCGCGCCGCGGGCGAACCCGACGTCCAGGCCCGGTTCCTGCAACGCCTGGACCTGCTGCGCCGCACCCGGCTCAAGCCCAACGGACGCAGGTACACCCAGCAGGAGATCGCCGACGGCGCGGGCATGTCACGGCAGCAGGCCGGCGCCCTCATCAACGGCGACCGGCGCCCCACCATGGAGCACTGCGACGCCCTGCAACGCTTCTTCCGGGTGCACGCCGGATTCCTCACCGCGGAGGACCCCGAGGCCGTCGCGGGTGCGCTCCAGCGCACCGAGCAGGAGCTGCTGCAGAAGCTCGCCGACCGCGAACGGGCGGCGGCCACGGCCGCCGCGGACCCGCTGGAGCGGCTGCTCCAGGACCACGGGGTGCGCGGCATCGCCTGGCGCGCCGCGCAACTGCCCACCGACCAGCATCGGGACAAGGTCGCGGAGTGGCTGGACATGCTCCTGGAAAGCGTCAACCGGCCCGAGTCGTGAGCCGGTGGCGGACCAAGGGCATCCGTAAGAACCCGCGACCGTCGTACGGAGGAACGGTCGTACGGAGCGGTGCTCGGCGAGGCGGCCCCGGTCGCGGTCGGACAGGACGGACCAGGACCTGACCGCGGCCGAGGAACGCACCACGCCCGACGACCAGTTGGCCGCCCCCGGTCGTGAGCTGTGCCGCGCCCGGCCAGTGGGGTTCCGCGCCGCGCGGCCCCTGCGGCCGGACGTCCGGCAGGCCGTCCGGCGGGCCCGGTCGGGGCGTCCCGGGGCTGCCGGGGCCCGCAGAGCCGACCGGACCGGCACCCACCGGCACCGCCCCGCGCGCCGGACGCCCGCGTCGCGGCCGGGCCCGGCGTCGCCCCTCACCGCCCCCCTGACCTCACCGGACCCGTGGTCCCGCACCCTCGCGGACTCGGCCGAGCGGGCGAAACCAGGTGCGGCCGGACGGCGTTGTCAGTGGCGGACGGCAAGCTGGAGGTGCGCCACCACCACGCGCGGCGTACGCGCCGTCCCGACGCGTGACCGCAGAGCCGACCCGGGGAGCCGACCATGTCCACCGCCGTACTGACCGACCGCGAGCGCACCGCCGTACAGGCATACCTGCGGCTGCTCCATACGGTACGTGCCGCCTTCGACGGCCCACCGGACGGCGACAGGCCGTGTCTGGTCCCACCCGCCGTGCTGGCCGAGGCGGAGCAGGCGATGGCCGACGCCGGGCTCCTGGGCAACGAGGAGGCGTTCTTCCAACTGCTGCACACCTGGTGTCCGAGGGACTGAGCGGCGACCGCGTCGAGGTGCCCCGGCCGGCGGGGCCAGGTGCGTCCACCGGCCCGGCGGCGGTGATCCGATGCCCGGGGGGCCGCGCGGACGCCGCCCGTCCCCGTCCCGGCCGCCGTCCGCTTCCGGTTCCGGTTCCGGTTCCGGGGAAGGCAAGAACCGACACCCGGAAAGGGGGAATCCGTAACACCCGCGTTGCACGGCGGGCCTCCGGAAACCCGTATGATCGCCGCAACACCACCGCCACGATCATCCGTCGCACAGCGCGGTTCGGTGTCCCTCCCACCACCATGCCCGGGCACGGGCCGCTGAGTCCTGCCCCAAAGCCCCCGGAAGGCGGCCTGCATGCTCTCCCGCGTACGCGTCTGGCTCAACCGCACGTACGCGGAGAACGTGTTCTTCATGGATCAGCTGCGGAGAAATCCGAGCGACCGGGCGGTCGAGATCCATGCCACGCACGGCGACCCCGACTCCCCCGTACTGGCCGCCGCCGACACCGCCGACCTGGAGCCGGAAGGTCTGTCCCCAGCCGGCTACGTCGAGTACGCGCTGGACCAGTGCGCACGGCGCGGCATCGACGTGTTCGTGCCCCGGCTGCACCAGGCCGCGATCGTGGCGCACCGCGCCGAGTTCGCCGCGGCCGGTACGGCACTGCTGGCGCCGACCGCGGAGGCGGTCGCCCTCTTCGAGGACAAGGCGACCGCTTACGAGGCGGCCCGCTCGGTGGGGGTGCCGGTGCCGCCGTGGCGGCGAGTGCGCACGGCGGACGAACTCCTCGCGGCCGTTGAGGAGTTGGAGGCCGGCGGGCACAAAGCGTGCTTCAAGCCCGCCGCCGGCGCGGGCGGCGTGGGCTTCCGCGTGATCACCCGGAGCCCGCTGTCACTCGTGCATCTGAGCGGGTTCCCGAGCCCCTACGTGGAACTGGACCTGGTCGTGGCGGCGCTCCGGCGGGCCGACCACCCGGTGGACTGGCTGGTGATGCCACGCCTGGAGCAGCCGGAGGTGTCGGTGGACTGCCTGACCGGACCGGACAACCGGCTCCGGCTGGCCGTCGGCCGCACCAAGTCGGGCCGCCGCCGCGGGTTCACGGTGCAGGAGCAGTGGCTGGAGCCGGCCCGGCTGATCGCGGAGGGCTTCGGACTGCACTACCTCTCCAACATCCAGTTCCGGATGTACGGTGACCGGCCGGTGCTGCTCGATGTCAACACGCGGCCCGCGGGCGGCCTGCACCAGCTGTCCCTGTGCGGGGTGAACGCCCCTTGGGCGGCGGTGCAGTTGGCGCTCGGGGAGGACCAGGGGGAGATCGAGCCGCCGTTCCTCGGTCCGGACTACACGGTGGTGTCGGGGCCGCGGCCGGTGTGGCCCGCGCCGTTGCCGCAGCGGCGGCCGGAAGAGACCGGGCCGCTGCGGTCCGCGCCGCCCGCTCCCGCGGCGCCGCGGGAGACCGCACCGCAGGCCCTGCCCCTGTAGCGGGACGCACGGCGACCGTCGCGGACCGCCCGCGCGGGGGTCTAGACCGGGTACCCCCATGCCTTCGCGATCTCTTCGAGCCGCGGTGGCAGGGCGAGTGCGGGATCCGCCTCGCGGGCCGCGCGTATGCGGCCCGACTTGATCTCCTCGCTCCAGTCGCCGAGCTGCGGGCGGAAGACACCGTGGTCCTGGGTGCCGTAGTCGAGCATCCGGCTCTCCCAGGGGACCCCGAGGTAGGCGCACACGCCCCGGGTGACCTGCTCCGGGTCGGCGGTGAGGTCCTCGTAGGTGATCACATGCGGGTCGAGCCGGCGGCGTGCCTCTTCCAGTTTCTCGCTGTAGTTCAGGACCTCGGCGCGGATCGAGTCGTGGTTCGGGTTCTCGCGCCGGTTGGTCAGGGACTGGATGACCGCGCCGGGGTGGCGCAGCAGCACTATGTAGCGGGCTCTCGGCCAACATCGGTGCAGGCGGGGCCAGATGAGGGTATTGGGCGGGGTCTTGTCGACGATGACGTCCTTGCCGCTGCGGTTCAGCTCCAGGTGCAGCACCCGGTCCCACAGCACATGTTCCAGCTCCTGCCGGTCGAGGGCCAGCTCCTTCATCGCGGCCGCGGTGAAGTGCCGCGACATCTGGACGTGGACCGTGCGCAGATGCATCTCGTGCGGGGCCCGGATGCGGCTGTGGCTGTTGAGCAGAACCCTGAGCAGGGTCGAGCCGGAGCGCACCGAGGAGAGCACGAAGACCGGCGACTCCACGAGGCGCGGGGCGGGCGGCGCCGCGTAGCCGCCGCTGTCGTCGCCCGCGGCCTTGTCGGGGGCCTTGCGCTGGGCGGGCACGGCGTCGAGGGTGCGGCGGGGCGGGCTCACCGCCTGCGCCATGAGCCTCCCCCGGCGCTTCAGTCCCTTGCCGATCGCGGACAGACGCGGGTCTCGCACGGTCTCACCTTTCTCTGGCCTGCCCGGCATCCCACGGGCGGCGGGCGAACTTCAGGTGTCGCGGAGGCGAACCATCATGGTCGAACGGGCTCGGACAGTTGTCGTGACCAGGTGATTTACCTGTTTCTTAATTCTTCATGGGAAGCGCGGAAACCAAGCCCCCTGTCACACTCCACCCGTTCGCGATGAGCGGGCCATGTGCCCGGTCTGTATCTCCTGTCGGAGGCAGGACAGAACGGGGTGGACCTCGGTGCAGCCCGCGACCAGCCTGCGGGCCACGGTGACGGAGTCGACCAGCAGGTGGAGCGCGAAGGCCCGCACGGCTGTCGCCCGGGAACCGGACGCGGCGGCGGCCGGCACCTCGCGTTCGACCGCCTTGACCGCGCAGACCAGTCCGGTCGCGTGCAGGGGCAGCGGGTCCACGGCGACCGGGTGCGCGCCGTTCGCGTCGACCAGGCAGGGCACCTCGATGACGGCCTCGGCGTCCAGTACGGACAGGGTGCCGCGGTTGCGTACGTTCAGGATCAGGGTGGTGCGCTCGTCACGGGCGATGGGACGCGTTCTCCCGGACGGCAGGTCGCCTGCCGGCCAGCCGCCATCGGGGCGGCGCCCGGCCGTCAGGGCGAGTTCATCCGTCGGTTCCGGGGCCGCGGCATCCTCCCGTGCGTGAACGAGGGAAGACCGGCCGGGCGAGCCCGTGACACGTGAGCACCGGGAGAGTACGGGTCCGGTCCGGATCGCGTGCTTCAGGCACGAGGGGATCGTCCTCGGCAACCATCAGCGGCGGCGCGGCCTGGCCTGGCTGGCGGGCGAGTGGGAGCTGTCCCGCGCCGACGGCCTCGTCCTGACCGCACCCGCCGAACTGCCCGATCTGCTGCCGGGGCAGACCGCGGCGGTGCCGCTGCCCTTCGTGCTGCCGCCGGACGGCAAGGAGATGGTGCTGACGCTGCGGGTGCGCACGGCGCGGGACGAGCCGGGGGCGCCGCGCGGCACCGCGGTATGCGCCCCCGTACTGCGGCTGACACGCCGTCAGGCGTAGCGGCGGGGCGGGGCCCTCGGCGCCGCCGCGGGCCTGCCGCCACCCTCGGCCCCGAGAGCGCGCCCCGAGGGCGGCGCCGACGGTGATCCGCACCCGGCAGGGGACGGCCTGGGGACGGTCGCAAGGGACGGCCGAGGGACGTACGAAGCCCGGACGGCCCTGGCGCCGCCACGCCCCCGGTACGGACGGTGCGGCCCCAGCCGGGCAGCGGGCACACGCCCCTCGACCGCCCCGGCCGCCCCGGCCGCCCCCACGAGCGGGCACCCCGGCACACCCCCACCAGGCCGTACGACGGCGCCTCAAGCAGACGGCCCGACCGCGCAGACAAGCGAGCAGAGCAGGCAAGCAGGCGGTTGAGCCGAGCAGGCAGGCGACCCGCGTGCTCCGACGCCGGCGTACCGGGCCGCCTCACACCCTGCGGCCGACGACCGTCCCTCAGCCGGGCAGTGCCGCCAGCAACCGCCGGTCGCGGGGTGCCGGTTTGCGGTCCAGGCGGGCGTCCAGCAGGCGGCGGGCCGCGTCGCAGCGGCCGTCGGCCACCAGGGCGTACAGCAGCGTCTCCTCCACGACCTCCCGCTGGGCCGCGCTGCCGCCGACCCGGCGCAGCACCGGCAGCAGCGCGTCGAGGCCCAGGGCCGCCTCAGCGAACCGCTCCTCGACGAGCGCGGCGAACGCCTCGCACAGCGGCGCGATGACCTCCCGCTGCACCGGGTCGGCCCCCGCCGCGTGGTCGCGCAGCCGGTGCAGCGCGGGCAGGTCTCCCGCGGCGGTGAGGGCGACCGCGGCGTGCAGCGCGGTGAACGCGGTCGCGGGTTGCTCCAACACGTCACGGGCGACCGCGTCGAGCACGTCGGCGGTGGGCAGTTCGCCGGGCCAGTTGTCGCTGAGCCTGGCCCGCCACAGCATCGAACCCGAGTCGACCAGCGCCCGTACCCCGGTCACCCGGCCGGGCGCGAGCTGCGCGAACCAGCGCCTGCGCACCGCGGCCGGGTCGTCCAGAGCGAGTTCGTGCAGGGCGATGTGCCAGGAGAAGTGCGCCTTGTGGACGGCGCCCCGGCCGCGGCCGGACACCCAGCGGTCCAGCCAGTCGCGGCCGGCCTCGTGGGCGCCGGACTCGTAGTGGACGTGTGCGAGGGCGTGCACGGCGTGCCCGGAGGCGGGCTCGACGGCCAGGGCGCGGTGCGCCAGTTCCCCCGCCTCGTGCAGCCGGCCCTGCTCCTGGCGCAGGAAGGCGAGCAGCGAGGTGTGGAACCAGTGCCCGTCGAACGCCGGCGAGGTCAGGTCGAGCAGCCGGAGCGCGTCGTCGTGCAGGTCGCTGACGCCGGAGAAGGCGATGGTGGGCACGGCCGCGGCGAGCGCGAGCGCGTCACCCGGGTAGGTCCGCAGATGCGTCATGAGCGCGCGGTCGCCGTCGTCGCCGGCGATCCGGCGGGTGACGACGTCCACGAAGGAACGCTCGCGGTCGTCGGCCCGCTCGCGGGCGGCGCGCTGTGCGTCGGCGAGCGCGCGGGGCACGTCGACGGGGGCGGAGCACTCGTGGCCGAGCAGGGCGAGGGCGGCGTGCCCGAGGGCGAAGCCGGGGTCGAGGGCGACGGCGCGGGCGAAGCCGTCCTCCGCTCCGGCGCGGACCTTGAGGGCCCGGTCGAGTCCGCCGCGGTAGGCGGCGGCCGCCTCCGCGTGGGTGGACAGGGCGAGGCCGTGGCCGTCGGCCGGCCGGCGTCCGGTGCGGGGCCGGGTGGTGAGCGGGGCGAGCAGTTGCCGGGCCAGTTCGGCCGCCTGGACGCGTATCTCCGGGATCGCGGTGGTCTCCCACAGCTCGCCGCGGCGCGGCGCGCCGAGCGTGAACAGCGGCGCCCCGGCCTCCCCGCGGGCGTCCACGAGACGCCCGTCGCGGGTGGCGACGCCCATGCCGAGCGGCCCGGCGACCGCGGTGCCCGCGGTGAACAGCGCCCGCCACAGCGGGTCGTCGGGGCGCCGTCCCGGTCCGGTGCAGTCGATCACCCAGCCCACGGACAGCGTGTGCCCGCCGGACAGTTCGACGCGCAGCCCGGCGTCGCCGTCGGCCCGGACGTCGGTCACCGTGCCGGTGTGGACATGCAGCCGACGGGCGGTTCGGGCGCGCGAGACGCGTTCGGCGGTGGCGGGGGCCATGCGGTGGCGGTGGGTGTTCCACAGGGCGCCCTCGCGGGCCAGGAACTCCTCCCGTTCCCCGGGGGTGAGGCTGCGCCACAGCCGGGCGGTGTGCGGGCGCAGGCTGTCCAGGGCGGGACGCCAGTCGCCGTGCGTGCGCAGGGAGCGGCTGAGGTGCCGGTAGACGGCCCGGCGCAGCCGGCCGAGCGAGGTGTCGGACAGGTCCGGGGGTGCGGGCATCGGACCGGCCGGGCCGAGCGCGTGCGGCTGGGGCAGCAGGCCGGTGCGGGAGAGCGCGTGCACCGTGCGGTCGGGGCGGTCGAGGGTGAGGGCGAGGTCGACGGCGGTGAGGCCGGTACCGACGAGCAGGACGTCGGTGTCGTCGGCGAGCGGGCCGTCCAGGGCGTCGGGCACCCAGGGCGTGGCGATGAACCGGGGCGAGTCCCGCAGTCGGGACGTGGCCCAGGCGGCGGACGGGGCGGCGGGCCCGGTGGCGAGCACGGCGGCGTCCGCGGTCAGTCGTCCCCCGTCGGCGAGGTGGAGTTCCACCCGGCCGTCGGGGGTGCCGGTACAGTCCTCCGCCCGGGTGCGCAGCCGGCGTACGGAGACGGTGCCGTGGGCGCGTACGACGGCCTGTCCGAGGGTGTCGGCGAGATAGGCGCCGTAGCGGTAGCGGGTGGCGAAGTCGGCGCTGGTGACGGTGGGTTCGCCGTGCCGGCACAGCCAGCGGGTGAAGTGTCCCGGTTCGTCGGGGTAGGCGCTCATGCCGCCCGCGGGGACGTTGAGGCGGTGGCGCGGGTCCCGGGTGGCGTAGGCGACGCCGCGGCCCGCCTCCGGGGCCGGGTCGACCAGGACGAGATCGAGTGGGATCCGGCGGCGGGCCGCCGTCTCGCAGAGCTGGACCGCGGTGAGGGTGCCCGACGCGCCGGCTCCCACGACGGCCACGACGGGGCGCTTGCTGATTTCGGTCATGGATACCTCCGGCAGGGTCGGCGAGCTGCTGCTTCCTCACTATTCCTATCGGATTGGTGGGGAAGCCAGGCCGGTCCGGGGATCTCACCGGAAACTCAGGACCGCCGGTCGGGCGTTCATGCTCCGTTCACGAACGGACCGGCCCGGACAACTCCCCGTTCCGGTCGGTGCGACGCCCCAACCGGCCTTGTCCTCACGGGAATCTAAGGGAGCACCGGACGGATTCAAAGGTCCGCCCCAGACAAGCGGAGCAGGATGTCCGGATACGAGGGGGACGATCAGACATATCAGAAAGGCGTGTCGTGGGCGCATCGCGCATATCGAATCGGTCGGAGCAGCGGTCCCGCACCTGGTCGCGGCGCGGGATACTGGCCCTGCTCGGCGGGGCGCCGGCCGCGGTCCTGACGGGGTGCGGTTCGTCCGCGAACGCGTCGGGCGGGGGCGAGAACGGCAAGAACGGCGAGAACGGCAAGAACACTGCCGCGTCCGCGCAGGCCGTCACCGAGCGGGCGACGATCACGGTGACGCCCGCGGCGGGCACCGCGAAGGCCGACTTCACCAGCCCGGTCGAGGTCTCCGTAGCCAACGGCACACTGGCCTCCGTCAAGGTCACCGACGCCGACGGCGCCTCTCTGCCCGGTGGCCTGAACGATGCCCGGACGAAATGGACCTCGTCCCGCAACCCGTACTCGGGGACCGCGTACACGGTGACGGCGCGGGCGCGGGACGCCGCCGAGGCGACGGTGACGACGTTCACCACCGAGGCGCCGGCCGAGACCTTCCTCGGCTACTTCACCCCCGAGGCGGGCTCCACCTCGGGTGTCGGCATGCCGGTCTCCCTCAACTTCACCCGTGCCGTCACGGACCGGACCGCCGTGCAGAAGGCCATCACGGTGACCGCCGAGCCCGCGGTGGAGGTGGTGGGCCACTGGTTCGACGACACCCGGCTGGACTTCCGGCCCGAGACGTACTGGGCACCGGGCACGACGATCACGCTGAGCCTGCGGCTGCGGGACGTCGAGGGCGCGGACGGCGTGTACGGCGAGCAGTCGAAGGACGTCACCTTCCACATCGGCCGCGAGCAGATCAGCACGGTCGACCTGGCGGCGAAGCGGATGACGGTCGTGCGGGACGGGAAAACCACCGCCACCTATCCCGTCACGGGCGGCGACTCCGATCACCGGACCTGGGCCGGGATCATGGTGATCAGTGAGAGGTTCAAGCAGACGCGCATGGAGTCGTCCACGGTCGGCCTCGGCGACGAGTACGACATCCCGGACGTCCCGCACGCCCAGCGGCTGACCACCTCCGGCACGTTCGTCCATGGCAACTACTGGGCGTCCACCTCGGTGTTCGGCCACCAGAACACCAGTCACGGGTGCGTCGGTCTGCACGACGCCAAGGGTGCGGGCGACCGGTCCGTGGACGGCTACGAGTTCTACGACAGTTCGATGCTCGGTGACGTCGTCGTGGTGAGGAACTCCGGCGACGAGACGGTGGACCCGGCGAACGGCCTCAACGGCTGGAACATGTCCTGGGCGGACTGGAAGGCCGGCAGCGCGGTGTGACGGGCGACGCCGGACAACCGGCGACGGCGGACGACCGGCGGTGGTGGACGTCGGCGCGATCGCCCGGGGCGGCTGGGCGCGGTTCAGGGGTGTCGGCTTCGGTTCCACGGCGGCCACCCGGTTCTGCGCCCGGTCAGCAGGCGGTGCGGCCGACGGGGTGTGGCAGGGGCCGTCGTGCGGCGCGCGGGCGGGCGTCAGCCGAGTTCCGCCCGGAACGCCGCCGGGGTCAGTCCGGTGTGCAGATGGAAGAACTTGGAGAAGTTCGCCGCGTCAGGAAAGCCGACGGCCGCACCGACCCGGCCGATGGGCAGATCGGTGTGTGCGAGCAGCCGTTTGGCCTCCAGGATCACCCGCTTGTCGATGAAGCCCTTGGGCGTCTGGCCGGTGGCGGCGCGGACCGCGCGGACGAGGGTACGGCGGGAGTAACCGAGCGCGTCGGCGTAGGCGCTGACGCTGTGATTGGTGGCGAAGCCCTGCTCGACCGCGTCACGGAACAGCGTGAACGTGGTGTCCGTCTGCTGCCGGGGCCTGGGCGTGGAACTGGCCGCGAGATGGCCGAGGCGCAGCAGGAACGCCGTCAGGGAGTGCCGCAGCACGGCCGTGTGCAGGCTGAGCGGGAGGGTGCGGGTGTCCTCGTACTCACGGCCCACGTGCGCCAGCGCGGCGCGCAGGGCGTCGAGTTGCGCCGGGTCCGGGTGGAGCAGGGGCGGCAGGTCGTAGCGGTAGAGGCCGGTGGCCTCGACGGTGGCGCGGGGCAGGAAACCGGGCTGCATCGTGAGGGCGGTCCCGTGGTACTCACACGTCCGGGAGTAGCGGTGCACCTGTCCGGGGCGGATCCACAGCACGTCGCCCGCCGTCGCCTCGTACTCGGTGAAGTCGACCATGTGCCGGACGGGGCCGCCGGTGAACAGCAGGACCACGTGGAAGTCGATGCGGTGGACGCGGCGCAGCGGCGCCTCCGGGTGCCAGGTGCGCTCGGCCGCCATCGGGCCGACCTGGATGCCGACTCCGCCTACGCTCAGGTCGACCGGGAAGGGGAAGGTCCTGATCCCGTCGTCGCCATCGCCACCTTGCACTGTTCTGCCCGCCATGTCGCTCTTGTGCCGCCCCTGTCGCGCGCCGTCGTGGCGCCGGTGTCCCACTTTCACCACAGGCTGACACACCTCGACCTTCCTTCCTAAAAGTATGACTTTTAAGTTTTAACGCGTCCGGCCAGAACTCCGCTGAGATCGAGGACTTCTTGAAGATGAGCACGCAATCAACCGACGGATTCGAGTGGACCGACCTCGACCGGCGTGCCGTGGACACCGCCCGCCTTCTGGCGGCCGATGCCGTGCAGCAGGTCGGCAACGGGCACCCGGGCACGGCGATGAGCCTGGCGCCCGCCGCATACACGATCTTTCAGAAGCTGCTGCGTCATGACCCGGCCGATCCCGAGTGGACCGGCCGCGACCGCTTCGTCCTGTCCCCCGGCCACACCTCGCTGACCCTGTACACCCAGCTGTTCCTCGCCGGGTACGAACTGGATCTCGGCGACCTGAAGGCGTTCCGCACCCACGGCTCCAAGACGCCCGGCCACCCCGAGTACGGGCACACCGCGGGTGTCGAGACCACCACAGGACCGCTCGGCCAGGGCGTCGCCAACGCCGTCGGCATGGCGATGGCCGCCCGCTACGAGCGCGGTCTGTTCGACCCGGAGGCCCCCGAGGGCACCTCCCCCTTCGACCACACCATCTGGGCGATCGTCTCGGACGGCGACCTGGAGGAGGGCGTCTCCGCCGAGGCTTCCTCGCTCGCCGGCCACCAGCGGCTCGGCAACCTGGTCTTCCTCTACGACGACAACCACATCTCCATCGAGGGCGACACCGCCACCGCCTTCTCCGAGGACGTACTCGGGCGCTACGCGGCCTACGGCTGGCACGTGCAGCGCGTCGAGCCCGCCGAGAACGGCGACGTCGACGTGCACGCCCTGCACACGGCGCTCGCCGCGGCCCGGGCGGAGACCGGGCGCCCGTCGATCGTCGCGCTGCGCACCACCATCGCCTGGCCCGCCCCCAACGCGCAGAACACCGAGGCCGCGCACGGCTCGGCCCTGGGCGCTCAGGAGGTCGCGGCCACCAAGCGGGTCCTGGGCTTCGACCCCGACGGGCACTTCCAGGTCGCCGACGAGGTGCTGGCACACACCCGCCGGGCCCTGGACCGCGGCGCCGAGGCGCACGCCGCCTGGGACAAGCGGCTCGCCGAGTGGCGCACCGCCACGCCCGAGCGCGCCCGCGTCTTCGACCGTGTCGTCGCCGGTCAGCTGCCCGAGGGCTGGCAGGACGCGCTGCCCGTCTTCGAGGAGGGCACGTCCGTCGCCACCCGCGCCGCCTCGGGCAAGGTACTGCAGGCACTCGGCCCGGTCCTGCCCGAACTGTGGGGCGGCTCCGCCGACCTGGCCGGCTCCAACAACACCACCATCGACAAGAACTCCTCCTTCCTGCCGAAGGGCAATCCGCTGCCCGGCGCCGACCCGTACGGCCGCACCGTCCACTTCGGCATCCGCGAGTTCGCCATGGCCGCGGAGATGAACGGCATCGCCCTGCACGGCAACACCCGCATCTACGGCGGCACCTTCCTGGTGTTCTCCGACTACATGCGCAACGCCGTCCGCATGGCCGCCCTGATGCAGCTGCCCGTCACCTACGTGTGGACGCACGACTCCGTCGGCCTCGGCGAGGACGGCCCCACCCACCAGCCCGTCGAACACCTGGCCGCCCTGCGGGCCATCCCCGGCCTCGGCGTCGTCCGCCCGGCGGACGCCAACGAGACCGCGATCGTCTGGGCCGAGATCCTGAAGAGGCACACCACGCACCCCGCCCCGCACGGGCTCGCGCTGACCCGCCAGGGCGTGCCCACGTACGCGCCGAACCCGGACGCGGCCAAGGGCGGGTACGTGCTGCGCGAATCGTCGGCCGAGACCCCGGAGGTGATCCTGATCGCCACCGGTTCCGAGGTGCAGGTGGCGGTCGCCGCCCGGGAGCTGCTGGAGGCCGAGGGCATCGGCACCCGAGTGGTGTCGATGCCGTCGGTCGAGTGGTTCGAGGAGCAGCCGCGGGAGTACCGCGAACGCGTCCTGCCGCCGGCCGTGAAGGCCCGGGTCGCGGTGGAGGCGGGCATCGGCCTGACCTGGTACCGCTATACGGGCGACGCCGGACGCGTGGTCTCCCTCGAACACTTCGGCGCCTCCGCGGCCGCGCAGACGCTGTTCGCCGAGTACGGCTTCACCCCCGAGAACATCGCCGCCAAGGCCCGGGAATCCCTGGCCGACGCCCGCGGTTGATCCGATCGCCAGAAAGAAGATGATCACAGTGACCGAAGCAACCGCGCCCGCGGGAGCACTGGAACGCCTGACCCACGCGGGGGTGTCCATCTGGCTCGACGACCTGTCACGGCGCCGGATCAGCAGCGGCAACCTGGCCGAACTCGTCGCCGGCAAGAACGTCGTGGGTGTCACCACCAACCCGTCCATCTTCCAGGCCGCCATCGGCTCGGGCGAAGGCTACGAGGAGCAGCTGGCCGACCTCGCCGCGCGCGGCGTGACGGTCGACGAGGCGGTACGGATGATGACCACCGCCGACGTCCGCGCCGCCGCCGATGTGCTGCGGCCCGTGTACGAGGCCACCGGCGGCCGGGACGGCCGGGTCTCCATCGAGGTCGATCCGCGGTTCGCGCACGACACCGCGGCGACGGTCGCCGAGGCCAAGCAGCTCGCGTGGCTCGTCGACCGGCCCAATGTGATGATAAAGATTCCGGCCACCGAGGCGGGCCTGCCGGCGATCACCGAGGTCATCGGCCTCGGCATCAGCGTCAACGTCACGCTGATCTTCTCGCTCGAACGCTACCGGCAGGTCATGGACGCCTATCTGGCCGGCCTGGAGCGGGCCCGCGCGGCGGGCCTGGACCTGTCGGCCGTGCACTCCGTCGCCTCGTTCTTCGTCTCCCGGGTCGACGCCGAGATCGACAAGCGGCTGACGCTCCTCGGCACCGACGAGGCCCGTGCGCTCAAGGGCCGGGCGGCGCTGGCGAACGCGCGGCTGGCCTACGAGGCGTACGAGGAGGTGTTCGGCGGCGCCCGCTGGACCTCCCTCGCGGGAGCCCGGGCCAACAAGCAGCGCCCGCTGTGGGCCTCCACCGGTGTGAAGGACCCCGCCTACAAGGACACCCTGTACGTCGACCAGTTGGTCGCGCCCGGCACCGTCAACACCATGCCGGAGGCGACGCTCGACGCCACCGCCGACCACGGCGAGATCACCGGTGACACGGTGACCGGCGGCTATGCGCAGGCCCGCGCGGACCTCGCGGCCGTGGAGCGGCTCGGCATCTCCTACGACGAGGTGGTGCGCAAGCTGGAGGACGAGGGCGTCGCCAAGTTCGAGGCGGCCTGGCAGGAGCTGCTGACCGCCGTCGCCAAGTCCCTGGACAGCAAGGGAGCCGACGTCCGATGAGCGTCCCCGAGCAGGAACCGGCACCGGCACCGGACCGCGTACCGACCACCCCGACCGCGCCGGCCGCGCCGGCCGCGCCGGCCGCCGACTGGGTGAACCCCCTCCGTGACCCCCGCGACCGCCGCCTCCCCCGGATCGCCGGTCCGTCCGGCCTGGTGATCTTCGGGGTGACCGGCGACCTGTCCCGCAAGAAGCTGATGCCGGCCGTCTACGACCTGGCCAACCGCGGACTGCTGCCGCCGGGCTTCTCGCTGGTGGGCTTCGCCCGCCGGGACTGGGAGCACCAGGACTTCGCGCAGGAGGTGCACGACGCGGTGCGCGAGCACGCCCGCACCCCGTTCCGCGAGGAGGTGTGGCAGCAGCTCGCCGAGGGCATGCGGTTCGTGCCCGGCGACTTCGACGACGACACGGCGTTCAAGCAGTTGCGCGAGGCCGTCGAGGAGTTGAACAGCTCGCGCGGCACCGGCGGCAACTTCGCCTTCTACCTGTCCGTGCCGCCCAAGTTCTTCCCGAAGGTCGTCCGGCAGCTGAAGAAGCACGGGCTCGCCAAGCCCCCGGAGGGCTCCTGGCGGCGCGCGGTCATCGAGAAGCCGTTCGGCCACGACCTGGCCAGTGCCCGCGAGCTGAACGCGGTCGTGCACGACGTGTTCGAACCGGACCAGGTGTTCCGGATCGACCACTACCTCGGCAAGGAGACCGTCCAGAACATCCTGGCGCTGCGCTTCGCCAACCAGATGTACGAACCGATCTGGAACCGTTCGTACGTGGACCACGTGCAGATCACCATGGCCGAGGACATCGGCATCGGCGGCCGGGCGGGCTACTACGACGGCATCGGCGCCGCCCGCGACGTCATCCAGAACCACCTGCTCCAGCTGCTCGCGCTCACCGCGATGGAGGAGCCGATCGCGTTCGACGCGGAGTCGCTGGTCACCGAGAAGCTGAAGGTGCTCAAGTCGGTGCGGCTGCCCGACGACCTGGGCGCGCACACCGTACGCGGGCAGTACGCGGCGGGCTGGCAGGGCGGTGAGAAGGTCGCCGGCTACCTCCAGGAGGACGGCATCGACCCCCAGTCGAAGACCGACACCTACGCGGCCGTCAAGCTGGAGGTCGACAACCGCCGCTGGGCGGGCGTCCCCTTCTACCTGCGCACCGGCAAGCGGCTCGGCCGCCGGGTCACCGAGATCGCGGTGGTCTTCCAGCGTGCCCCGCACTCCCCCTTCGACCACTCCTCGACGGAGGAACTGGGCCAGAACGCGATCGTCATCCGCGTCCAGCCCGACGAGGGCATGACGGTGCGCTTCGGCTCGAAGGTGCCGGGCACCTCGATGGAGATCCGGGACGTCTCCATGGACTTCGCCTACGGCGAGTCGTTCACGGAGTCCAGCCCGGAGGCGTACGAGCGGCTCATCCTGGACGTACTGCTCGGCGACGCCAATCTGTTCCCCCGGCCCCGGGAAGTGGAAGAGTCCTGGAAGATCCTCGACCCGATCGAGGAGTACTGGGCGGCGCACGGCCGGCCGGCGCAGTACGCGTCGGGCGGCTGGGGACCCGAGGAAGCCGACGAGATGCTCGCACGAGACGGACGGAGCTGGCGCAGGCCATGAAGATCGACCTGACCGACACCACGGCAAGCAAGATCAACAAGGCCCTTGTGCAGGGCCGCCGTGCCATCGGCACCCCGGCGGTGGGCATGGTCCTGACGATGGTCATCGTCACGGACGAGGAGAACGCCTACGACTCCATCAAGGCGGCCGAGGACGCCTCGCGCGAGCACCCCTCGCGCACCCTGGTGGTCATCAAGCGGCACACCCGCACGCCCCGGGAGCGCACGCAGTCCCGGCTGGACGCGGAGGTCCGGGTCGGCTACGAGGCGGGCACCGGCGAGACGGTGGTCCTGCGCACGTTCGGCGAGGTCTCCGACCATGCCGACTCCGTGGTGCTGCCGCTGCTGCTGCCGGACGCGCCCGTCGTCGTCTGGTGGCCGGTGGACGCGCCCGACAACCCGGCGAAGGACCCGCTGGGCGCCCTCGCCCAGCGCCGGATCACCGACATGTACGCGGTGGAGCACCCGCTGGAGGCGCTGGAGGCCCGCGTCCGCTCCTACGCCCCCGGCGACACCGACCTGGCCTGGACCCGGCTCACCCCGTGGCGTTCGATGCTGGCCGCGGCCCTGGACCAGGCCCGGGCACGGATCGTCTCCGCCACCGTGGAGAGCGAGGCCGAGAACCCCAGCGCCGAACTGCTCGCCCGCTGGCTGGAGGTGCGCCTCGCGGTCCCGGTCGACCGGGTCGTCACGGCCGGTCCGGTCGTCACGGCCGTCCGCCTGGGCACCGCCGACGGCGACATCGTCATCGACCGGCCCGAGGGACCGCTGGCCACGCTGACCCTGCCCGGCCAGCCGCCCCGCACCCTGGCCCTGAAGGTCCGTCCCACCTCCGAACTCATCGCCGAGGAACTGCGCCGCCTCGACGCCGACGAGATGTACGCCGTCGCCCTGCGCGGCGAGGGCACCAAGGAGAACGTCTGACATGGCCGAGTCCACCCACCCCGTGCTCACCCGGCGCCCCGAGTGGGCCGCGCTCACCGACCACCGCGCCGAGTGGCGGCAGAGCCTGCGTGAGCTGTTCGCGGCGGACCCGGAACGGGCCCAGCGGTATGTCGTACGCGTCGGTGACCTGTACATCGACTATTCGAAGCATCTGGTCA
>NZ_JBIAXM010000040.1:19515-67484 GCF_042896695.1 Streptomyces sp. NPDC001270 | reverse complement strand
ATCTGGCACAACGACAAAACCGGACAGCCAATCAAGCGGTCACTGACCGCCTACGATCACTGACGCAACAACACCCCTTGGACTCATTCATCTAGGGGGATCCGCGGCCGAGGGTCCCGCCGTGCCGGACCGTCAGGTCCTTATACCGTCCCGGCGCGGTGCGATGCCCCCTGCCGGAAGATCATTCGACTGATTGTTCACAGATGACTCATCGGAGTTCACCTGAGCTGCCCAGGATCCGCCATGGGCATGCCCGATTTGGTTCGCGGTTTGCCCTTCGATTAACGATCGATGAGGAAGGACGGCTGCCGATGCGGCCAACACAACGGCGAAGACGGCGGAACAGGAGGGCCGGCGGGCAGCGGCTCGCGGGCGCCGCCCTGACCGCGCTCGTCCTGCTGGGCGGAAACCTGACGGTGGCGTACGCCGACGCCGACAGGGACGAGCGCACCTCGGAGAGGAAGAACTCGTCGAGCCAGAGCACGACGGCCCTGCCCACCCTCACCCCCGGCGACGGGACGTATGTGGAGGGCACCCAGAAGGTCACGGCCACACCGGCCCTGGCCGGCGACTCCGTGACGACGCTCGCGGTCGACGGACGGGCGATCGACGCCGAGAAGACGCTCGGGGTGTCCCGGCTGAGCTTCGACGTCGGCTCGAACTCGACGGAGGCCCGCTACCACAACTACGTACTCGTCAACGGCGAGTACCGGGCGGACATCGGTGACCTCGTCAACGAACGCGGCACCATCGAGATCCCCGACGAGCACCTGGTCAAGGGCGAGAACAAGATCCAGTTCTTCGCCGGCACCGTCGAGTCCTCGTGCGGCACCAACCACGACGACTTCGTGCTGTCGGACATCCAGCTGACCCTGCTCGGCGAGGTCGCGGACGGCGAGGAGAACGAGTACACGTACTCCTTCGGCGACGGCAACTGCGGCTCCAACAGCACGCTGCTGAAGGAGGCGACCCTCAGCTTCTTCGTCCTCGGCGACCCGCAGGGCACCACCGGCCTGCGGAGCGACCTGGACACCACGAAGCTCGCGGGCGGCGAACACACCATCACCGCGACCACCACGTCACGCAAGACGGTGACCAACAAGATCACCGTCAACAACGCCCCGGCGGGCGCCCCCCGGCTCCTGCCCAAGGACGGCACGCTGGTCAAGGGCGGGCAGTCGGTGTTCGCCAACTTCCCGGCGGGCGCCGACGGCGCGGTCTCCACGCTGACCGTGGACGGCGGCAAGCCGGTCACCGCACCCCAACTGGGCAACGGCGCGGCCACGTTCTCCTTCGACGTCGGCGCCAACTCGCTCGACGACAAGTACGACAACCACCTGCTGGTCAACGGCAAGCGGATCGACCTGGGCGGCACCTGGGTCAGTCAGCGGGTGGACATCGCGATACCGGCGCGGTACCTGGTGCCCGGCGACAACACCATCAAGGTGGTCACCGGCCCGTACAAGGAGAGCTGCGGCAACAACCGCGACGACTTCGACATCTCCGGCCTGCGCCTGACCCTGGACGGCGCCACCGTCACCGGCAAGGACATCGCGCCCTCCTACGCGATGGGCGACGGCAGCTGCGGCAGCGCCACCGACCGCCTGCCCGAGGCCGACCTCCACTACACGATCGACGCCCCGGCCGTCGCCGTCACCGACACGCTCGGCACCGGCAACGCCACCCTCGGCTTCACCGTGGGCAGCAACTCCATCGAGGCCCGCTACCAGAACTACGTCCTGGTCAACGGTCAGAAGCTCGTGCTGGAAGCCGACTACGTCAGCCGGCACGTCGACCTGACCTTCCCCAACGAGTGGCTGGTGCCCGGCTGGAACACCATCGACGTCGTCACCGGCACCTACGCCACCTCCTGCGGCGCCAACCGGGACGACTTCGCGCTCTCCGGCATCACGCTGACGCCCCTCGGCGGCACCGCCGAGGGCCGGATGGTCAAGGGCTCCTACAGCTTCGGCGACGGCAACTGTGGTGACAACGTCAATCCGCTGACCGAGGTCGACCTGGAGTTCTACGTGGACGGCCCGGCCCAGGGCGCCCGCGCCGACCTCGACACCGCGAAGATCAAGGACGGGCAGCACACGCTGGCCGCCACCTCGGAGTCCGGCAAGACCGCCACCCGCGTCCTGGTCACCGACAACTCGGCGCCCGAGGTCGTGGGCAGCACCCCCGCGGCCGGCCGGCGGATCACCGCGTCGGTCGTGCTCGGCGTGCAGATGAAGGACGCCTCCGGCGTGGTGAACGGCCCGGACATCAAGCTCGACGGCAAGGCGGTCGAGGCCGGGGCCGAGATCGGGCGCGGCCTGTCCGCCGGAGCACACACCCTGGCGGTGACCGCCACCGACGCCCTGGGCAACACCGCTACCCGCGAGGTGAAGTTCACCTCCGCCGGCATCCCGGACACCCCCGCACAGCTGACCCCCGCGTCCGGCACGACCGACGCCGGCCGGGACGTCGAGCTGTCCGCGACGGTGGCCGAGCCGGACGGCGGCGAGGTGACCGCCACGTTCTCCGAGGCCGAGATCCTCACCCCGGGCCAGGTCTACCAGGGCACGGCCACCGCCGTCCCGACCACCCTGAAGGTCAAGGGCGAGAAGAAGATCAAGGCCGCCGGGCTCGCGCCCGCCGACGGCCGTACCCTCGCCGCGCCCTCCTCCGACGACGTCAGCTTCCAGCGGTTCGACGTCCAGGTGAAGGGCCACGTCGACCAGCCGGTGCTGCGCTGGGAAGGCGTCATCGACCCCGAGCGCCTCGCCTCGCTGCGGGTGTGGAACAACAACTCCGACCGGTGGGACGTCGTCAACAGCGCCCGGGGCGCCCCGGAAGGCAACACGGTGCTGACCGCCGTACTGGACCGCGCCTACGTCGACCGCCAGCAGGTCCACGTCATGGTGACGGGCGAGGACCCGTTCGCCGACGACATCGACGCCGGTGACCCGGACGCGTTCGCCGAACCCGGCTCGTACGACTTCTCGATCGTCCACTACACCGACACGCAGTACCTCTCCGAGGGCGCGGTCGAGCAGGAGACACCCGAGGAGCGCGCGGTCTGGGAGAAGGCGTACGGGGACGTCTCCCGCTGGATCGTCGACAACAAGGACGAGCGGAAGATCGCCTACGTCGCCCACACCGGCGACATCATCGAGAACAACATCCGCAAGCCCGCCGACGAGGCCACCCGGAAGCAGGTCGTCGGAGAGCTGGAGGTGTCCTCGAAGCAGCAGAAGATCCTGGACGACGCGGGCGTCCCGAACGGTGTGATCGCGGGCAACCACGACAACCAGTCGGGCACCGAGAACGGTCCGGACGCCATCTACACCGGTACTACGGCCCCGACCGTTACCAGGCGCTGTCCCAGGGCTGGGAGCACGCGAGTTACGGCGGCACCTGGCGGCCGGGCGACAACCAGAACCACTACGACCTGTTCTCGGCCGGCGGCCAGGACTTCGTGGTGGTCGGTCTGTCGTACGGCGTGACGCGCGAAGAGGCCGAATGGGCCGACTCGATCTTCAAGCGCTTCCCCGAACGCAACGGCATCCTGCTCTCGCACGACTACCTGGCGCCCAGCTCCAACCCCGACGGCCGCGGTGCCCCGTTCTCCGCACCCGACGGTTCGATGCTGTACAAGACGGTGGTCCAGGACAACCCGAACGTGTTCCTGATCCTCGCCGGCCACGAGCACGGCGTGGGCACCAACGTGAAGCCGAAGGTCGGCGAGATCAGCCACGACGTGGTGGAACTCCTCGCGGACTACCAGTTCTACACGGTCTCCGCGGACCGGCTCGGGCTCACCGAGATCGGCGGATACAAGCCCGACGACCAGTTGCAGTTCGGTGCGAGCTTCTTCCGGATGCTGCAGTTCGACGTGGCCCGGTCCGAGCTGACCGTCGACACCTACTCGCCGCTGCTCGACGAGTTCGGTGCCACCGAGTACGACACCAACCACCGGTACGACGGCACCGAGGACAACATGGTGCTGCCGATCGACCTCAACAGCCGCAGGACGACCTTCGCGACCGATTCGGTCGCGCTGTACAACCCGGTCGGCACCGTGGGCCGGACGAAGATCAGGTCCGGTGAGGTCGCCTCGGTGACGTGGCACGACCTCAAGCCCGGCTCCACCCACGCGTGGTTCGTCACGGCCCGCTCCGCCGGCGGCGGTGTCACCGCGTCCGAACCGAGCGTCTTCGTGACGAAGGACGCCCAGGGCCACCCGGGCAAGTGGAACGCGGACACGCCCTATTACGAGTGGTTCGGCCCGGCCGAGGAACCCGCACCGGCCGGCTGATCACCGCCGGCCTCCGGCGGTCGCCGCCCGCCGTCCCGGACCCGAGCGGTCCGGGGCGGCGGGCCCGCGCCGTCCGTCCCGCCCGGATCACGACCACGGTCACTGTCGCGATCACCCAGCCACGAGAACCGAGCCCGCCATGCTTCCGACACCTCCTGCCCCCACCCACGCTCCCGGGACCCACCCGGGCCGGCCCTGCCGTGCCGTGCTCACGGTTCTCGCCGCGCTGGCCGCACTGCTCGGCGCCGGCCTGGCGCAGGCGGCCCCTGCCGCTGCGCACGACGCCACCTCCACCGCCTACGCCGAGGTCACCGGCACCGCGGCCCGCCCCGTGGCCACCCTCGATCTTGAGTACGACCTGTTGATGAAGTCGGCCTGGCTGTACGCCGAGGCGTACGACGCCAAGGGCCGCACCGAGCAGCTGCGCCAGCTCGCACGGAACGCGGACGCGGTGTCCGAGTACGTCACCGGGCGCTTCGCCGTCACCCGCGACGACACGGCCTGCACCGCCCGAACCGAGGGCGACGCGGACATCCGCACCCGCGGCGAACGGCCGTACGCCGTGCTCATCCTCGCCTACGCCTGCCCGGCCGGCGCCACCGGCCCGGTCACCCTCTCCAGCGCGCTGTTCCCCGACGCCGAGAGCTTCGTGCACAGCACGCGGACCATCGTCCACTACGACCTCGACGGAGCACGCGGCTCGCAGGTCCTGACCGTCTCCGACCCCTCCGTCACCGCCGCCGTGTCAGGTGGTCAGGAGTCCCACCAGATCTGGGAGTTCTTCCTGCTCGGCACCGAACACCTGCTGTTCGGCCCGGATCACGTCCTCTTCCTGCTCTCGCTGCTCATCGGCGCCCGCGGCCTGCGCGACATCGCGCTGACCGCGACCGCTTTCACCGCCGCGCACAGCATCACGTTCCTGCTGGCCGCGTGCGGAGTCGTCGACGTGCCCGCGGCGGTGGTGGAACCGGTGATCGCCGCGTCCATCGCCGTCGTCGCCGTCGCGGGCTTCGTGCGGCGTGACCGTACGGACAACGCACGCTGGCGACTGCCCACCGTCTTCGTATGCGGACTCGTCCACGGTCTGGGCTTCGCGGGGTCGCTCGGCATCGACGAGAGCTGGTCCTGGGAACTGCTGCTGTCACTGCTCAGCTTCAACGTCGGTATCGAGGCGGTGCAGTTGGGCATCATCGCGGTGGTGTTCCCGCTGCTGGTGCTGCTGCGCCGGTCACCGGTCCACCGCTGGGTCCTGCCGGCGCTGACGGCACCCATCGTGATCGTCAGCCTCTACTGGCTCTGGGACCGGGTGGCGGTCAGTGCCTGAGGGCCCGGCACGCCCGGCCGTCCCCACCGGTCGGCGACCGGCCTTCGCCGGCCCCGCCGGAGCCACCTCGAACAAACAGTCGTGAGGCGTCCTCGTCGCGGGTAGCACTGAGTCACCAATGCATACCACCTGGTGCTGACCGCACCATGTGCCGACGATGGGGAGGCTGGGTGGACAGCTCGGGACCAGGGGATTTACGCGAGTCGGTCACACTCGGCGTCGAGGAGGAGTTCCTGCTCCTCGACCGGAAGGCGTACCGGCCCGTGGGCCGCGGCAGCCAGGTACTGGCGGCCGGGCGGAGGCAGCTGAGGGCCGAACAGCTGGTGCCGGAGATATCTCAGGCGATGGTGGAGACGGTCAGCGGTGTGTGCACCACCGCGTCCCAGCTCCGCACGGAACTGGCGCGGTTGCGTGAAAGCGCCGCACGGGCGGCGGGGGAGCGGGACTGTCTGCTGCTCGCCTCGGGCACGTCGCCGATCGGGCGCACGGGCCCGGCGGCCGAGGACGATCCGCCGGACGTTCCGCCCCTGCGCGAACAGCCACGCTACCGGCGCATCCGGCAGCGGTTCGGACCGCTGGTGCGGGACCAGGGCGTGTGCTCCTGTCATGTGCATGTAGGAATTCCGGATCTGGGCACGGCCGTCGCCGTCGTGAACCATCTGCGTCCCTGGCTGCCGCTGTTGCTCGCGATGACCGCCAACTCGCCCTTCTGGAACGGCTCCGACACCGGATACGCGAGCTGGCGCACCGTGCTGTGGCGCAGATGGCCCACCGCGGGACCGCCTCCCCTGCTGCGCTCCGCCGAACACTACGAGGAGGTGGTGCAGACCCTCGTGGCCAGCGGCGCGGCGCTGGACCCGGCGATGGTCTACTGGTACGCCCGCCCGTCGCGCCACGTGCCGACCGTCGAGATCCGGGTCGCGGACGTACTGCCGACCGTGACGGACACGGTGGCCTACGCGCTTCTGGTCCGGGCCGTGGTCCGCCGTGCCCGTGCCGCCGTCCAGGACGGAGTCCTCCCGCCGCGGGTGGAGCAGGAAGCACTGGTCGCCGCCTGCTGGCAGGCGGCGCGTACCGGGGTCACCGGAGACCTGCTCGATCTGATCGGCGGCACCGGGGCCGCGGTGGCTCCGGTCGTGCAGCAGATCGAGACGGCTCGTCGCCTGGTCCGGCCCTATCTCCCGGACACCGGCGACCGGGTACTCGTCGACGCCTGGCTCGACCGGCTCGCCACCGAGGGCGGCGCCGCCGACCGCCAGCGCGCCCTGCACCGCCGGTCCGGCCGCCTGGAACGGCTCGTCGAGCACATCGCCGTCGCGGATCCCCTCCCGCACCCCGACACGGCACGGACGGCGGCCACCCGGACCGCGCTCCTCGCATCCGACCAGGAGGAAACGACGTGACCCCCCTGCCACGCCCCGCCGGACCGGAGCGTGTCGCCGAGCGGCCCACCCGATACTGACCGCGCTTGCCGCAAGCCCGGGCCCCGACCGCGTCACCCGGCCGGGGCCCGCACCCTCACCGGCGGAGACCGCTGTCGCCCGTCCTCCGGGCGTTCGGTCCGCCGCCGTCCGCCACCGGGACCCGGACCGCGTCGGCCGACGGGCCGCCCGCTCTCAGGGCGGCCACGGCGGGCCCGGAGTCGTCGGCGTAGAAGCGGAAGGCGCGGGCCGCGGCGGGTTTGCCCAGGGCGCGCACGTACCGCACCGGCTCGGTGAGTTCGACGGTGATCGTCGTCTGCCCGCCCACGGCCAGCTCGGCGACACCGTTCCCGTCCACGGCGCCCGCCCTGCTCTGCGGGAACTTCCGGTCCAGCCGGACGGAGGCGATACGGTCGGCCGGGATCCGGACGTCCAGCAGGGCGCCGTAGCGCAGCCGCAGCGAACCGTCCGCCCCGATCACATGCGGACGCACCACGCAGGACGCGTGCAGGGCGACGACGAAGTAGCAGCCCCAGATGTCCAGCACGAGCGTGACGGCGTGCACCACCGGCCACGGGATCAGGAGGGCGAGGGCCACGGTCTCGACGACGCAGACGAAGAAGAAGCCGTACATCATCGCCGTCTGGCCCGCGGCGTACGGGACGGGCAGGTCGCCCTCGCGCACACCGTGCGGGCCGCGCCGGAACACCCAGCGCAGGAAACTGGTGGAGAGGAAGACCTCGTGCGCGGCCAGCTTGCCCACCGTCGCCGGGACGGTGCCGCCGACCGCGGCGCGGAAGGCGGAGCGCCGGTCGAGACCGTCCCGGCGGTGCCGGCGGTGGTCGAGCCGGATCAGCGCGACCGTCGCCGTCAGCACGGCGAGCGCCGCCGACTCCACCGCCAGGCGGACGGCCGGCGGTATCCGCACGCCGCCGGCCACGCACAGGACGAGCACCGCTTCCCCGGGCACGAGAGCGGCGACGGACCAGCGCACCACCCTTCTCGGCCCCCTCATCCGGCACGCTCCCGCAGCAGTTCGATCCCGTGGCGCAGGGCGGCGGCCTGGGCGGGAGCGAAGTCGGCGAAGAAGGCGTGGGCGAAACCGCCGGTCTCGGCCACGTCGCCGTTCTCGGGGAGGTTCATGGCCCGTACCGCCTCGTCGGGAATGGCGTCCGCGATGGCCCGGGCGGTCCGCGCCACCCGCGGGTCGTCCTCGGCGGCCCCGGCCAGCTCGTCCAGCAGGCCGTAGACGGCGTAGGCCCGCCGCATGGCGTCCGGGTCGGCGCTGAGGCTGTGCACCAGGGCGTCGAACCAGCCCCGGTCGATGCCCGGCGAGGCGGTCTCCAGCAGGGCGAGCAGTTCCCGCTCCCGGACGGCCGACAGCGGCTCCGGCCCGGGGACCTGCGCCGAAGCCCGGGCCATGACGTCGAAGAGGGCGGTGAGTTCGGGGGAGACGGGGGCGTCGGCGGGCAGCCGCCCGGTCCGCTCGGCCTGCGCCAGCAACTGGCCGAGGCGGGCCCGGCGCTGCCGGATGGCCTCCTCCTGACGGGCCAGGTCGGCGTCCAGCTCGGACACGATCTCGATGAGGTCCCGGCCCGCGTCGTCCGCCAGGACGTTCTTGACCTCGTCCAGGCTCAGGCCCAGCTCGGTCAGCCGGCGGACGCGAGCCAGTTCGACGGCGTCGCGCAGAGAGTACTCGCGGTACCCGTTGGGCTGCCGTGACGGCTCCGGCAGCAGTCCGATGCGGTGGTAGTGCCGCACCGCGCGGGTGGTGACGCCGACGAGGTCGGCGAGCTCTCCGATTCGCATGACACCAGTAGAAACCTTGTCGCTGCGACAAGGTCAAGCGGCGCATGGCCCGGCCGGCCAGGACGGACAGAACGGCGTTCCGGTCGACCGCGCGGGGCGGACCGGCACGCCGTTGCGACCGGTGGCCGTCCCGTTCCGGAGGGCCCCGGCCCGGGACCGCCCCCGTCCGGGAGCCGTCCTGGTCCGGTAGCCGTTCTGGTCCGGGGCGCACCCGGAGGCTGTCCGGGTGCGCGGAGCCGGAGCGGGTCAGGACGTCTGGAACAGGCCCAGCGCGTCGTAGGAGATCCAGGACCCCGCCGTCTTGGTCAGGGTCAGGGTGTTCTCACCGGCGGTGAACAGGGCGGCGTCGAGGCTCAGTTCGTAGAAGGACGGCTTGAGCGGGTTGCCCGGCCGGGTGGCGTGCCCAGCCGGAAGGGGAGCCCCGGCAACCGCGGGGCGGGTCCGGCGGCCTCCGCGGGACCTGCGAGACCGGCGCCCGCGAGCAGGGCGCCGGTGGTGACCGCGGACAACTGGAGGGCGGCGCGGCGGCTCGGACCGCCGGATCTGACACGGTCGGACGACGGTGCTGTCATACGTACTCCCTGATCGGTCCGACGAACAGGGGGACGGTCGTTTCGGAAGATCAAGAAGAAGTGGCCGACGGGCGGCCGGAGCCCCAACAGTGCATGTACGGCGCACCGGTTGGGTTGCGGCGGGACCGTGCGTCGCCCAGTGCCCCGGCGGGCCGGATGTACTGGGGCCAGGCGGTCGGGCGCGCTCAGCGGTGGGCGGGGATGTTGCGGGCCGCCCAGTCCGCGAGGGCGCGGGCGCACTCCGCCACGGTTTCCCGCCAGGTCCTGGCGGCCCCCTCACCGGCGTCGTCGCTGACGTGCTTGACGATGCGCAGCGGCACGCCGGCCCGGTGCGCGGCCGCCGCCAGCGCGTACCCTTCCATGTCGACCAGGGATGCCTGCGCCGCCAGTCGCGTCCGGGCGTGCTCGTCGTCGATGAACGAGTCCCCCGTGGCCAGGGTGGGGCCGTTCGGGTCGCCCACCGTCAGGGGTGTTCCATAGCTCTCGCCGGTGAGGGTGTGCAGGACGCGGCTGTCCAGGTCGTGTTGGATGACCGTCCCGATGACATGGGTTCCGGTCCAGCCGGAGCGCAGGGCGCCCGCGGTGCCGAGATTGACGACCTCGGACGGCAGCGGGCCGCGGGCGAGTGCCGTGGCGAGCGCCGTCGCGGCATTGACCTTGCCCATCCCGGTCAGCAGGACGGGCAGTGACGTGTCGAGGTGCTGGGCCTCTTCCTTGACCGCGAGGACGAGCAGGGGCCGGTCAGCGGTTATCTCGCCGGTGAGTTGCATGCGGTCACCGTACCGGCCGGCCGTCGTGGTCCTTATCGTTGGCGTCATGACCGAACGCTTCACGACACTACGGCTCGACCAGGCTCCCGAGGTCACCGCACCGGACGGTTCGAGGGTACGACCGCTGTGCGTGCTCCCCGGGACGGCGAGCTTCGCCCAGTTCGAACTCGCCCCCGGGCAGACCGCGAAGGCGGTGTCGCACGCCACCGTGCAGGAGATCTGGTACGTCACCTCGGGCGCCGGAGAGATGTGGCGCAGCCAGGACGGCCGAGAGGAGGTGACGGCGCTGGAACCGGGGGTGTGCCTGACCATCCCGCTCGGTACGACGTTCCAGTTCCGCGCGGGGGAGCAGGAACTGCGGGTGGTGGCGGTGACGGTGCCCGCGTGGCCCACGGACAGCCCGGACGAGGCCAGGTTCGAACCAGGTCGGTGGTGAGTCCGCGCCGGCCGCCGCGCTCCGCGGGCGGGACGGGACACGTCCCGCCCGCGGAGGGGCGGCCGTGAGGCACCCGTGCGCGTCCCGGCCCCGGTTCACCGCGGCCGGGACGGCTCTCCTACCAGGTCACCGGCAGCTCCAGCGGGAACCGCCTGATCGTGGCCTTGTCCCACTGCACCTCCTCCGGCGACACCGCGAGCCGCAGCCGGGGGAAACGTTCGACGAGCCGCCCGATGGCCACTTCCAGCTCCGCCATCGCCAGCGGCATCGCGATGCACCGGTGACCGCCCCAACCGAACGTCATGTGCGGCGCGTTCGGCCGCTCGACGTCGATCTCGTGCGGCTTCGGGTAGCGCTCCGGCTCACGGTTGGCCGTCAGGTACGACACGTGGACGTAGTCGCCCGCGCGGATCTGCGCGCCGTCCAGCTCCACGTCTTCGAGTGCCACCCGGGGGATTCCGACGCCCTTGCGGAACGGGATGTAACGGAGCAGTTCGTGCAGGGTGTCGGTCAGCTTCTCGGGCCGGCTCCTGACGTGTTCCATGAGTTCCGGGCGGGTCAGGAGCAGATAGGTGATGTCGCTGATCTGGCAGGTGGCCGTGTCCTGGCCGCTGAGCGCCAGCACCAGCGTCATGACCGCCAGTTCCCTGTCGTCGAGCTGCTCCTCGCCCTCCTCCCGTGCCGCGGCCATCAGACTGATGATGTCCGTGCCGGGTGTCGCCCGGCGCTGCCTGACGAGTTCGGCGAAGTAGGCCGTCAGCTCGGCTTTGGCGTTGGCGGCGGCCTCCTTGTTGCCCTCGCCCACGACGAGCAGTTGGTGCACGGACTTCTGGATCCGGGGCCATTCCGCCCGTTCGATGCCGAGGAGGTCCAGCACGGTGTGCTGGGGGAGCGGGTCGGAAAGGTGCTTGGCCAGGTCGGCCGGCGGCCCCTGGTTCTCCATGTCGTCCAGGAGGAGATCCGCGAGCCGGACGATCCGGGGCCGCATCTTCTCCACCTGCTGCGGAGTGAACGCCTGGGAGGCGAGGTGGCGGACCCGGCTGCTCTGCGGCGGGTCCATCACGTTGATCGACTCGGGCGAGATGATGGGCTCCGGCGTCATCCGGGGGTAGTCGCGGCCGACGATGCCCGCCCGGCTGAAACGCTGGTCGGTGGTGACCTGCTTGACACCGTCGAACCCAGTGATCAGCCAGGCGTCGCCATCGCCGTAGGGGAGCCGGATGCGCACGGGTGCGGCGCGATCCATCAGCTCCCCGAGCACGGGGTCGAAGTCCAGGGCTTCGCTGTAGTCGAACGGGCAGGTGGCTGTCTCATCGTTCCCGGTCATCGGGGAAGCTCCTCGTAAGTGGTACGACGTTGGTGATGTCCACGGGCTGGGGGAGGCACGCGGCGGGCCCGGCCGGCGCCGCCTGCGGCCCAGGGGCGGACGGGGAAGAGACGGGGCCGCCCGTCCCGCGCCGGTGCGCTTCGACGAGTTCGCCTCGCCGCGGTGCGGTCATGAGCCGGCCCGGTCGTCGACGGCGGCTACGGGCACATCAGAGGTGGTCGGTGGTGTGTTCCCCGACGGCCGAGGCAGTGCCGGGCGGGGTGGTGAGCGGGGACGAAGGGGCGCGGGAGCCGGCGGAACGCGTGGCGGCTGTCGGTATCGGCGCCGGCCGGCACCCGGGTCGGACCGGGCGCCGGGCCGACCGCACCCGGCGCCGGGTACCGGGACGCGGGAAGTCGGGAACGGGGCTCTTGTGGTCGCTCGTCAGCCATGTCGCATGCCTCCTGGTGCGATGGAAGCACGGGCGGACCGCGCGGACCGGTTTTCGCCGCCGGTGCGGTCCGCCCGATGGGCTAATCGGCAGATTCGGCCGAGGACGTGGGCGTCCGGTTCGTCCGACCGGTGCGGGCCCGCGCCACCGCTCCCGGACGGCTTCTCCCCGGGCTGCCCGGCCGCGCGTGGCGCCGAGCCGGAAGCGGGCGGTCAGCCCGGGACGCCGTCACTCGAAAGAGGCATGCACCTCCTCGTCCACACGGCCGACGGATTCCTGCTGGAAGGCGGTCGTGTACAGCCGTCGGATGTGGTCGAGCTTCGTGCCTGCGGACGCCGCGGTGTCGGCGGGGTAGAGGACGATCACCTGGTAGGAGCGCTCCTTCTCGATCACGCCGTGCCGGTCCCGGTACTGCCCGCGGGCCTGGTCCACGGTCAGTCCGTCCGGGAAGCGCGGCGTGACCTGGGTGTCGAGGAATCGCTGGAACTCCGCTTCGGTCACCGCCGCGCCGCCGTCGGGCCGTTCGGTCCCGAACAGCAACGTGGTCTCGACATAGGCGTCCCGGGGCGCCGCGGGGGCGTCGGCGGCCACGACCGCGGGGGCGACGGCGGCGCCGGCCGCGGCGAGGCCGCAGCCCAGGAGCAGTCCGGTTCGTGTGCGGATCTTCATGCACGGCACAACGGTGCTCGCCCGGGACGGTTGCGCCGGATCCGGGTCCTTCCCCGGATCCGGGGACCGGGCGACCGGGCCGGACGGACAGGCCCGACGGAGGCGGTGCCAGGGCCTGACGGCCGCGCCGCGGGTGGGCCACCGCAGGCCAGGGCTTCGACGTCTCGACGGCACACGGTGTTGCCTCGTGGGAGCGGTGGAGCGGTGGAGCGGGCCGGGCCTGACGTGCCGTCCGTCGGTGGTCGTCAGCAGGACGCTCTCTGCCGGCGGTCGGCGGTGGATCCGGCCGCGCTGCCGGTCTCGCGGTGCGCGTCGGGGGGCGTTGCCTGTGGCGACGTCATCGTTCTTCCTTTCCTCTCCGGATCACGGCGGTCCGCCGGCCGTTCGACGGTCGGGGCGGCGGCGCCGGTCGCGGGTGACCCCGCTGTGCCGGGTCGGCCGTCCCGTCAAGCCGTTGGCCGGCGGGGCAGGTGGTCTCGCGTCCGACGGGCCCCCGGCGGCAGCGGGGCCGCACCTGCCGACCGCTCGCCGGTGGACGCCGCTTCGCGGGTGTTTCCGGTCCACATCCGAGAAGTGATACACGGGAAACACAAGGAACTTGTGCAGGTAGTCTGTCTAATAGTGCAGGCTGCCTGGCAATCTCCCGAGGGGGGGACATAGAGTGCCCACTCATGACAGCCCCGCTCCCCCACGATGTGGCGCGCCTGCTTCCGCACGCGATGGTGCGGCTGCGGGCGCGGCTGCGGACCGAGTCCGCGCCCACCGACAGGCGCTGGACCTGGTCGCAGATCACCACCCTCGGCCGTGTCGCCGACGAAGGGCCCACGACGGCCAGCGCGCTCGCCGCGGCCGAGCACGTCCGGCCGCAGTCGATGGCCGAGACGGTCGCCGCACTGGTCCGCGAAGGTTTGGTCGTCCGCGGACCGGACCCCGACGACGGGCGCAAGACGCTCATCTCGATCACGGACGCGGGCCGCGAACTCCTCGCCGCCATCCCCGCCGTGCGCGAGGCATGGCTCGAAGGGGCGATCGAGCGGCACCTCTCGCCCGCGGAACGTCGGACACTCGCCGAGGCGGCCCGCATCATGGAGCACCTGGCTGACAGCTGAATTCGAGCCGGCGTGGATCCGGGAGCGCCCGGCCGACAGTGGGCCCGAGCCGGCGCGCATCATCGAGCCTCGTCGACAGCCGACCCGATGCGGCCCGCGGGGTGCTGACGTCCGGCCCGGCGGTGTGCCCGGTTGATCAGGGGGTCGGGGTGCCGGGAGCGTCGGCGAGGCGGCCGTAGCCCTCAGGGGGCGCGGGTGCGGCGGCCCGCGTCGGCGAGTCCCTGCTGCGCTCGCTCCGCGGGATACCGGGAGGCCAACAAATAGTCAGGCTCTCCGTACAGGCCGCTCTGTCTGATTTCCGTGGGGTGTGCGGCCCGGTCAGCGGAGAGCTGCGGCCGCATGGACCAGCGCGGCTGCCGCGGTCTCGGTGTCGCGCTCGTGGCTCCAGCGGCCCAGGGACAGCCGCAGTGCTCCCCGTGCCCGCTCCGCGGGCAGGCCCATGGCCGTCAGCACGGGCGACGGCTCGTGGCTGCCGCTGTGGCAGGCCGAACCGGTCGAGGCCGCGAGCTGCGGGCAGGCGGTGAGAAGCTCATGTCCCACAGCGCCGTCGATGCTGACGTTGAGCGTGTTCGGCAGGCGTGCCGCCGCCGGTCCGTTGAGCCGGACGCGGCCGGGCAGTCCCTCGGTCAGTCGTCGCTGGAGGCCGTCGCGCAGCGCGGCGACGCGCACGGCTCCGCCGTCGGCCAGCTCGTCGACGGCGAGTCGTGCCGCGGTGCCCAGGGCGACGGCCAGGGCGACGTTCTCGGTACCGGCGCGCAGGCCGCGTTCCTGGCCGCCGCCGTAGACCACCGGTTCGAGCCGCACCCCTTCGCGTACGTACAGGGCGGCCGTGGCCTTGGGCGCGTACATCTTGTGCCCGACCACGGTGAGCAGATCGACGCCCAGCCGCCGTACGTCGAGGGGCAGTTTCCCGGCGGCCTGGGCGGCGTCGCAGTGGAACAGCGCGCCGCGTTCACCGGCGAGGGCGGCCAGCTCGGTGATCGGCTGGAGGGCGCCGGTCTCGTTGTTGGCCGCCATCACCGACACCAGTACCGTCTCGCCGGTGAGCGCGGCGGCCAGCGCGGCCGGATCGACCAGGCCGGTGCCGTCGACCGGCAGCACCGTCACCCGCGCGCCGTGCAGCCGCTCCAGGGCCCGGGCCGTCTCCAGCACGGCCGGGTGCTCCGTCGTCTGCGTGATGACATGCGGCCGGGGGCGGCCGGCGGCCAGCACCGCGCCGCGCAGGGCGAGCAGGTTCGCCTCGGAGCCCGAGGACGTGAAGACGATCTCCGGGGGCCGGGCGCCGATCAGCGCGGCCACCCGCTCGCGTGCCTCGGCGAGCACCCGGCCGGGCTCGGCACCGTAGGGGTGGCTGCTGGAGGGGTTGCCGAAGAAGACGGTGAGATACGGCGCCATCGCCTCGGCCACCCGCGGATCGACGGGGGTGGTGGCGTTGTAGTCCAGGTAGACCGGCCCGTCGGTCAGTCCGGGATGGGGTGGCGGGAGTGTTCCGGTCACGGCGGTCACGACAGCTCGGCCGCATCGACGGGCAACTCGGTCAGGCGCCACTCCAGCATGCCGTCGTAGAGCCGGATCGCGTGCAGCCCGCGCCAGGTCAACAGCCGGACCGCGTCGTGGGCGAGGGCGCAGTACTCGCTGCGGCAGTACACGACGATCTCCGTGTCCTCGGGCAGTTCGTCGATGCGGTCGGCCAACTCGTCGACCGGAATGGAGACGGCGCCCGGGATGTGCCCGGCCAGGTACTCCTCGACCGGCCGCACGTCCAGCACCACCACATCCCCCGCCGCGGCGCGGGCGCGCAACTCCTCGCGGGTGACCTCCCGCGCCCCGTCCTCGCCGAGGTAGGCGTCGAGAGCCGCCGGCACGGCGGCCTGGCGGTGCTCGGCGACCTTGCGCAGCAGCGCGAAGAGCTGGGCCACGTCGTCGCCCGCGAGCCGGTAGTGGATCCGCGCACCCTCCCGGCGGGTCGCGACGAACCCGGCCTGCTTGAGCGTCTGCAGATGCGCCGACGTGGCCGTCAGGTTCAGTCCGACCGCCTTGGCGAGGGAGTCCACGGTCCGCTCGCCCTGCGCCAGCAGATCGAGCAGTTCCAGGCGTTTTCCGCTGGCCAGCGCCTTGCCGCAGGCGGCGAACACGTCGTACAGCCGCGTCTTCGAACCGGGTGTGATGGTCTGCGTCATCGCATCCTCCATAAAGCCATTTTTCCCTCGCCCTGTTCACCCCTCATCCTGCTGCTCCGTCACCCAGATCGCCTGGGCCGGGCGAGTACGGCGGCCTGCCCGGCGGTGGAGAGTGCCGTGGACCACCTGTGGTGCGACCCGGGTCGGCGGCTGGCCCAGGCACTGGTGGACGCCGAAGCCGAAGGCCATGTGGTGGGAGCTAGGGCGGCTCGGTCAGCAGGTCGGCCATCCGGCCGCACCGAAGAACACGGTGTGCGGGTCAGGAAGCCGCCCCGCCGGCGGTCAGGGAGGGATGGTGGGCCGCGCGGACCATGCGCCGGACGATGGGCAGTGCCGTCCGTACGGCCTCCCCCAGCGCGCGCAACTCGTGCTCGGGCAGCTCGGTCAGCAGACCGGCCATCCGGACGCTCTGCACGCGCCGGCGCTCGGCCAGCAGCGCCCGTCCGGCGTCCGTGATGGCGACGAGCCGGACCCGTCCGTCCTCGGGGTGGCCCAGCCGCAGCGCGAGGCCCTGCGATTCCAGCCGTTGCACCATGGCGGTCATCGACGGCTGTGCGATGCCTTCCGCCGCTGCCAGCGCGGTCAGCCGGCTCGGCCCCTCCCGCTCCAGCCGGCGCAGCGTCGAGGCGGAGGTGAGGCTCATGCCCTGCCGCTCCACCAGGATGGGGCCGACCACCCCGGAGACCAGCTCGTTCAGCGCCGTCGCAACATCCTGAAGGGATACTTCGGACGTTTTATCCATGTCTCCACGCATATCACCTATCTATATATATTGTCTACGTATATGAGCAGGATTGGTGGTGATAGTGGCCCCGACCGCGCCGGAGTCGCGGCGGGATCAATGGGAGCGGTGAGCTGTATAGCATGATCTATGTAGACTATCTATATAGGTCATGCTATAGATAGTTTTTGCACCAAATGCGAGCTTCTGGCCAGGGTCATGGCGCCATCCGGCGCCCGGAAGAAGGTGATGACTGTGACCTGTCGCTACGCCTCGGGCATGTCACAGCAGCAGATCGCCGCCCGGCATCCGTCGACGCTCGGCGCGGCCTGGCCCCTGCCGCACTGCCCGGAGGCCGCCTCTGACGCACGCAGGATCACCAAGCAGCTCCTCGCCGAGTGGGGGGTCGCCGACGGCGCCGCCGACTCCGTGCTGCTGACCGTCTCCGAACTCGTCACCAACGCCGTTGAGCACGGCCTGGCCCCGGTGACCTTCGGACTGAGCCGTGACAGCAGCACCCGGCAGGTGCACATCGAAGTTGCCGACGGAGGCCCGGCGGTCGCCGGCCGTGACTGGGGCGCCGACGGCGCGGACGGCGAACACGGCCGTGGACTGACGATCGTCGACCACCTCACCGCCGCGCACGGCGACCGCCGGGAGCCGGGACACGCCACCTACTGGGCCGACGTCGCCGCCTGAGCTGCGGGCGACGCCGCCGGCCCGGGCCGGTGTCACAGGCGGCTGTACTGCTCGATGTCCTCGGTGAACTCCTGCACCGCCCGCGCGGTGAGCGTCGGCCGGGTGTCGGCGATGGCGGTCAGGTAGTCCTCGGTGCAGGCGGGGCGGCCCTGAGGGTCGATGACCTCGCGCTCGAACGCGGCCTGCGCGCCCTTGCGGGCGGCGAATTCGATGTCCGCGGGCGTGAACAGCTCACTGGCCTCGACCAGCCGGGGCACATCCACCGCGCCACCGGAGGCGCCCAGGTAGCGGTTCCAGATGGCAGCCCGCGCGGTACGGTCCGGCGTGCCGATCGGGATGACGTAGTCGAACCGGCCCGGCCGTAGGAAAGCCGGGTCGAGCGAGCGTACGGAGTTGGTCGTGCAGATCAGCAGCCGTTCGTCGTGCTCGCGGAAGACGGGGATGAGTTTGAGCAGTTCGTTGGTCACGCCGTGCCCCGGATCCACCGCCTTCCCGGACCGCACGCCGGCGATCTCCTCGACCTCGTCGATGAAGAGAAGCACCGAGTCCAGTTCCGCCAGGTCCGCGAAGACCTCCCGCAGCGCCGCGGCGAGCCCCTCGCTCGTGTCGGCCGCGAGCCGGGACGGGAACAGTTCCACGAACGGCCAGCCGAGCCGCGAGGCCACCGCCTTGGCGAAACTGGTCTTACCGGTGCCCGGCGGTCCGAACAGGATGACCGCCTTGGGCGGGACGACACCGTAGCGGTCGGCCAGCGTCGGCTCGGTCAGCGGGAGCACGACGCGGCGTTCGACGACCTGCTTCTCGCGTTCCATCCCGGCCATGGCGTTCCACAGACCTGCGGGCAGCATACGGCCGCCCAGCGCCGCGATGACGTCGGAATTGGCGGTGCCGGGCGGTTCGAGCTTCTCGTAGAAGATCAGGTCGTCGCGGGACCGGTAGCCGGAGTTCTCCAGCGCCTTCGACCCGGCCGCGTGCGCGGGCAGCAGGGCGCCGACGTGACGGATGCCCAGCGCCCTCAGGCGCCGTTCCAGCTCGGTGAGGAGCGCACTGCCGATGCCCCGTTCGCGCCAGCGGGCGGCGAGCGCCACCAGGAGGATCCACGCCCGCTTGTCGTGCGCCTGTGCCACGGCCAGGCCCACCAGTTCGTCGCCGACCTCCGCGACCACCGCCGTCTGGCTGGTCTTGGCCGCGGCCATCACCTCGGAGACCGGGAACACCCGGTCCTCGCCGGCCCGGCGGCTCTGGTCCCAGATCTGGACGGCCTGGTCGAGATCGTCGTCGTGATAGTCACGCAGATGCCATGCGGGCATGCCCTCACCTCACCCGGTCCCGTGCCCCCCATTGTCACCCGCGAGCGCGCCCGTGCCGAACCCAGCGGTTCCCGGGCGCCGGGAAGCACCGGGGCAGGGACGCGCGGAAGCGGCGCGGTGGCGGTCGACAGACCGTCGCCCGCGGCCCCGGGCCCGCGAGGACGGGCGGCGGCCATGACCTGTCCGTGGCGTGCGGACGGGCCGGAGCCGGGTCCTCTCCCGGCGGTCCTCCGACCGACCGGGTGCCCCGGTCCGTCCCGGCTCCGGCCCGTCAGCCCGCCTGCCGCCGGCCGGCTGCGGACCGATGGGTGAGGGGTGCGCGCAGTCCGAGGTGGGAGCGCAGCGTCGTACCCGTGTACTCGGTGCGGTAGACGCCGCGTTCCTGGAGTTCCGGCACGAGCCGGTCGACGATGTCGTCGAGACCGTCCGGGATCAGGTACGGCGTGACGTTGAAGCCGTCGAGCGCACCGTGCCGCACGAAGTGGACGAACTTGTCGGCGAGGCCGGACGGGGTGCCGACGTGCCCGCGCTGCGGGCCGAGTTCGATGACCGTCTCCCGCAGCGACCAACCGTGTGCCTCGGCCTTCGCACGCCACTCGGCCACGACCGTCCGCGGGTCGGCGACGCGTCGCGCGCCGAAGGAACCGTCGTTCTCGGCGACGACCGGATCCTCCTTCGGCAGCGGTCCGTCGGCGTCGCGGTCGGACAGGTCGAGGCCCCACAGCAGTCCGGCGATCCCCAGCGCGGTGGCGGGTGTGACCTGCTGCAACCGGATCCAGCGCTTCTTCTCTTGGGCCTCTTCCTCGGTGGTGCCCAGCACGATCTCGGTGCCGGGCAGTATGCGCAGGTCGTCGTCGGGCCGCCCGGCGGCCCGCAGCCGGCGCCGGATGTCCTCGGCGAAGCCGAGCGCGTCGTCGAAGTCCGTGCCGTGGGCGGAGAAGATGACATCGGCGTTGCGGGCGGCGAAGTCACGTCCCTCGGCGGAATCACCGGCCTGGAAGACGACGGGATGCCCCTGGGCGCTGCGCGGCAGGGTCGGTACGAGGTCGACGTCGAACTGCGCTCCACGGTGCCGCACCCGGCGCACGGCGGCGGGCGACGACCACGCGGGGGCGCCCGTGGAACCGGCGACGGCCCCGTCGTCCCAGCCGTCCCAGAGGGCGCGGGCCACGGTGAGGAACTCCTCGGCACGCCGGTAACGGTCGGCGTGGTCGAGGTAGCCGCCACGGCGGAAGTTCGCACCGGTCCAGGCGTTGTCCGTGGTCACCACGTTCCAGCCGGCCCGGCCCTCGGACAGCAGGTCGAGGCCGGAGAGGCGACGGGCGAGATCGGCGGGTTCGTTGAAGGTCGAGTTGGAGGTGCTGACCAGGCCGATCCTGCGGGTGACCGCGGCCAGCGCGGCGAGCTGGGTGATGGCGTCCGGCCGTCCGGCCACGTCGAGGTCGTGGATACGGCCGTCCACCTCCCGCAGACGCAGTCCCTCACCGAGGAAGAACGCGTCGAACAGGCCCCGCTCGGCCGTCCGGGCGACCCGGAGGAAGGAAGCCGGGTCGATCTGGGAGCCGCTCTCGGGGGCGGACCAGATGGTCCAGTGGTTGACGCCCTGGAAGAACACACCGAGGTGGAGCTGGGCGTGCGGCCGGGGGACGTCGAAGGGGTCGGTGCGGGTCATCGGGTCTCCTCCCGGACGGCCGCGGCGGCGAAACGGTTGGCGGGGCGCCGCAGACCCAGCGCCGAGCGCAGGGTCGTTCCGGGCAGCGGGCGGGCGAGCAGCCGCCGTTCGACGAGTGCGGGCAGGACCTCGCGGGAGAGCACGGGAAGGTCCTCGTCCAGTACCAGCGGATGCAGCCGTACGCCGTCGACGAATTCGCGCAACTCCTCCAGCAGCGCCACCAGCCGAGCGGCGGAGCCCGTCAGCCGCAGCCGTCCGCGGTCGGGCCACGGCGCGTGCCGTTCCAGGTCCGCCAGGCGCTGCGCGCCGGTGGCGTCCGGGGTGTCCAGGGCGACCTCGACCTCGGCGAAGGCGAGCGGAGCGCCGGCGGCAGCGGCGGAGGTGGCGACCGTCGTGAGGTCACGGCCCGCGACCAGGGCGACGTCGAGCCGGTCGGCGGGAACCGTGTCCGGCCGGCCCAGGACGACGAGCTGTCCCTGGGGCGGGCGCGGCACGATCGCCGGGCCTTTGACCGCGTACGTCTCTCCGGTGAAGTCGATGTAGTGGAGGCGGTCGCGGTCGAGGTAGCGGCTGGTGGCCACGGACCGGATGACCGCGTCGTCCTCCCACGAGTCCCACAGGGCGCGGGCCACCTCCACACCGTCGCGGGACTCCCGCGCCCGCGCGACGGCGTCGGCGACCAAGGGACGCCCCCAGACGCGGGCCGCCTCCGGACGGTCCTCTTCCGCCACCACCCACCCGGCCCGGCCCGCCGAGATGTGGTCCAGGGACGCCAGCTGACCGGCGACGTGGAAGGGTTCGGCGTACGTGACCGGTACGACCGGGGCGATACCGATGGTGCTCGTGGACGCGGCGACGAACGCCGCGCGCTCCACCGCGCCGATGCGTCCCACCGGGTTCGGCGCGGCATCCGGCGGCAGCACGCCGTCGTCCAGGGTGACGAGGGTGAACCCGGCGTTCTCGGCCACGGCGGCGACGTGGGCCACCCGGCGCGGGGTGAGGAGCTGGTCGGGGGAGTGCGCGGCGCGGCGCCAGGCCGCGGGATGGGCGCCTTCGCCGTCGAGTTCGACGGCGAGGCGCAGGGCGGAACCGGACATGGGTGATCCTTCCGGGAACACGGGGTCGGACGGCCACGAGGCCACGACGGGACGGCCGGCGAGGCGGGCCGGCCGGGTCAGACGTGTACGGAAGGACAGACCGCGGAGGACGTACGGCAGTAGTCGACGTGCCGCCGGGTGATCAGACGCATGCCCGTGCGGACACCGTGCGGTGCCACGCCAGGTCGCCGCATCGAAGTCCTCCACCCGTCCGGAAGCCGCAAGCTCGGCGTACGCCGAGCAGCAGCCTCAACGTACGTCGTCGGCCGGTGCGCCTGTCAAGGGCGCCGGATGCGACCGCCCGGACGGTGGGGTGGCGCCCGGTCATGGGCTCCCGAGGGCGTGCCGGATCGCCGAGGCGACGTCGTGGGCGACGTGGGTGGGTGCGAAGGGCTGCCGGGGCCAGGGCCTGCCGGCGGACACCCAGACGCTGCGCAGGCCGAGCGCGTCGGCCCCCGCGATGTCGGCGTGCGCTGAATCACCGATGACCCACGCCCCGGACAGGGGGATGCCCGCCACTGCCGCCGCCGCGTGAAAGATCTCGGACGCCGGCTTCTTGTGGCCGACGCTCTCGGAGACGACCCATCCGTGGACCAACGCGTCGAGTCCGGTGTTGCGGATCTTCGTTTCCTGCTGTGCGGTGCGGCCGTTGGTGACGATGACGCAGGTCCAGCCGTCGGCCCCGGCCTCGTCCAGCGCTCGGCGGGTGGCATCGGCCAGGACGACGCGAGCGGCGGAGCCGGTGTCGAGGAGGGCACGGACGGCGGCGACGGGCACGATGTCGCCATACCGGCCGACGAGGGCTGCGGCGACCTCGGGACGTGGGGTATAACCGCTGGCGTCGACGCTCATCACCCAGGGGAGGTCCGAGACGGGCAGCCCGTGCTCGGTGAAGAAGTCGGCGACGGCGCCGCGGAAGGCGGCGTCGCGGTCCACCAGGGTGTTGTCCAGGTCCAGCAACAGCAAGGGCATGACCGGCAGTAGACCACGGACACGGCGCCATTTTCCCGCCTGACGGGACGGCGGACGTCCGGGAACAGGGAGCAGCGGTGGGTGGGGACGTCGACCGCGGTGGGTGCCTGGCGTGTGACCTCATGGCGGGCAGGGCGCCGCTGCCCGGTGGAAGCGTGCTGCGCACCCGGTTCTGGGCCGTCGAGCACTGTGTGGGGCCGCTGGGCCTGGGCACCGTCGTGGTCAAGCCGGTCCGTCATGTCGTGCACGTCGCCGAGTTGACCGCGCGGGAGTCCGCCGAACTGGGGCCGCTGCTGCAGCGGGTGAGCGCCGCCGTCACCGAGGTGACGGCGCCCGAGCAGGTGTACGTGTGCCTGTGGTCGCATGCCGGCGGGGTCCCCGGCCACATCCACTTCGTCGTGCAACCCGTCGGGCGCGAACACCTGGCCCGGTTCGAAGCCTTCGGTCCCGCGTTGCAGACGGCCATGGGCGCGGCGGGGTGCTTCCCCGAGGCCGCGGAGGTCGAGCGGATCTGCGACCGGCTGCGGCACGTCCTCGGCTGACGCCGCGCGCCGATCGCCGGGTGCCGGGTGCGCGCCCCTCCGGTCCGGCGGGTACGGGTCCGGTCCCTCCGGTGCGGGCCGGAAGGCGGCCGGCGCTTGGTCAGACGGTCACCACCGGCACCCCGTCCGGGCGGCCGTCGAGGAGGGCCGCGATGTGGTCGGCGCAGCGGATCGCGGCGGTCGCCATGGCGCCGCGCGTCATGCCGGCGACATGCGGGGTGAGCAGGGCGTTCGGCGAGCCGCACAGCGGTGAGGCGAAGGCGTCGTGCTCGTGGACGAAGGTGTCGACGGCCGCCGCGGCGAGCGGATGCGCCGGATCGCGCAGCGCGTCGGCCAGCGCCTGCTCGTCGACGATCCCGCCCCGGGCGGTGTTCAGCAGGATCGACCCCGGCCGCATCCTCGCCAGCTCCGTACGGCCGATCAGGCCGCGGGTGTGCGGCGTCAGCGGCACGTGCAGGGAGACCACGTCGCTCGTGGCCAGCAGGGTGTCGAGGGACGCGGCCCGGGGCACGGAGGTCTCGTGCGGTCGCCGCGACAGCGCCTGCACCGGCATGCCCAGTGCCCTCGCCCGGTCGGCCAGTGCCATGCCGGTCCGGCCCAGTCCGACGATGCCCAGGGTCAGTTCGGGCAGTTCCACCGCGGGGGCCGGTGTGCTCCAGCGGCCTCGGTGCGCGGCCTCGTGGTGGGCCGGAAGGCCGCGGACCAGGGCGAGCAGCTGCGCCAGGGCGAACTCCGCGACCGCCTGCGCGTTGGAGCCAGGGGTGTGGGTGACGGCCACTTCGTGCCGGGCGGCGGCCGCCAGCTCGACATGGTCGGTGCCCGCTCCGGCCCGGCCCACCACCCGCAGCCGGTTGACGAGCGCGGGGTCGGTCGCCGCGGCGAGGAAAGCGGTACGCAGCGGCACCCCCGCACGCGACTTGACCGCGTGGTGTCCGAGCCCGTCCCGGACGGTCTGCGTGATCAGGGCGGGCTCGTCGAACGCGTCGAAGTCGGTGAAGTCCACCCGGCCGTCCCAGGCCGCCCGCGCCGCAGCCCGGTCGGCCACCCTCCGCAGGTTCAGCGTGACGGCCAGCCCGTGGCCGAGCAGACGTTCCAGCTCCCGGTCGAGCAGCCGACCGGGCGCGGCGTCCAGCAACAGGACTCGCATGCGTGCCACTTGATCCCTCCCGGACGGACCCTACTGCCTCCCGCGAGCCGGACCGGGGCGACGTCGCGTCGGTCGCCGGAGTGGTGTTCGTGCCGGGCCCCGCTCTGTACCTGTGCGTGGCCCTGACCTCGATGGCCCTGTACGTCCCGTTCTCGCTCCAGGTCACGCTCGGCCAGGACTACCTGCCCTCCCGGGTGGGCACCGCCAGCGGGATCACCCTCGGCCTGGCCGTCAGCGTCGGCGGTCTGGTGAGCCCCGCGATCGGCAGCCTCGCCGACGCGACGTCCGTACGGACCTCCCTGGCACCGCTCATCCTGATGCCCGTGCTGTGCTGGCTGCTGTTCCGCGCCCTGCCCGAGCCCGCCGTGCCCCGGCCCGCGGCCGCCACGGGCCACGCACCGTCCGGCGCCGGCGGCTGACCGACGGAGCCGTACCGGGAGGGGCCACGGGAACATGTCCTCACGCAAGCGCCGCGGGAACCTGTCCCTCGGCGTTCATCCCTCGGCGTTCGTTCTTCGGCGTTCATCCCTCGGTACAAGGCGTTCGTCCGCCGGTAGGATCTCTCGCCGGGATGCTGATCGGCTGAGGGGATCGGGCACATGACCGCTTCTGCGACCGGGGGAACCCCGGCGACCGCGACGTACGACCGCATCGGCATCGGCTACGACCAGGTGCGCCGTCCCGACCCGCGGCTGGCCGCCCTGATCCACGAGGCGCTGAGCGGAGCCCGTACGGTCGTCAACGTCGGGGCGGGCGCCGGTTCCTACGAGCCGGCCGACGCGGACGTCACCGCGGTGGACCCTTCACAGGTCATGCTCGACCAGCATCCGGGTCCCCGGAAGGTCCTGGCCCGAGCGGAGGAACTGCCCTTCGAGGACGGCGCGTTCGACGCCGCGATGGCGGTGCTGACGGTGCACCACTGGCCCGATCCGCGCCGCGGCCTCAGCGAACTGCGGCGGGTCTCCCGGCGGCAGGCCGTCTTCACCTGGGACCCCGGGCACCGGCCCGAGCTGTGGCTCGTCGAGGAGTACCTGCCCGAGGTCCGGCAGCTCGACCACGCCCGTTTCACGCCCTTGTCCGAGGTGGCGGAAGCACTCGACGCGCACACCGTCCTGCCCTTCGCCATTCCGCACGACTTCACGGACGGCTTCCAGGGCGCCCACTGGCGGCGCCCGGAGCGCTATCTCGACCCCCTCATCCGGCAGGCCAGTTCCACGTTGGCCGAACTGCCCCCGTCCGTGGTCGAACCGGCGATCGCGAGACTGCGCGCCGACCTGGCTTCGGGAGCCTGGCACCGCCGCCACGCGGACCTGCTCGGCCGGGACGCCGTCGATTACGGCTACCGGCTGCTCGTCGCCGGGCCCGCGGCGTAGCGGAGCCGCGTCAGCAGGCGCGGGGCACACGGGTGGTGGCCGAGCCGGGCGAGGCAGGGGCGCACCCTCGAACTTCGTGACGTGCTCCGCGACGCCCCTGAACTTCCGGTGCGGGGCCGAGGTGTCGGGCCCCGGCCCATGGTCCCGCCGCGGCCGGGCGGCTCGGGCGGGTTCACGCGACCACCTGGTCGGTGTGCATCGCGGCGATGGTGTCCGCGTCGTAGCCGAGGGCCGCCAGGACCTCGTCCGTGTGCTCGCCGAGCAGCGGGGCGCCCGTGATGCCGGGGGTGAAGCCGGAGAACTTGACCGGGCTGCCGACCGTCAGGTAGGTCCCGCGCTCCTTCTGCTCCACTTCCACCACGGTGCCGCTCTTGCGCAGCGCGGGGTCCTCGGCGATCTCCTTCATGCTGAGCACGGGAGCACAGGGCACCTCCGCCTTGCGCAGGATGTTGACTGCCTCGTACTTGGTCTTGTCGGCCAGCCACTTCTCGATCTGCGCGAAGATGTCGAAGATCCGCAGCTGACGGGCCTCCGGGGTGCTGTAGTCCGGGTCGTCGGCCCACTCGGGGTGGCCGACGATCTCGGCGGTCCGCGTCCAGTTCTGCTCCTGGATGGTGAAGTAGATGTACGCGTTGGGGTCGGTCTGCCACCCCTTGCACTTCAGGACCCAGCCGGGCTGACCGCCGCCGCCCGCGTTGCCGCCCCGCGGGACGGTGTCGCCGAACTCGCCGTTCGGGTACTGCGGGTACTCGTCCAGGAAACCGACGTGGGCGAGGCGCTGCTGGTCACGGAGCTTGACCCGCAGCAGGTTGAGGACGGCGTCCTGCATGGACACCGACACCTTCTGGCCCTCTCCGGTCCGGGCGCGGGAGATGAGCGCGGTGAGGACACCGATGAGCAGGTGCATGCCGGTGTTGCTGTCGCCGAGGGCGGCCGCGCTGACGGTCGGCGGGCCGTCCCAGAAACCGGTGGTGGAGGCGGCTCCGCCGGCGCACTGGGCCACGTTCTCGTAGACCTTGAGGTCGTTCCACGGCGAGTCCTCGTTGAACCCCTTGACCGAGCCGAAGATCAGGCGGGGGTTGAGTTCGTGGATGTGCTCCCAGGACAGGCCCATGCGGTCCATGGCGCCCGGCGCGAAGTTCTCCACCAGTACGTCGGCCTCGCGGATCAGCTTCTCCATGACCTCCTTCCCCTCCGGCGTGCGGGTGTTGATGGCCAGGGAGCGCTTGTTGCTGTTCAGCATGGTGAAGTACAGCGCGTCGACGTCGGGTATGTCGCGCAGCTGGTGGCGCGTCACATCGCCGCCCGTGATGCGCTCGACCTTCAGGACGTCGGCGCCGAACCAGGCGAGCATCTGGGTGCAGGCCGGGCCCGCTTGCACGCCGGTGAAGTCGATCACTTTGATTCCGGTCAGTGGCAGTTCGGTCATGACGGATTCCCTTTCTGGTGCGGTCCGGCCGGCGGGGCGTGCGCGGGTCCTGGCGTCAGGCCGCCGGCCGGGCCGTGCTGTCGATTCCCTTGGGGTTCAGGTTGGTCAGGTGGCCGCTCTCGGTGCCGTCCGTGGGGTCGATCACGCAGTCGATGAGGGCCGGCCGGCCGGAGGCGAGAGCTTCGCGCAGCGCGCGGGAGACCTCCGCGGGGGTCGTCGCCCGGTAGCCCCGGCCGCCGAAGGCGTCGATCATCAGGTGGTACCGGGCCCGCAGCGCGGTGGGCGCGGGGTCCGACGTGGTGGAGACGTCGTCGCCGCGGTAGACACCGCTGTTGTTGAGGATGACGGTGACGATGGGCAGGCCGTAGCGGCAGGCGGTCTCCAGCTCCATGCCGCTGAAGCCGAAGGCGCTGTCACCCTCGACGGCCACGACCGGATCGCCGGTCTCGACGGCCGCGGCGATGGCGTATCCCATGCCGATGCCCATGATCCCCCAGGTGCCGCAGTCCAGCCGGTGGCGCGGCACCTGCATGTCGAGCACGTTGCGGGCGATGTCGAGCGCGTTGGCACCCTCGTTGACGACGTAGGCACGGGGATGGTCCCGCAGCACCTCGCGGATCGCCTGCAACGCGCCCAGGAACTTCATCGGGTGCGCGGTCCCGGCCGCCTCGATGCGGCCGGACATCGTGGTCACGTTCTGCGCCGAACGTGCCGCGAGCTGTGTCCGCCACGCCTGAGGGACCGTGATCTGACCCGGCTTGGTCCGCTCGACCAGCAGTTCCATCACCGAAGCCGCGTCTCCGACGAGAGGGGCGGCGATGGGCTGGTTGCCGTCCAGTTCGGTGGGATCGATGTCGATCTGGATGAACTGGGCGTCCGGGCTCCACTGCGGCGGTTCGCCGTGGCCGAGGAGCCAGTTCAGGCGCGCGCCGACGAGCAGGACGACGTCGGCCTCGCGCAGGGCGAGCGACCGGGCGGTGGCCACCGACTGCGGGTGGTCGTCGGGAAGCAGGCCCTTGGCCATCGACATCGGCAGGAACGGCAGGCCGTTGCGCTCGACGAATTCCCGGATCGCGTCGTCCGCCTGCGCGTACGCGGCGCCCTTGCCGAGCACCACCAGCGGCCGTTCGGCGCCCGCGAGCAGATCGATCGCGCGATCCACGGCGCTGACCGGCGGGAGCTGGCGCGGCGCCGGGTCGACGATCCGGGGGAGCGACTCGGCGGCCTTCCGCGCGTCGATGACCTCACCGAGCACCGCGGCCGGAAGGTCGAGATACACCCCTCCTGGACGTCCGGAGACCGCCGTGCGGATCGCTCGGGCCAGCCCGCGTCCGATGTCCTCGGCGCGGTCGATCCGGTACGCCGCCTTGACCAACGGCCGGGCCGTGGCCAACTGGTCGATCTCCTCGTAGTCGCCGCGTCGCAGGTCGATGATGCCGCGCTCGCTGGATCCGGAGATCTGTACCACCGGGAAGCAGTTGGTGGTGGCGTTGGCGAGCGCGACGAGCCCGTTGAGGAATCCCGGGCCGGAGACGGTCAGGCACACCCCCGGCTTGCCGGTCAGGAATCCGGCCGCCGCCGCGGCGTGCCCGGCGTCGCTCTCGTGACGGAAGCCGATGAACCGGATCCCCGACGCCTGGGCGATACGGGCGAGGTCCGTGACCGGGATGCCGACCACTCCGTACATGGTCTTGACGTCGTTGCGCAGGAGCGCGTCCACGACCAGGTGGTTGCCGTCGGTGAGCTGTCCCGGGGCACGGCCGGAGGTCTGTTGGGTGTGCGGTGCGGGGGCGGTGGTCATGACGAGACTCCTCATGCGATGCGGGGTCGGTACTCCTTGTGCCGGTTTCGTCCGCTTTGCCCCACTGTTCGGCAGGTCATGCAGCCGCGTCCAAGACCTGTAGGTGACCGGTTGATAAGCGAGAGCTGTCAAGAAGTCCCGGAGCACCCGCGCACCCCGGCCACGCTGCGTCGATAAGCGCCGTGTGTCAGTCGTTCGCCGCTGCGTATTGGACCCGTGGCCCCTGCCTGGCGCAGGCTCGGCATGAGGCCGTGTCCTCAGCGGAGGCCGGGTCCCGCAGGTGCGGACGTGGCCGCACGGTCCACCGCGACGTCCCCCCGTGACCGGGAGCCAGGAGGTGATGGCCATGGCCTCGTCAGCCACGGCATCCGCAGCTGCCACGGCCCTCTACCGGCCCCCCGCGATCACCGGGCTGACCGATCTGATCGCCGGATCCGTCCGGGAGCGGCCCGGCGCACCGGCGCTGATCGTCACCGCGGACCACGTCCAGCTGTCCTACGCCGTGCTCGACGGCCTGGCCGCCGACATGGCCGCGCGGCTTGCCGACACGGGTCTGCGGCCCGGGGACCCGGTGGGCCTGGTCTGCGCCAACACCGTCGAATTCGTCGTCGCGCTGCTGGGCGCCGCGCGGGCCGGGCTGGTGACCAGCCCGCTGGATCCGGCGCTCCCCGGGCCCGAGAAGGCCGCGCGGCTGGCCGCGCTGGGCGCGCGGGCGCTCCTCACCGGACCCGCCGCCCCCGACGGACCGCGGGAGACACGGGTGCCCGCCTGGCCGGTGCGCGTCCGGGTCCTGCCGTCCGGGACCGCGACGGTGACCCTGGACGCCGCCGAGCGGCCGGCGCCGCGCGGCGAGGGAGCGGCCGCGGAACTCACCGGCCACGACACCCTCGTCCTGTTCACCGCCGGAACCACCGACCGGGCGAAGATGGTCCCGCTCACCCACGCCAACGTCGTCGCCGGCGTGACCGGCGTCTGCACGACCTACGAGCTGGACCCGGCCGACGGGACGGTGGCGGTGATGCCGCTGTTCCACGGTCACGGGCTGTTCGCTGCGCTCCTGGCCTCACTCGCCGGCGGCGGACGGGTCCTGCTGCCCGCACGCGGCCGGTTCTCGGCCCACACGTTCTGGGACGACATGCGGGCCGCGCGCGCCACCTGGTACACGGCGGTACCGACCATCCACCAGATCCTGCTGGCGCGGGCGGACCAGGAGTACCCGGGCCGGCAGGCGCAGCCGCTGAGGTTCGCGCGCAGTTGCAGCGCCCCGCTCCCCGCGGCCACCGCCCGGGCGCTGGAGGACCTGCTCGGCGCGCCGGTGCTGAGCGCGTACGGAATGACCGAGTCCACGCACCAGACGACCAGTGAGCCACTGCCGCGGCACGGTCACCGCAAGGGCGGATCGGTCGGTACGGCGACCGAGGTGGACCTGCGGATCGTCGACACGGACGGACGCCCGTGTCCGCCCGGCGAGCCGGGCGAGGTGTGGGTGAGCGGCCCGCCCGTCGCGCGCGGCTACCTCGCCAACCCCGCCGAGACCGCGCACAACTTCGCCGACGGCTGGTTCCGCACCGGCGACCTGGGCCTGCTCGATCCGGACGGCTGTCTGTACCTCACCGGGCGGATCAAGAACCTCATCAACCGCGGCGGTGAGAAGATCTCGCCGGAGCGGGTCGAGGACGTCCTCGCCGGATGCCCGGGTGTCGCCGAAGCGGCCGTGTTCCCTGTCGCCGACGCCACCTACGGCCAGCGGGTCGGTGCCGCCGTCGTGCTGCGCGAGGGCGAGAACACCGAGCCGGACCGGATCCTGGACCAGTGCCGCGCCCGGCTGGCTCCCTTCGAGATGCCCGAACGGCTGCGGATCGTCGCCGAACTCCCGCACACCCCCAAGGGCGGGCTGGACCGCCGGGCCCTGGTGAACCGGTACGCGCACTGACACGTGTCCCGGTACGCGTGCCGGTGCCCCGCGCGCCCGCCCGCGTCACCCGAGGCGTTTCTCGTCGGTCACCCGAGGCGGTCCTCGCCGGTCAGCGGCCGGTCGAAGAAGTCGTCCAGTGACAGGCGGGTCGCCACGTTCACGAACGCCCGGGCGATCGGGGACCCGGGGGCCGCCGCGTTGATCCCCACCAGGACCTCCGCTCTGGTCTCCGGTTCGACCAGCCGCACGGCCCGCGTCCGGCCGGTCACCGGCATCGCGCGCAGCCAGGTGTGCGGCACGATGCTCGCCCAGTCCCCACCGCCCACATGCGCGTACAGGGAGGCGACCGAGTCCGTCTCCACCTGGGCGGTGACCTCCACCCCGCTGCTCGCCAGCGCGCCGTCGATGACCTGGCGGATCTTCATGTCCTCCGTGAGCAGCGCGAGCGGCAACTGCGCCGCCTCCGCCCAGGTCATCGTGCGGATGTCGGGTTTCAGCCGGTCCTCGGGAGCCAGCAGCACATAGCGTTCCTCGTACAGCGGCACGGTCAGCAGACCTTCCCGTTCCCCGGGCGGGAACGGCCCGATCGCCGCGTCCAGCTCGAACTCCCGCAGCAGCCGGGCCAGGTCGGTGATCGGCAGCCGGGAGCAGATGTGCACCTTGGCCAGGGGATGCGCGGCGCAGAAGGCGGCCACGGGCAGCGCCACGGTGGTCGACGAGGTGGGTTCGGTGCCCAGCCGCAGCGTCCCCGTGACCCCCGACTGGACGGCGGCCACCTCGGCCTTGAACGCGTCGTGCTCGGCGAGGATCCGCTTGGCCCAGACCACCAGCCGCTCCCCTTCCGGGGTCAGGCCCTGGTAGTTGTGGCCACGGTTGATCAGGGTGACGTTCAGTTCCCGCTCCAGCTTGGCGATGGCCGCCGACAGCGCGGGCTGGGACACGTAGCAAGCCTCGGCGGCCCGCGCGAAATGCTTCTCCCGCGCCACTGCCACGAAGTACTCCAGCTGCCGGAACAACATGTGCGAGACCTCCCTGCGTGGGGCGGTGGCCGTCGGTGAAGCGGATGCCATCAATCCGGCCATCCCTCCCCATCATCCTGCGGGTACGGGCAGGCCGACGCGGCGGACATCCCGCGGCGGACTCCGGCCCGCGCCGCGAACGCCCCTGGTGGCTTCCTCCGCTCGCTCTCCGTGATCGGTCGATGGTGGATCGTCCGGATCTGTCCGGGACCGGGCGGGGCGGTGAACCGGCTGTGGCGCGCGGTCCCGGATGCCGCGGTTCCGGCCCGGCGGTGCGTGGGCCCTGGGCCACCACCTGCTCTGACCGGCGTCGGACTCGATCGCCGGGGGTGTCGGATCCGATCGCCTAGGAGGTGTGGACGTAGTCGGCGATGGTGCGGATCACGGCCGCCGCGCTGCGCAGTTCCTCCCCGGAGAAGTCCTTCAGCGCCTCGGCGAGCCACTGCTCGCCCGCCGCCTGGATGCGGACGACCGCTTCTCGGCCCTCCGCGGTGGCCTCCGCGAGCCGGGCGCGCTGGTCGCCCGGCTCACGGACGGTGGCGACCAGGCCCTGTTCCTCCAGCCGGCGGACCTCCCTGGTGATGTGCGGGGCCTTCACCATGAGCGCGTCGGCGAGTTCGCCCAGACGCAGCGGCGACGGCGAGGCCGCCAGCACCCGCAGTACGGCCAGGGATGCCCGGTCGACCGGAACGCCTGCCTGCCGGCGCAGCCGGGCATGAGCACGATTTCCGGTCATCGTGTACGCCAGCGTGGCCAGTGCGGCGTACAGGTCGTCGAGAGGCGTCGTGTCGGTGGTTTTCGAGGGCTCCACGTTCAGATGATGCCGCACGGCACCCGATCCGGGGCCCAGCATCCGGCATCGGAACTCCAAGGGACCCGGACCGGCGCCCCGCTGTCGGCATCGCCACCCACGGCCCGCCCGGGCGGGGAAGGGGCGGCGGCGCGCCGGTGCCGACCGGAGTCCCGTCGTCTGTCGGCCGTGCGCGGCGTTCCTTCCCGGTTGCCGCTTGCGAATGTCCGGAAACATTCGCTCTCGCGTCTCGCCGACGGATGTCCGGAAACGCCCGGTGCCGGGCCGGGGCGTGTGGTTGTAACGTCCCCGGCGGCGAGTTACTTTCGTTAAGTAATGCATTGTGCATCGATTTGGAGGAGATCGCCGTGAAGGTCGCCGTGGACGGTGCGAAGTGCTGCGCAGCAGGCCAGTGCGTGCTGGTCGCCCCGCAGGTCTTCGACCAGCGGGACGAGGACGGAGTCGTGGTGCTCCTGCAGGCCGAGCCGGCCGACGAGATGCACGAGGCCGTCGAGGAGGCGGCGCAGGTCTGCCCCGCGGCGGCGATCACGCTGTCCTGACACCCGCCAGGAGGCGCTGAACACCGCTCGCCGTCGAGTCGTTCGCCGCGAGCAACGGCTCGTCGCCACACCGAGGAGGGAACCACATGACCGAGACGCCCACCGCCCCCAACGCCTATACCGAACGCCGCGCGTCAGGCTGCCCCTTCGACCCGCCCCCCAACCGGTCACGGCTGCTCAAGGAGGAGCCGGTCTCCCGTACCAGCCTGTGGAACGGTGCGACGGCCTGGCTGGTGACCCGGCACACGGACCAGGTGGCGCTCCTGCGCGACCAGCGGATCAGTGCCGACAACCGCAACTCCGGCTACCCGAGCATCAGTCCCGCCGCGGAGGCCACCCGCCTGCACAACCAGACGTTCCTGACCATGGACGAGCCCGAACACAGCGAACAGCGCCGCAGGTTCACCGGCGACTTCTCGGTCAAGCGCGTCGCGGCCCTGCGGCCGCGCATCGAGGCGATCGTCGCCGAACTGCTGGACGCGATGGAGAAGGCCGGGCCGCCGGCCGACCTGGTCTCGGCGTTCGCGCTGCCGCTCCCGTCACTGGTCATCTGCGAACTCCTCGGCGTCCCCTACGAGGACCACGAATTCTTCCAGCGGGCCAGCGCCGTCATGATCGACACCCGGAGCAGTCCGCAAGCGGCCCTGGCCGCCTCCCAGGAGATGGTCGACTACCTCGGCGACCTGGTGGAGGCGAAGGAGAAGAATCCCGGCACCGACCTGCTCAGCCGGATCGCCGTGCAGTACCTGCGCACCGGCACCAGCGACCGCGACGAGTGCGCCAAGCAGGCCCGGCTGCTGCTGGTCGCGGGCCACGAGACGACGGCCAACATGATCGCGCTGGGCACCTGCGCCCTGTTGCAGCACCCCGACCAGCTCGCCTCCGTCCGGGACGCGGGCCCCGACCGGGTGGCCGGAGCGGTGGAGGAACTGCTGCGCTATCTGACCATCGTGCACTCGGGACGACGGCGCGTCGCCCTGGCCGACATCGAGCTGGACGGGCACACCATCCACGCGGGCGAGGGAGTGATCCTCGCCAACGACGTCGCCAACCGGGACCCGGAGATCTTCGAGGATCCGGACCGGCTCGACATCGACCGCCAGGCCAGGCGGCACCTCGCCTTCGGTTCCGGCCCGCACCAGTGCCTCGGCCAGAACCTCGCGCGGCTGGAACTGCAGATCGCCTACCCCGCCCTGCTCCGCCGCTTCCCGGGACTGCGACTGGACCGGTCGCTGTCGGAGATCCCCTTCCGCGACGACATGGCCGTCTACGGCGTCTACGAGCTGCCCGTCGCCTGGTGAGCAACGCCGGTGGCCCGCGCCGACGGGATCGGCCGGTGAGCGCGGGCGGCTGACACCCGTCCGCGCGGGCCGGTCCCGCCCGCGGCCGGCGCGGGGCACCGAATCCCGTCGGCCGATCGTTCCCGTACGACCGGTGAACCGAAGAACCGGCGTCCCGGTTCGACCGGCGAGCCGGTGACCGCGGCCGTACCGTCCCCAGTCGAAGGAGCACACATGTCGATCGACGCCGAGCGCACGGAGCGACGCGGAGCTGACCGGACCGAGCCCGGGCGCAGCCGGACGCGCCGGCCGGAGCGGATCGCCGGCCGTTCGGCGTCCGACAAGGAGGTGTGAGATGACCGGACCCGCACAGGTGGTCGTCGTCGGTGCCTCGGCCGCCGGACTGGCCACCGTGGAAGGGCTGCGCAGGCGGGGCTTCACCGGCCGGCTGACGCTCATCGGCGAGGAGGCCGACGTTCCCTACGACCGTCCGCCGCTGTCCAAGCAGGTGCTCTCCGGAGCCTGGGAACCCGAACGCCTCCGGCTGCGCGCGCCCGAGGCGCTGGCGGCGCTCGACCTCGACCTGCGGCTCGGACAGCGGGCGGTGGCACTGGACACCAGGCGGCGCCAGGTCGTGCTGGCCGGCGGCGAGCGGGTCGGCTACGACCAGGCGGTCGTGGCCACCGGAGTCCGCGCGCGCCGCCTGCCGGGTGCCGGAGCGTGCGAGGGCGTGCATGTGCTGCGCACGCTGCGGGACGCCCTGGACCTGCGTGCCGCCCTGGGCGTCGGCCGGCGACTGGTCATCGTGGGCGGCGGCTTCATCGGTGCCGAGGTGGCCGCGGTGGCCAGGCAGGCCGGCTGCGAGGTCACCCTGGTCACCGACACCGCGGTACCGATGGGCACGGCCCTGGGCACGGAAGTCGGCGGCATGCTCGCCGAGGTGCACGCCGAGCGCGGGGTGCGGATCGCGACCGGTTCCGTGGTCGAAGGGGTGCTGACACGGGACGGCCGGGCCACCGGGGTACGGCTCGCCGACGGCCGGACGCTCGACGCCGATGCCCTGCTGGTCGGCATCGGGGCGCGTCCCAACGTGGAGTGGCTCGCGGACAGCGGGCTGCCGACCGGTGACGGTGTGGAGTGCGACGCCACGCTGTACGCCGGCGGCGGCGTATGGGCCGCCGGTGACGTCGCCTCCTGGCTGGACGGGGCGACCGGGCGGCGGCTGCGCGTCGAGCACCGTACCAACGCGGGTGAACAGGGACTCGCCGTGGCCCGCAACATCCTCGCGGGCCGTGGCGGGGCCACCGCGTTCACCACCGTGCCCTACGTCTGGTCGGACCAGTACGACCTGAAGATCCAGGTCCATGGACAGACCAGGGGCGCCGACGACTTCCGCGTGGTGGACGGTGGCCTGGCCGAACGCCGGTTCACCGCGCTGTACGGCGCGAAAGGACAGGTCTGCGCGGCCGTGGGGGTCAACATGACCAAGCCGCTGCGCGCCCTCCGTGCCCTGGTGGCCGCCCGCACCCCGTGGTCCGACGTACCCGACGCCCTCTCCTCCCACTGAGATCCGAGCCTGCCGTCACCGGGCAGCACGAAGTGCCGTGCCCGGTGACGGCGCCCTGCCGGGTCAAGGGAAACCAGGTGCGGGACACCGGAACCGCTCGCCGAAGGCAACCGCTCGCCGGAGGAGCCCACTTGCCGAGGACACCCGTCGGCGAGCGGGTGCCTTCGGCCCGGACCCGCGCCGTGCGGGCGGAATTGCCGCCTCGGCCGCGCCCCGCTCACATCCGCTTCCGAGTCCGTACGCAGTGCCCCTGAAAGACTCGCGGAGCACGTGCGTATCCCCGGTGCGTTCCGACGCCGCGCGCCGTCCTGCCCCATGACGCCCGCCGAGCGGACGCGTGGGCGCACGTACGGCCTCGACAGCGCCACCACCGCACCTTCGGGGACACGAAAGCCTCTTCGGCCACGAGGTGCCCACTGCGTCCGGCGGCGTCGGCACGCACCTCCGCGACAAGGAGGCACCACGTGAACCCACTGAACAGAGCCGGCCGGGCGACCAGGGCCGCCGTGCTGTCGGCCACCGCGGCCCTGGGCCTGGTCCTGACCCTGACCGTCGCCGCGCCGGCCCAGGCCGACCCGGCGCCGGGACAGCCCCTCCCGCCGCTCGTCGGGGTGTGCTCGGACACGGTCACGCCGGTCCTCGACGCCGTCGGCGCCGGGCACTTCGCCTGCTTCGGATCGACCGGCTCACCGGTCATCAAGACCCGTGGCATCGGCTGCCTGATCCCGCGCCCGAACGGCTCGTCGGCCGCTCTGAACGCGCTGCGCTCCGACATCGACAACGGCACGCACTGCCTGGACTTCGCCGGCGTCACCCGAGGGCCCCTCGGCAGCTCCCGGAACGACCTGAGCTGGATCGTGTTCGCGGTGGACGGAGTGACCGCGGCGGTCCGTGGCGACAGCCCGCTCGACGGCCGGTCCTTCACGGTGACCGAACTCCGGCAGATCTACACCTGTCAGACCACCCAGCTGAACGGCGTCACGCTGAACCCGAAGCTGCCGCCGCTCGGCTCCGACACACGTAGCTGGTGGCTGTCCACACTGGGCCTGAGCGAGAGCGGCGTGGGCGCCTGTGTCTCCAGCTCCCCCCAGGAGAACGACGGGACCGGCCTCACCGGCCCGGGCGACATCATGCCGTTCGCCATCTCCAGCTACCTCGCCCAGGTGAACTGGGTGGAGCCGGACACCCACGGCGACGCCGTGGTGCTGCCGATGGACAGCGTGGAACCGATCAGCTCGGCGGGCACGTTCAACACCGGGTTCCCGCACACCCGGCAGGCATACGTGGTCGCCGAGACCGCGCGCCTTTGACACAGCGACATCAGCGAAGCGTTCGTCGGGCCGACGTCGTACCTGTGCGGCGACCCCTCCGTCATCGCGCTCTACGGCTTCGGGGAGGTGAGCGACTGCGGCACGGTCGTGGCGACCGGCTGACACTCTTCTCCCGAGAGCCGCCGGGTGTCGACGGGGGCCCGGCGGCTTCGGGGCGGGGCTGCCCCGGTGCGAGGGCTGGTGGGGCGCCGTTCCCTTCCGGCCGGTAGCCTGCCCCGAACCCGCGAGAGGATCACCCTGACTCGGCGAGCAGGCGGCATGGCACGGCCCGTTCCACCGCTCGGCCGGCGCCGTCCGGTGCCACCTGATGGAGGCGGGCAGGCGGCCTGCGGGTCACCGCCTGCCATGCGGACACCTCCTCGGCCGACCGGCCCGAGAGGAGCGGACGGTGCCCTGAACGATGCCCGGTGACCGACGCCCTCCGCAAGACACATCTCACGCCAGGTTTCCGCACGCGCCTCCCCTCCGGTGTTCAACTCATTGCGGATCGGGGCGATTGTGGGCCCGGTCGCGCTTCACCTCTTGACGATGCTGGTCCGGACCTTTAGCTTCACGCCTTAAACAAAGTCCTCGGAATGCGCTCAACGCCCTTGAGTCGCAGGGGTGTTGGGACCGCCTTCCGCCATCTCCGCGTGAAAGGCCAAACCCCCAATGGCCAGACCACTGCCCGCGATCGTGTCCCTCGCCGCTCTCGCTCTCTCCGCCGGCCTCCTCACGGCCGCCCCCGCCCAGGCCGCCACCGGCACCATCACCGGCCTGGGGGGCAAGTGCCTCGACGTCGCCGGCGCCAGTTCGGCCGACGGCACGGCCGTCCAGCTCTACGACTGCAACGGCACCGCCGCCCAGCAGTGGACGGTCGGCTCCGACGGCACGATCCGCGCCCTCGGCAAGTGCCTGGACGTCACCGGCAATTCGACCGCCAACGGAGCCAAGGCCCAGCTCTGGTCCTGCGGCGGCGGCGCGAACCAGAAGTGGACCGTCACCGCCGCGCACGACATCGTCAACCCGCAGGCCGACAAGTGCCTGGACGTCACCGACAACTCGTCGGCCAACGGTGCCCGCGCCCAGCTCTGGTCCTGCACCGGCGCCGCCAATCAGAAGTGGACCGCACCCGCCGCCGACGGCGGCGGCAACCCCCCGACGGCCGCCCCCATGGCCGTGGCGCCGTACCTCTACAACGGCTGGGGCAGCCCGCCCAGCCCGACCACGATCACCAACGCCACCGGCGTGAAGTGGTTCACGCTCGCCTTCGTCCTCAGCAACGGTTACTGCAACCCCCAGTGGGACGGCGGCCGGCCGCTGACCGGCGGCGTCGACCAGCAGACCGTCAACACCGTGCGCGCGAACGGCGGCGACATCATTCCCTCCTTCGGCGGCTACAGCGGCAACAAGCTGGAGAGTTCCTGCTCCAGCGCGGGCGAACTCGCCGCCGCCTACCAGAAGGTGATCAACGCCTACGGTCTGAAGGCCATCGACATCGACATCGAGGCCGACGCCTACAGCAACCCGACCGTCCAGCAGCGCACGGTCGACGCGCTGAAGACCGTGAAGACCAACAACCCGGGCCTGAAGGTGTACATCACCATCGGCACCGGACAGAGCGGCCCCGACACCAGTCTGATCAACCGGGCCGCCTCCTCCGGCCTGACCACCGACGGCTGGGCCATCATGCCCTTCGACTTCGGCGGTGCCGGCCAGAACATGGGCAACCTCACCGTGCAGGCCGCCGAAGGTCTCAAGAACGCGCTGAAGAACGCCTACGGCTACAGCGACGACCAGGCGTACCGAAACATGGGCATCTCCTCGATGAACGGCATCACCGACAACAACGAGACGGTGACGGTGGCCGACTTCCGTACCATCCTCGCCTACGCGCAGCAGCACCACCTGGCCCGCCTGACCTTCTGGTCCGCCAACCGGGACCGCCCGTGCACCGGCGGCCCCGCCGACAGCTGCTCCGGCGTCAGCCAGTCCGCCTGGGACTACACACGCGTCTTCGCCGCCTACACCGGCTGACAGAAGCCCCCACCATCGGCCGACCTGTTCGGCAAGGAGGATTCGTGTTCCGACTTCCGCGCTCCGCCACCAGACCCCTGGCCGCAAGCCTGGTCACAGTGGCGGCCGCGTCCTTCCTCTCGGTCGCTCCGTCGAGCGCGGCGACCACCGGGTCCGCGGCGACCACCGGGTCCACCGCGGCCTCCGCGGCCGCCGCCCTGCCCACCGACTGGGCCACCGTCGTGAACGCGGCCGGCGGCAAGTGTCTCGACGCCAGGGCCGCCGGCACCGCCAACGGCACCGCGGTGCAGCAGTACACCTGCAACGGCTCCACCGCCCAGCAGTGGAGTTTCACCGCGACCAGCGACGGCTACGTCCGCATCAACAACCGCAACGACGCCGCCCAGAGCGTGGACGTGACCAACGTGTCCACGGCCGACAACGCCCCGATCCAGCTGTGGACCTACGGCGGCGGCGCCAACCAGCAGTGGCTGCCGGTCGACGAGGGCGGCGGCGCCTACCACTTCGTCAACCGGGGCAGCGGCAAGTGCCTGGACGATCCGGGTGCCTCGACCGCCGACAGCGTGCAGTTCGTGCAGTACACCTGCAACGGCAGCGCCGCCCAGCGCTTCCAGGTGGCCCCCGTGACAGCTCCGCCCTCGGACGGTGTGGACCTCGGCCCGAACGTGGTCGTCTTCGACCCGTCCATGTCGTCCGCCACCATCCAGAGCCGACTGAACTCGATCTTCCAGCAACAGCAGACCAACCAGTTCGGCTCCCAGCGCTACGCCGTCATGTTCAAGCCGGGCACCTACAGCGCCGACGTCAACGTCGGCTTCTACACCCAGGTGCTCGGACTCGGCCTGACGCCCGACGCGGTGACCGTCAACGGCGCGGTGCACGCCGAGGCCGACTGGTTCCAGGGCAACGCGACCCAGAACTTCTGGCGTGGCACCGAGAACCTGTCCGTCAACCCGACCGGCGGCAGCGACCGCTGGGCGGTCTCGCAGGCGGCGTCGTACCGCAGGATGCACCTGCGCGGCAACCTCGCGCTGGACGACGGCGGCTGGTCCAGCGGCGGCTACCTCGCCGACAGCAAGATCGACGGCCAGGTCAACTCGGGCAGCCAGCAGCAGTGGCTGACCCGCAACTCGCAGCTGGGCAGCTGGACCGGGTCCAACTGGAACATGGTCTTCGTCGGCAGCCAGGGCGTTCCCGCCACCAGCTTCCCCAGCCCGCCGTACACGACGGTCGCACAGAGCCCGGTCACCCGGGAGAAGCCCTTCCTGTACGTGGACGCGTCCGGCAACTACCAGGTGTTCGTCCCGGCGCTGCGCACCAACTCCACGGCGACCAGCTGGGCGAGCGGAAGTCCGGCGGGCAGTTCGCTGTCCCTGGACTCCTTCTACGTCGTGAAGCAGGGCTCCACCGCCGCGCAGATCAACGCCGCCCTGGCCGCGGGCAAGAACCTCCTGGTCACCCCGGGTGTCTACCATCTCGACCAGACACTGAACGTGACCCGCCCCGATACGGTCGTGCTCGGCCTCGGTCTCGCCACGTTCGTGCCCGACAACGGCGTCACCGCGATGAAGGTCGCGGACGTCGACGGCGTGAAGATCGCCGGTGTCCTCTTCGACGCGGGCACCACCAACTCCTCCACGCTGGTCGAGATCGGCCCGGCCGGCTCCTCGGCCTCGCACGCGGCGAACCCGACCTCCCTGCACGACGTGTACTTCCGCGTCGGCGGCGCGGGCGTCGGCAAGGCGACCACCAGCCTCGTCGTCAACAGCGACAACGTCATCGGCGACCACATGTGGATCTGGCGCGCCGACCACGGCAGCGGCGTCGGCTGGACCACCAACACCGGGGACACCGGACTCGTCGTCAACGGCGACGACGTCACGATGTACGGGCTGTTCGTCGAACACTTCCAGAAGTACCAGACCGTCTGGAACGGCAACGGCGGCCGGACCTACTTCTTCCAGAACGAGATGCCCTACGACCCGCCCAACCAGGCGGCCTGGATGAACGGCTCCACCCAGGGCTACGCCGCCTACAAGGTGGCCGACTTTGTCACCAGCCACCAGGCGTACGGCCTCGGCAGCTACTGCTACTTCAACGTCAACCCGAGCGTGACCGCGGCGCACGCCATCGAGGCACCGAACAACGCGAACGTGCGCTTCACCAGCATGGTGACGGTCTCCCTCGGCGGTACGGGCACCATCAGCCACGTCATCAACAACACCGGAGGCCCGTCCAACTCCGGCAGCAACGTCGCGAACCTCAGAAGCTATCCGTAACCGGCCGATGGCCGGGCCGGCAGGACCGGTCCGGCCGCCGGCGCTCCGATCGGCGTGGGGGGGGGGGGGGGCGGGGGGGGGGGGCCCCCCCCCCCCCCCCCCCCCCCCCCCCCCCCCCCCCGCCCCCCGCCGCCCCCCCCCCGGGGGGGGGGGGGGGCGAGAGCACGGGGGGGCCGGGCGCCGCCCCGGGGGGGGGGGGGGGCCCGCGGGGGGCCCCCCCCCCCCCCCACGCCGGAACGCCGTCAGCCGCGCCGCCGTGCGTGGGCGGCCTCGAAACGGGCGACCCAGTACGCCGTGCGGTCCAGGTAGGCCGTCTGCGCGTGGACGCCCTTGCGGCCGTAGGCACCCTCGTACGAGAGGTAGTCGAGGGAACCGGGGGTGTCGGCCGTGGCCGGCTCGATCTGGGTGCCCTCGTGCCACTCGTTGAACGAGGTGATGCTCACCCAGTCCGGCACGGCGTCCTCGTGCCCGCTGGCCAGGGCGTACTCCCACTCCAGGTCGTAGGTCCGCCCCTGTGCGCGGTCCAGGGTGGGCGTCGTGTTCCCGGGGACGGCCCGGTCGTCGAGGTAGCCCGGGCCGAGCGAAGGCGCCCACACCATGCCCCGCTCCGCGCAGAACGCGGCGACCTGCGTCCAGTCCGGCTTGTTGGCCGTGGCGATCGCGTCGTACGTGTACACACCGCCGAAGTCGCCGATCCGGGTGAGGTCCCAGGTCTGGGCCATCACGATCGCCTGGTCCTCGACCTCGTGGAGCGGTGACCAGTCCACGGTCAGCAGACTGTTGAAGACGTAATAAGCGCAGCGGTTCCCGTGGTCCGCGGCGCGGTGGAACGCCGGGTGGTCGCCGTACCGCTCGGTGATATAGCGGATGTCGGCGACGACCGACGTGGCGTCGCGCCCCTGGTACGGCTCGATGTGCCAGGCCACCTGGAGACCCGCGGCGGCCGCGGCGTCCAGGACCACCGGCGCCATCCGGTCCTCGTAACTGCCCTGCCCCCACCAGCTGCTGACCAGGACACCGGTGCCCGCCTGCCGCAGCCAGCGCATGTGCCGGTCGACGGCTCCCCGGCGGTCACCGGAGTCGTAGGCGCCGAGCAGCGGGTAGTAGTTGGAGCTGATCCCGTCGGGCGGGGTCAGCGCGCCCTGCTGCCAGTGGCGCCACTGCCCGTACACCTGGGGCGAGCCGTACCACGGGTAGTAGAAGATGTGCGCGCGCGGGGACACCTTGCGCGGGCCGGCGGCTGACGCGGTGCCGGTGCCGGCCGCGACGGCGGCCGTCGCCGCGGCACCGGCGGCGATGAAGCCGCGCCGGGACAGGCGTCTGGGATGTGCGGTCATCCGGGTCGATCTCCTTGGTCGGCGGGACGGGAGTGGCGCGGGGTGAAACCGAGCAGGTCCGCGCAGGTCTTCGTGTCGATCAGGGACGCGCGGCCGGGCAGCGGCGCGAACGCCGGTACGCCCGGGTGGTGTCGCTGGAGCAGCTCGGAAGTGGGCAGCGGGGAGGAGGTGTCGGGCGCCGCGACATTGAGGACGTGGCAGCCGGTGATGTCGGCCTCCACGGCACGGCGGATCACGGCCGCCGCGTCCCGGGTGTCCAGCCAGCCCCACAGGTCGTGCCGGTGGGCGCCGGGATCGGCGGCGACCTCGGCCAACTGCTGCGCGAGCCGCTGCCCGGTCCCGGTGAAGGGGAAACGCAGGCACACGATGTCCGTGCCCCACCGCAGACGGGTGCTGCGGGCCGTCTCCTCCAGGACCACCTTGGACAGGCCGTACGGGTCGCGAACGAGGAGCGGGTGGTCCTCGTCGAGGGGCACGTACTGCGGTGAGACGGGCACCGGCGACCAGGCGAGCCCGACCGCCGCGAGGCTGGACGCCGCCACGATCCGGTGTGCGCCCGCCCGTCCGGCCTCGTCCAGCACCCGGTGTGCGGTGAGGCAGTTGGTGGCGAACAGGGTGCTGGGGTCACCCGCGTTGGGGTGGGGGATCGCCCCGAGGTGGACGACGGCGTCCGCGCCGGCCACCGCCTTGCGGACCAGCTCGGCGTCCTGCAGGTCGCCGACGAGCACCTGGGCGGTGGCCGGGGCGTCGAACGGCACGCGGTCCGTGAGGGTCAACTCGTGTCCCGCGGCGGCCAGTTCGCGTGTAGCGAATCCCCCGATGTGCCCCGCGGCACCGGTGACGAGGACGCGCATCAGCCCTTCACCGCCCCCACCAGGCCGTTGACGAAGTACTTCTGGAGGCACAGGAAGAGGAGGATGACGGGGACCACGACGATGAGGGCGCCGGCCATCAGGTTGTTGTAGTGCGGCACGTTCTCCGAGGAGAGCGACTGGAGGCCGATCGGCAGGGTGTAGGCGGACGGGTCGTTGAGGGACACCCGGGTCAGCAGGAACTCGTTCCACGTGGGGATCGCCGTCAGCAGCGCGACGGTGATCAACGCGGGGCGGACGAGCGGCAGGTAGACGAATGCGAAGATCCGCAGCTCGCCGGCGCCGTCGACCCGAGCCGAGTCGCGCAGCTCTCCGGGCACCGCGGTGAACGCACCCGTCATCAACAGGATCGAAAGCGGCGCGCCCCCGTTCACGAACGGCAGGACGAGCCCCCAGTGCGTGCCGAGGATGCCCATCTTGTTCTCCAGGAGCACGATCGGCAGCATCACCGTGATGCCCGGGACGAACAGCAGCGAGACGAACAGCTTCTGCAGCGCGCCGCGCCCCGGGAAACGCAGTACCGCGAAGGCGTATCCGGCGGCGGAGTAGAACGCCACCGTCAGCACGACCGTGTACAGGGTCACGAGGAGGCTGTTGACGAAGAAGTCGAAGAAGTGCAGTTCGTTCCAGGTGTCGATCAGCGTCTGGAACGTCGGGTGGTGCGGGATCAGATGTCCACCGCTGACCACCTCGACCTGGTCCTTGAACGCCGCCGACACCATCCACAGGAACGGGTACAGGCTGACCAGCGCGTACAGGGCGAGCAGCAGGCCCACGACGACCCGGGCCAGGGCCCGGCCGGACGGCGGTCGCAGGGCGGGGTGGCCCGCACGGGGACGGGCCGTCGATATCGATGTCATGTCTTGCTCCGCAGCGCTCGCAGGTTGATCAGGGCGAGGACGAGGGCGACCGCGAACAGCAGCCAGCCCAGGGCGCTGGCCAGGCCCAGGGTGGGGGAGAGGTTCTTCAGGAAGGCCAGGCGGTACGCCTCAAGACCCAGCACGTTGGTGTGGTCGCCCGGCCCTCCGTTGGTCATCACGAGGAAGGTCTGGAACCCCTGGAGCGCCTCGCGCAGATTCAGCAGCACGACGATCGCCGTGATCGGCCGGACCAGCGGCCAGACCACGGACGCATTGGTCCGCCACCAGCCGGCGCCGTCCAGTTCGGCGGCCTCCAGCACACTGCGGTCGATGCCCTGCAGACCGGTCAGGTACAGCAGCATCGCCACGGGCACGTGTCCCCACACGAGGACCACGATCATGGTGGGCATGGCCGTGGAGGGGTTGCCCAGCCATCCCTGCGGCTGCTGAAGCGAGCCCAGACCCAGGCCGCTGAGCAGGCTGTTGATGGCGCCGTCCGGTTGCAGGATGTACTGCCAGGCGAAGAACACCGCGACGCCGCTGGTGACGTACGGCAGGAAGTACACCGAGCGCAGCACACTCTGGAACCGCTTGACCTGGTTGAGCAGGACCGCGAGCGGAAAGGACGCGATGACCGTGAGGGCGGGAGCCGCCAGCATCACCCAGAAGGTGTTGACGGCGGCCTGCCGCAGCCGTGGCGCGTACACGGGGTCCTGCCACAGCAGGTCCTTGTAGTTGCCCAGGCCGACCCATTCCCAGTTCGGGGCGAAGCCGTTCCATTTGGCGAAGGACAGGACGAAGCCGTAGCCGACGGTGTAGAGGCCCATCACCAGGAACAGGACGACGGCCGGCGCGACGAACAGATAGCCCGTGAGCGCCTCGTACCTGCGATCCCTGCGCCGCCGGGGTGCGTTCCCCGCAGCCGCGGCGCGGTCCTTCGCCACTCTCGCGGGGAGTGTGGGCTGGACCGTCACTGGCCGGCTGCCTTCCAGTACGATTGGTTCAGCTCGCTGATCTTGCGCGCGGTGTCCTCGACGGAGGCACGCTTGAGCGGGGTCAGGTCGGCGAGGATGTCGCCGACGTCGTTCTGCTCGTAACCGGGAGCCTGGATGTCCTGGTTGAGGTTGGCGTCGTAGGTGGTCTCAGGCGTGCCCTTGAAGGTCTGGAACATGGAGTCGAGCGTCGGGCCGAGCGCCTTCGCGGAGTCGGCGCCGAGGTCGGTGGCGGGCAGGTCGGTGGCGTCCGTCGCGAACTGGGCCGCGACCTGCTTCCCGGAGAGGAACTCCATCCACTTCTTGGCGTTCTCCGGCTGCTTGCTCGCCGAGTTGAGCGTCATACCGGTCAGGGCCATCGGCGCGAGCGACAGGTCGGTGACCGCGCCGTTCTTGGGGGCGGGCAGACCGAAGGCGTAGACGTCGTCCGGCTTCATGCCGTTCTGCTGGAGGAAGGCGAGCGTGAACGTGCCGCCGACGTCGAACGCGGCCTTGCCCTGGGCGAAGGTCTGGTCCGCCTGGTCGACGTCGAGGGACTGGGTGCCGGGTGTCCAGTACGGGGTCAGCTGGTCGTACAGGGAGAGCGCCTTGACGCCGTTCGGCGAACCGAAGTCGGAACTCTTGTCCTTGCCGAAGAGGTTGTCGTAACCCTCCTTGCCCAGCTGTGCGAAGGCGAGCGGCTGGAGGATCCAGTTCAGGCCGGGTCCTCTGGCCTTCAGACCGGTGGTCAGGCCGCCGTTCTTGGGGTCCTTCGCCGTCGTCGCCTTGAGGGCGGCGAGCAGGTCCTCCCACGTCTTCGGGGCTTCCTTGATGCCGGCCTCGGCCAGCTTCGCCTTGTTGGCGTAGACGATGCCGAACGTGCCGATGGTCAGCGGGACGCTGTACCGCGCGCCCTTCTCGATGCCGTTGTCCGTGGACTTCGAACTGCGCGACTTCTCGTAGCGCTCGGGGGTGACGAGGCCGGAGTCGTGCACGGAGGACTGGATCCGGTCGAGCCAGGCGCCCTTGTAGTCGTCCTTGAGGTCCGCGGCGATGCCGGACGCGCCGAGCACACGGTCCTCGCCGTCGGAGTGCACCTCCAGGACATCGGGCAGGTCGCCGGTCTTCGCGGCGCTCTGCACCTTGGTCATGTATGCCTCTTCGGGTGTGAACGCCTCGACGCTCACGGAGATCCCGGTCTCCTTCTTGAACTCCTTGGCGGCGTTGCGCAGCGCCTGGACGTGGGACTGCTTGAAGGTCCACATCTGAAGGCTCTTGGAGTCCGATCCTCCGGAGCCGCTGCCGCCGCAGGCTGTCAGCGAGGTGAGCGACAGGGTGGCGGCCACGGCGGTGGCGACGTACTTGACCGTGCGGGAAGCTGATATACGCATGAGCCCCTACCTAGGGTCGACCGTTCAGAAGGCCGAATGGCGTTGGAGTGACTGAACTTAGGCTCGCCTTGATATAGCGTCAAGACGCAGGGTGGGATTAGGTGTCGGGTGAAGGTCCGGTCGGCGTCTGGGTGGGAAGCGGAGGGGCAGTGGAATCGGTGACGGATACCGCGCAGGGACGCAAGGGTGACGAGGTCAAGTCGGCGGCCCGGGTGCTGGAGGTTCTGGAACTGCTCGGGCAGGACGGCGCCCGTCTCTCGCTCGCCGAGATGGCGAGCGCGATGGCCGTGCCCAAAAGCAGCCTGCACGCGGTCCTGCGCACCATGCAGGGGCGGTGCTGGGTGGACGTCGATCCCTCCGGCACGCGCTACAGCCTTGGCCTGAAAGCCCTGCTCACCGGCACCGCCTACCTGGCGGGCGACGACGTGGCGAGCCTGGCCGGGCCGGTCCTCGACACCCTCGCCGAGGAGACCGGCGAGGCCGTGCATCTCGGCAGGCTCGATGGCACGCACATCGTCTACCTGGCCAAACGCGAGTCGCGGCACGCGCTGCGGATGTACTCGGCGGTGGGGCGGGGGGGGGCGGGCCCCCCCCCCCCCCCGGGGGGGGCGGGGGGCGGCCCCCCCCCCCCCCCCCCGGTGGCGCCCCCGCGCGCCAGGGCCCGGGTG
>NZ_JBIAXM010000040.1:0-19505 GCF_042896695.1 Streptomyces sp. NPDC001270 | reverse complement strand
CCGGCTCGCGGGGCCGCAGTCAAACCCCGCCTGTATTTTGCCCTCCATCATCTCTCTCTCCCACACTCCGGGGGGGGGGGGGGGGGTGTTTTTGTGGGGGGGGGGGGGGGGCGGCCCCCCCCCCCACGCCACCGCGCTGGGCAAGGCGGTGCTCTCCCAGCTCGACCCGGCCGAGGTGCAGCGCCGGCTCACCTGGCCGCTGGAGAAACTGACGCCGGACACCGTCGTCGACCCGGACGCGTTCCTGGCCGAACTCGCCGAGGCGCGGCTGCGCGGCTGGGCGGTGGACGACGGGGAGAACGCGGTGGACGTCCGGTGCGTGGCCGTTCCGCTCGGCGTGGCCCCGGACGGCGGGGACGCGGTGGGCTGCTCGGCGCCCCGCAGCAGGATGGGTGACGAGCGGATCGAGGAGGTGGCCCGGGCGGTGTCCGAGGCGGCGCACTCCCTGACCATGCTCCTGAAACGGCTCGGCCAGCACTGACGTCCGGGCGGCCGGTGCCCCCCGCGCGCCCGAGTGCCCTGTGCCGAGGGGCCGTTGACAAACGAGAGTCGCACTCCATACGTTCGGATGACAGTACGTCATTCTGATGCCAGAACGCCGGAGTGTGCATGGCTCAGCCAGACGCCCGCACCCGCCTGCTCGCTCCGGCCCCCTGGGTCGAGGAGCGCGGGGCCAGGATCCGCATCACGGCCGTACGCACCTTCCTGACCGCCCCGCACGGCTGCCCGCATCTCGTGGTGCGCGTCGAGACCAACGAGCCCGGGCTCTACGGGCTGGGCTGCGCCGGCGATCCGCAACGCACCCTCGCGGTCCGTTCGGTCCTCGACGACTACCTCTGCCCGCTGCTCGCCGGACGGGACCCGGACGACATCGAGGACCTGCACCGGCTCGTCCTCAACAGCGCCTACTGGCACGGGGGTTCGTTCACCGGGAACGCCCTCGGCGGGATCGACGTCGCCCTGTGGGACCTCAAGGCCAAACGGCTCGGCGTGCCCCTGTACACCCTGTTCGGCGGCCGGGTGCGTACCGGTGCCGAGGCGTACACCCACGTCGACGGCGCCGACGCCGAGGAGATCGCCGACAAGGTGACCGTGGCGCGGGAGCGGGGATTTGGCCATGTCCGCGTCCAGGCCGCCGTGCCCGGCTCCGACGCCTACGGGGTCGGCGGCGCGGCCGATCCCGAGGCGGTGCGCGAGCGGCGCGTGCCGTGGGACTCCGTGGCCTACCTGCGCATCGTCCCCCGCGTCCTCGGCCGGGTGCGCGAACTCGTCGGCGACGACGTGGAGTTGCTGCACGACGTGCACGAGCGGCTCGACCCGCGCCAGGCCAGGGAGTTCCTGCGCCGCGCGGAGGACGTCGGCCTGTACGTCGTCGAGGACCTGCTCGCGCCCGAGGACTGCGCCCACTTCGTACGGCTGCACGCCGCCTTCCCGGTGCCGCTGGCCGTGGGGGAACTCTTCAACGACCCACAGCAGTTCGTGGCCCTCCTGAAGGAGCCCGACATCGACTTCGCACGTCTGCGCGTCCCCACGCTCGGCGGCCTCACCCCGGCCCGGAAGCTGGCCGCCCTGTGCGAACTGCACGGGGTCCGCCTCGCCCCGCACGGCCCGGCCGACGTCAGCCCGGTCGCCCAGGCCGCCACCCTCGCGCTCGACGTCAGCAGCCAGGCGTTCGGCGTGCAGGAGGCGGCCGTCTTCAAGGACGCGGTCCACGACGTGTTCCCCGGCACCGTGGTGGCGCGCGACGGACTGCTCGTACCACCCGCGACGGCCGGCCACGGCGTCGACTTCGACGAGTCCGCGGCCCGCCGCCACCCTGTGCCCGAACCCCTCGGGCACGACCGGTGGGCGCTGCTGCGCAACGCCGACGGGAGCGTGCAGCGGCCCTGAGCCCCGCACCAGGAGGGCGGGGCCGGGACGGCGGCCGGCGGCGGACATCGGGGATCAGCCGCCACAGATCCGGAGATGGCCGCGGTCGCCCGCTGGCCGGGGCACGGCGTCGGCGCCGCTGCCGGCGGACCGGCGTCCCGGCACCGCGGCGCGGTGCGAGAAGGTACTGCGGAAGAGCGTTCGGCGTCTGCGCACGGTGGGCACACCTCGGTCGGGTCGGGCGCGTGATGGACAGGCAGCGCCGCTGCGCCGACATGTAAGTCCATCAGATTGATTTACGTCAACGGGTGCGGCAGACCCAAGTTCCGCGCGGCACACGGATGGTGACGCGCGCCCGGGCGCCCGCGGCCGCTATGACACGCGCCGCCCGCACGAACCGGACACCCCGCCGCGTTCCACCCGGCGGCGGCCCGCCCCGCCGTGCGCTCCTGTCGCCTTTCGTTCCCCGTTTTGTCAGTCTGTTTATTTGACGTGCGCCCCCCGATTCGGAACCTAATTCGCCTGACGGAAACAATCGGCGACGCGCTCAACTGCAAATTCAATGCGCGCGGTACGAAGCGTTGACTTGATAACACACTTGGTTTTACATGGCGGTCACTGGCTGGACACGAAGGGGACCCGCCATGCTTGACGAGCGCATAGCCGCATTCCTCGCCGAACGGCTGCGACCGGCCCTGTATCCGCTCCGCATCCCCCTCGATGTGAGCGCCTGGCACCTACCGGGTGAACCGGTGCCCGCGCAGGTGGCCCTGCGCGCCGACCACGAGCCGTTCGCGGTGGGCGACATCTGGGGGCGACCGGGGTCGACCTCCTGGTTCACGGCGCGGGCGTCGGTGCCCGAACGCTGGGCGGGCCGCCGCGTCGAGGCGGTGTTCGACCTGGGCGGCGACACGGTCACCCGGCCGCAGGCGCTCGTACGGGACGAGTACGGCGCACCCCTGCGGGGACTGCACGCCCCGCATCCGGACCCGGTCCTCGTCGCCGAACGTGCCCGCGGGGGCGAGCCCGTGCACCTCCTGGTCGAGGCCACCGTCACGGACGGGTCCTGCGACCCGCCGCCGTTGCGGCTGCGCCGCGCCGACCTGGTGGTGCGTGACGACGCGGTGTGGCGACTGCTGCACGACATCCGGGCCCTGCACCGGATCCACCGGTCCCTGCCGCGGGACGCACCGCGGGCGATCCGCATCCGCGACGCCCTGGAGCGCGCGCTGGACGCCGTCGATCCGCGTGCCGTCGCCCGCACCGCCCGGGCCGGCCACGCCGTCCTCGCACCCGAACTCGGCGGCGCCGGCCGGGCCCTGCCGGCCGGGTACAAGCTGGTGGCGGAGAGCGCACCCGTGCCGCTCGGCTCCCTGCCCCTGCACGAGGCGGTCCGCGCCGGTGCCCGAGACCTCAGCACCCTCGCCGCCCTCGCCGAGGAATACCCCGGCCTCGTCTGTGTCGCACCCGACGTACAGCACTACGCCTGGATGAAACAGCACGAGCCGCAGTTGTTCGAGCGGCTGCGCAAGATGATCGCCGACGGCACCTGGGTACCGGTCGGCGCCCTGTGGGCGCAGTCCGCCACCGAACTGGCCGGCGGGGAGGCGCTGGTGCGTCAGTTCACCCACGGACGCCGCTTCCTGCGCGCCGAGTTCGGCACCGACAGCGACGGCGTCTGGCTGACCGACGTCCGCGGCGTCTCGCCCGCACTGCCGCAGATCGCGCGGGCCGCCGGTGCGCACTGGCTGCTGGTCCCCCGTGCGGACCGGCCGGCGCGGCACCGGTCCTTCCGCTGGGAGGGCATCGACGGCAGCGGCATGCTCGTCCATGTCCCGGGCCGCGCGACGGACCCACGCGGCGACGACGGTTCGCCCGTGTCGGCCCTGCGGACCCTGCACCACCCCGACCGGGCCGCGCTGGAAGAGGCCGCCCGGCTCGCGGACCCGCACGGCCCGCCGCGGCACGTACCGCACCCCCTCACCCGGGCCTGGCACCCGGCACACCCGGTCGCACCCGGGCCGGACGCCGAAGCCACCGTGCGCGGCCCGCTCGACCTCGCCCCCCACACCGGGGAGTTCACCAGCCAGGCACGCACCAAGCGCGGAAACCGGACCTGCGAAGCGCTGCTCCACGAGGCCGAGTTGTGGTCGGCGGGCGCGGCGGTCCGCACCGGCACGCCCTACCCGTACGAAGCGCTGGAGCGGATCTGGACCTCCGTCCTCACCCAGCAGAGCCACGGGATCCTCGCCGGCGCCGCCGTCGCCCGGGCCCGGCAGGATGCCGAGGACATCCACCACGACCTCGGACGCCGGCTCACCCGGCTGATCCACCGCGCGATCGGCGCCCGCGGGGACGCGGCGGTGCACAACCCCGCGCCGTTCGGCCGCCGTGAAGTCGTCCTGCTGGAACGGGAAGCCGTCCTGCCCGAAAGGGCGGACGGACCAGCGACGGACCAGGAGGGCATCAGGGCCGCCGGCCTGCCCGCCGTCGCCCAGGTGCTCGCCGACGGCCGGTGCGCGGTGCTCGCCGAGGCCCCCGCCCATGGCACCGGAAGCGTCGGCATCGCGCTGGACGACACGGCACCGGTCACGGCCCGGCGCACCCAGGACGGCCGGCACATCCTCGACAACGGTCTGCTGCGTGTCACGGTGGACGGCGACGGCCTGGTCCGCTCCCTCGTCGACCTGGCCACGGGACGCGACGTCATCGCCGCCGAGGGGGCCGGCAACCTCCTGGAACTGCACCGTGACGAGCCTGTCACCGACCCGGCCCGCACGCTCGCCCTGGGCAGCGAACGCACCCGCCGGGACCTGACCCGGGCCGAGGAGATCGAACTGGTCGCGGCCGGACCCCTGGTGGCCACTGTACGGATCAGCCGCGGCAACGGCCGCTCCGTCTTCACCCAGGACCTGACGCTGACCGCGGGCAGCCCCTCCCTGGTGGTCGACACGGAGGTCGACTGGCGTGAACGCGACACCGCGCTCAAACAGACCTGGCCCCTGGACGGGCCGGCCGCGCACAGCCGGTGCGGCATCCCCTTCGGACACACGAGCCACGGTCCGGCCGACGGAGCGGAGCGACCCCTCCAGCGCTGGATCCACGTCGGCGCGGCCCACTGGGGCGTCGGCTTCGCGAGCGACACCCCGCACGGCCACGACATCGTCCGGCGGGACCGGGACGACGGGGGCACGAGCACCGTCGTACGGCACACGCTCCTGCGTGCCCCGCGCGGACCCGACCCGTACGCCGACCGGGGAGCGCACCGCTTCCGGCACACCGTGCGGCCGGGCGCCACGGCCGGCGACGCCGTCGAGGACGGCTATCTCCTCGCGCTGCCCCTGCGACCGGGGACGGCGGCGCCGGCGGCGGACCCCCTGGCGTGCACCGATCACCCGGACGCCGTCGTGGAGACCGTGAAACTCGCCGACGACCGCAGCGGGGACGTCGTCGTACGCCTCTACGAAGCCGGCGGCAACGCCGTGCGCGCCGCGCTCACCGTCGATTTCGCCGTCGCGGCCGTGTGCACGACGGACCTGTCGGAGGAGAACGCCGAGCCCGCTCCGCACGACGGTTCCCGCATTCCGCTGAATCTCCGCCCGTTCGAGATCCGCACCCTGCGGATCACCCGAGCCCAGCCCGACGAGGAGCCACCCGGTGCCTGAACCCCACCGCGCGGACACCATGACGCCGCAGACCGGTGCCACACTGCGGGCCTGGGCCGCGAACGGAGGCGCCCTCGCCCTGCGCGCCCGGATCGTGCTCCTGACGGCCGAAGGCTGGCGCGACGCGGAGATCGCCCGCCGGCTGGGCGTCTCCCGGCAGACCGTGGGCACCTGGCGCCACCGCTGGCACAGCGACGGCCTGGCCGGCCTCCGGCAGCGACCGCGCACCGGCAGACCCGTCACCGTCGACGAGGCGGAGGTCGTCACCCGGACCCTGCTCGCACCCGGCGGCAGCGGTGCCAGCCGGGCCATCGCCCGTGAACTGGGCCTGTCCCACGCCACCGTGGCGGCGATCCGCCGACGCTGGAACCTCACCCCGGACCACCCGCTCGTCCCCCGCGTCCCGACCCGTCCGCCCCTGCCCGGCACCGACGTGTGGGTGATGGGCCTGTACGCCGACGCGGACCGCGCCGTACTCCTCGTCGGCACGCGGGCGGAGACCAGCCGTCCCGCGACCGCCGCCACGGTGATCGACGCGCGGGCGGTGGCAGGGCTGGACCGGGCGCTGGACCGGCTTCGCCTGGAACCCGCCGCGAGCGACGAGGAGTTCGCCGCCTTCCTCGCCGATGCCGCGGCCCGCCACCCGGACATCGCCCTGCATGCCGTCGCCCTGTGGCCGGGCGCCGGCGGACGACCCGGCGGCTCCCCCGTCAGCCACCACGACCTGCCCGTCCGCGCGAGCTGGCGTGGCTTCCTGAACGCGCTGATCGCCCTGGACAGCACGAGCCACCCGGAGTCGTCGCGCCGGGTGTTCCTCGACCTCGTGGCGGCGCTCGAACGTCCCACGGAACCGGACGGCCGCCCGGTTCGCTGGCTGCGCGAGCCCGTCGCCGAGCACCAGAGCCGGCCGGACGGCGCGGAGCAGGCCCCGGACGCGCCCGCGTTCAGCGGGGTCAACCAACTCGACCTCGGCTCGTTCAACGAGTGCGTGGTGATCGAGACGGTGCGCCTCGCGGGCACCGTCACCCGCGGTGAGATCGCCCACCGGACCGGCCTCACCCAGCAGTCCGTGTCGCGTATCGCCCGCTCGCTGCTCGACCGCGGTGTCCTCGTCGAGGACGCCCAGCGCCGGGCCACCTCCGGCAAACCGCGCACTCCGGTGCGGCTGTGCGGAACGGCGGCGCACGCGCTCGGACTGCACATCGACCCGGAGGTGCTCACCGCCGTCGTCATCGACCTCGACGGCGCCCTCGTGTGCACCTGTACGCGGGCCGTCAGCGCCGAGACCGACCCCGCCGAATTCGTGGCGCAAGCCGTCGACCTGGTCCACGAAGCACTCGGCAAGGCGCACGGCGCGGTCCGCGAGGACGGCTTCCTGGGCGTCGGCGTGGCCGTGCCCGGACCGGTCGACATCGCCTCCGGCACGGTCCTCGGACCGCCCCTGATGCGCGGCTGGCAGGATCTGCCGCTGCTGTACCTCCTGAAGGAGCACTTCCCCTGCCCGGTCCTCATCGAGAAGGACTCGCTCGCCGCGGCGGCGGGGGAGCGGTGGATCGGGCGTGACCGCAGGGCCCGGGACTTCGCCTACCTCTACCTCGGCACCGGCGTCGGCTCGGGCCTCTACCTCAACGGCGACCTCTACCGCGGAGTGAGCGCGAACGCGGGTGAGTTCGGCCAGCTGTGCGCGCTCGCCCTGGACCGCGTCGCGGCGGACGGCAGGCCCGAGATCCTGCCCGAGTGCAATCCACCCGTGTCCGTGCCGCAGTTCGCCGAGCGGCTCGGACTGCGGACGCCCGCACCGGCACGCAGCAGCACCGCGGCGTACCGGGCCGTGGGACGTGCGGTGGCGGCCGGTCACCCGGGCGCGACCGCGGCGCTGCGCGAAGTGGCACGGGCCGTCGGACGGGGCGCGCTGGGCCTCGTCGACCTGCTCGACATCGACCTCATCGTGCTGGGCGGCCCGTTCTTCACCGACGATGTCGCCGACTGCTACCTCGACGAGATCGGCCGCGCCGTCAACGAGTTCCCCACCGCCCGCCGCCTCAGGCGGGTCCACGTGGAACGCTCCGTGCTGAGCGCGGAGGCGGCAGCGGTGGGCGCCGCCTCCACGCTGTTCCACGCCACGTTCACCCCGCGGCTGAAGGGGCGTGAGCGGGGCTGAGGTGAAGCAGGGAGCCACCCGCCCCGGCCCCGCTCGGCATCATCGGACCGGGGCGGTCGGCCGCTGGGCGGTGAGGGCGATCTGCCCCTTGAGCATCCGGCCGCCGTCACCGGTCAGGCGCAGGTAGTAGTCGGACGAGCAGGCCGTGCCGTCCTCGTCGAGCGCCCAGATCCCCGAACCCGAGGGCACACCGGCCGCGGTCGTGGCCGTCTTCGCGATCTGATTTCCCTCGTTGAACTCGTCGAACATGGAAATGTAGATGCCCTGGGCACCCACCCGCACCATGTTGTAGAACTGGCGCCACATGAAATCACCGTGCGCCCGGTGGCGCTCCTGGAGGTCCCCCGGCAGGACGCACGGCTGGTAGTCGATGCCGTGCGCGTCGCAGTCCGCCTTGTCGGGCGTATTGACGCTGGTGAAGAATTGATCGGACTGGGCGGCGCTGGAGATCCGGCCCACCATCCACGGGGAGATCATGTTGAAGGCATGGTACACGTCCGAGAAGCCGGCCCGTGAATCATCCGTACCGGTGCGCCAATGCGTGGGCACGCCGCCGATCACGTAACAGCCCTGGGCCTTGAACCAGTCCACGACGTCTTTGCACGGCGCCGGTTCGAAAGGTCTGCCGGAGTCATTGAAGCCGAATCCCCAAATGCAGACCACGGGTTTACCGTTCTGGCGTGCATAAGCGCTGGACGCGGTGTGGGCCTGCATTTTGGACGTCCAGTCCTCTTTGATCTGGGACTGCATGGAGGTCCAGCCGGTGACGTCGTACATGATGTAGAACTTGCGCCCGTTCGCCTCGGCCGACTGGCGCACTTTCTGCGCCATTCCGTCCCGGGTCGGCCCCTCGGATCCGAAGGGGTTGAAACGTTGCAGGGCCGCCGTGTCGATGTTGTTCTCACGCATCCAGCGGAAATGCGTGTCGACGGTCTGCTGGTCCCAGGAGGAGAAGAGCTGGGCGGGCCCACCGCCGTTCAGATTCGGATACGCGGTGGTGAAACCGCGCGAGTATTCCGACATGTCGGGCCAGGACTTGATGGTGGTGTTGGACGGCGACGGCGGCTTGCTCTTGTCCTGGCTCCAGTGCCACCAGCTGTCGATGGGGGAACCGTCGCCCTGGCAGGCGAACCAGCCCTGGTATCCGACCGAGATCTTGCCGACGACATCGCCGGGCGGGCTGGCGGCGGCTGCCGACTCGGCCGCGACGGCCCGCGGCAGGGCGGCCATGGTGCCGATTCCGGCACCGGCCGCGAGAGCGCCGCCGAGCATCCTGCGTCTGGTGATCGCCATGGAGTTCCTCCAGTGGGGGTGGAGTTTTGTCGGCTGTCAGCAAACCCAGTGGCCTGCTCAACGTCAATCCCCGAAACGGTAATTCTGTTGTGCAGATTCATATGTCCGGCCGGAATACGGGGTGCGGGTGGAGCCGGCGACGGAAATGGAAAATAAGTGTTCTGACACAGGGGTGGGTCATTCGTGCGGCCGGCCCATTCGGTGGTCGTCGCACGCGGCGGGCTCGGACCATTCAGGGCGGCCCGCGGAGCCGTCCGCCCCCGGCCGACTGCCGGGCCGACACGGACTGCCGGGCACCTCCCGCGCGACGGGCTGGTCCAGGTGGCGGGCGGCCCTCGGCCGGACGGGACGGCCGGATCTCCGCCGTCCCCGCCGACGCGGAGTCACAGCCGACCGGCTGACCGGACGACCGGGTGACTGACTGACCGGCCGCCTGGTCGACCGGCCGATCAGCCCCGGTCTGCCGCCGCGCCGTCACGTTGCCGTCGGCCGCTGGGGCGCCCCCGTCGAGCCGACCGGTGCCGGACTGATGCCAGACCGATGCCGACCAGGCCACGCCGTCACGGTGCCCGGCCGCCAACTCGCTCGCCGAAACGCATGACATCCGAGTTACTACAACGTATTGACAAACTTCGGCGGCGGTTCATAAGTTCACATGGCAGCACACCCGACGTCGCCGGTCAGGGGCAGTTCCTGCTCCGGCCCGACCCGTCGGGCGAACACCACTCGACCCCGACCGCCGCGCCCCACCGCGCGGCGCTGATGGGAGCGTGCAATCACCTTGACCACCGACACCCGGCGGGCGCTCGTCGTCCGCGGCGGTTGGGACGGGCACCAGCCCGTGACGATCAGCGACGCATTCGTCCCCTTCCTCAAGGAACAGGGCTTCGTCGTCGAGACCTCCGAAGACCTCGCGGTGTACGACGACGCGGAGCGCCTGGCCGCGACCGACCTGATCGTCCAGTGCTGGACCATGGGAACGATCACCCGGGAACAGAGCGAGAACCTCGCCGCCGCGGTGCGCGCGGGCACCGGCCTGGCCGGCTGGCACGGCGGCATCGTCGACTGCTTCCACGACCACAACTACCACCTGCTGACCGGTGGCAAGTTCGTCATGCATCCGCCGGGCTTCCACGACCACACCGTGCACGTGCTGCCCGAGCGGGCCGACCACCCCGTCGTCGCGGGGCTCGCCGACTTCGACGTCCACACCGAGCAGTACTGGGTGCTCACCGACCCGCACATCGAGGTGCTGGCCACCACCACCTTCCCGGCCGACGAACTCAGGGACCGGCCCGCGGTGATGCCCGCCGTGTGGACCAGGACGTGGGGAACGGGACGGGTCTTCGTCTCGACCATCGGGCACAAGCCCGACGACTTCGACGTGCCGGAGGTCCGCACGTTGACCGAAAGGGGACTGCTGTGGGCGAGTCGCTGAAGCCTCTGAACATCGGCATCGTGGGCGCTGGAAAGATCAGCGGCGCCTACCTCTCGACACTGGAGCGTCTGACGTCCGTGCGGCTGACCGCCGTCACCGACCTCGACCAGAGCCGCGCGGAGGCTGTCGCGGCCCAGGCCGGGGACGGGGTGACCGTGGCGCCGACCGTGGCCGACCTGGTGGCCAGGGACGACGTGGACGCCGTCCTCAACCTGACGATCCCGGCCGCGCACGCGGAGGTCGCCCTCACGGCGCTCGCCGCGGGCAAGCACGTGTACGGCGAGAAGCCCCTCGCGGCCAACCGCAAGGAGGCCGACGCCGTGCTGGCGGCGGCGCGCGAGGCCGGACTGCGGGTCGGCTGCGCACCCGACACGGTCCTCGGCACCGGCACCCAGACCGCGCGCAAGGCGGTCGACGACGGTCTGATCGGCACCCCGGTCGCGGCCACCGCCTTCATGACGACCAAGGGCCACGAAGCGTGGCACCCGGACCCGGAGTTCTACTACCAGCCGGGCGGCGGCCCCCTGCTCGACATGGGCCCCTACTACCTCTCGGCCCTGGTCCACCTGCTCGGCCCGGTGGTCAAGGTGACCGGCGCGTCCTCCCGGCCGCGCAAGCAGCGGACCATCGGCAGCGGTCCCCGCGCGGGCCACACCTTCCCGGTGGAGGTGGACACCCACATCACCGGCGTCCTCGAACACGCGGGCGGGGCCCTGTCCACGCTGGTCATGAGCTTCGACGTGCGCGCCGCGCGGCTGCCGCGGATCGAGGTGCACGGCACCGAGTCATCGCTGTCCGTGCCCGACCCGAACGGCTTCGACGGCACCGTGGAGATCAACCGCGGGGACGGCTGGGAGACCCTGCCCGTGTCCGCCGGCTACCGGGACGCCGGGCGCGGCGCGGGCCTCGCCGACCTGGCCGAGGCACTGTCGGCCGGGCGGGCGCACCGCGCGTCGGCCGAGCTCGCCGCGCACGTCCTGGACATCATGCTCACCCTCATGGACGCGGCGGACCAGGGCCGCGCGCTCCCGGTGACCAGCACCTGCGAGCGTCCCGCCCCGGTGACCGAGCCCGGCGACTGACCGAAACCGGTCGCCTGCACCGCCACCGGCAGCCGTTGACCGAACCCGACTGCCCCACCGACCCTCGACTGCCCGCATACGCTCGCAGCTACAGGAGACCCCCTTCATGCACGACGACCGGAACCTGGTCGAAGCACGCCTGGACCGCGTCCTCAGAGAACGCATCCGGCCGGCAGTCCACCCCGTCACCACCCCCTTGACCGTGGAGATCTGGTCCACCCCGGGCGAACCCGTGCCCGTGGCCGAGGGCCTGGCGGCATCCACCCGCCCCATCGCCACCGGCACCCCCTGGGGCACGCCGTGGGGCACCAGCTGGTTCAAGGTCACCGGCACCGTTCCCGCCGAGTGGGCGGGCCGTACCGTCGAGGCCGTGCTCGACCTCGGTTTCACCCCGCGCACCCCGGGCTTCCAGTGCGAGGGCCTCGTCTACCGGCCCGACGGCACCCCGGTCAAGGGACTCCACCCGCGCAACGCGTACATCCGGGTCGGGGCGCCGGTCACGGGCGGGGAGCAGGTCCACTGGCACATCGAGGCCGCCTCCAACCCCGACCTCGACGCGAGCGGGGTGCCGTTCCAGCCGACGCCGATGGGTGACAAGGCGACCGCGGGCGACGCACCGCAGTACGTGCTCGGCGAGATGCGGCTGGCCGTCTTCGACGAGACGGTGTGGAACCTGGTCATGGACCTGGAGGTGCTCGGCGAGCTGATGCGGGAGCTGCCCCTCGACGGGGCGCGCCGCTGGGAGATCCTGCGCGCGGTCGCCCGCGCGCTGGACGCCGTGGACCTCCAGGACGTGGGCGGCACCGCCCAGGCCGCCCGGGACCAGCTCGCCGGAGTGCTCTCCGCGCCCGCGGTCCCCGCGGCGCACCGCATCAGCGCCGTCGGTCACGCGCACATCGACTCCGCGTGGCTGTGGCCGCTGCGCGAGACGGTCCGCAAGGTGGCCCGGACCACGTCGAACATGACGGCCCTGCTGGAGGACGAACCCGACTTCGTCTTCGCCATGTCCCAGGCCCAGCAGTTCGCCTGGATCAAGGAACACCGGCCCGAGGTGTACGCCCGGGTGAAGAAGGCGGTCGCGGAGGGCCGGTTCGTGCCGGCCGGCGGCATGTGGGTGGAGTCCGACACCAACATGCCCGGCTCGGAGGCGATGGCCCGGCAGTTCGTGCACGGCAAGCGGTTCTTCCTGGACGAGTTCGGCATCGAGAACGACGAAGCCTGGCTGCCCGACACCTTCGGCTTCGCCGCCGGCCTGCCGCAGATCATCAAGGCGGCCGGCTCGACGCGGCTGCTCACCCAGAAGATCTCGTGGAGCCGGACCAACAAGTTCCCGCACCACACCTTCCAGTGGGAGGGCATCGACGGCACCCGGATCTTCACCCACTTCCCGCCCGTCGACTCGTACAACTGCGAGATGTCCGGGCGCCAGCTGGCGCACGCGGCCCGCAACTTCAAGGAGAAGGGCGTCGCCACCCGGTCCCTCGCCCCGACCGGTTACGGCGACGGCGGCGGCGGCACCACCCGCGAGATGGTCGCCAAGGCCGCCCGCATGCGCAGCCTGGAAGGCGCCCCGGCCGTCGAGTGGGAGTCCCCCGCGGCCTTCTTCACCAAGGCCGAGGCCGAATACCCCGACCCGCCCGTGTGGGTGGGCGAGCTGTACCTCGAACTCCACCGCGCCACGCTCACCAGCCAGGCGCAGACCAAGCGCGGCAACCGGCACAGCGAGTCCCTGCTGACGGAGGCCGAGCTGTGGGCCGCGACGGCCGCGGTGCGCGCCGGCGCGCCCTACCCCTACGAGGAACTGGACCGGATCTGGAAGACGGTGCTGCTGCACCAGTTCCACGACATCCTGCCCGGCTCCTCCATCGCCTGGGTGCACCGCGAGGCGCGCGAGACCTATGCGCGCCTCGCCGGGGAACTGGAAGGCATCATCGAGCGTGCGCAGCGCGCGCTCGCCGGTGACGCCTCCGGCGCCGGCCAGTTGGTGTTCAACTCGGCCCCGCACGCCCGCGGCGGCGTCCCGGCCGGTGGCGCCGCCGCGCTCACCGTCCCGGACGCCGTGGTCCCCGTCCCGCGTGAGGGAGGCGGTTACGTCCTCGACAACGGCCTGCTGCGGGTCGAGATCGACGGACGCGGGCTGGTGGTCTCCGCGTACGACATCGCCGCGAACCGGGAGGCCGTCGCGCCGGGGCAGGCGGCCAACCTGCTCCAGCTCCACCCCGACTTCCCCAACCAGTGGGACGCGTGGGACGTCGACCGCTTCTACCGGAACGTCGGCACGGACCTCACCGAGGTGACCGAACTGAGCGCCGACGGCGCCACGGTGCGGATCGAGCGGGCCTTCGGCGACTCGCGCGTCACCCAGCTCCTGTCGGTGCCGGCCGACGCCAAGCGGCTCGACATCGACACCGAGGTGGACTGGCACGAGCGGGAGAAGTTCCTGAAGCTGGCCTTCCCGCTGGACGTGAAGGCCGACCGGTACGCCTCCGAGACCCAGTTCGGCCACGTGCACCGGCCCACGCACCAGAACACGAGCTGGGAGTGGGCCAAGTTCGAGGCGTGCAACCACCGCTTCGTCCACGTCGACGAACCCGGCTGGGGCGTCGCGGTCGTCAACGACGCCACGTACGGCCACGACGTGACCCGCGCGGTACGGACCGGCACCGACGAGGGCACCACGACCACCGTACGGGCGTCGCTGCTGCGCGCACCCCGTTACCCGGACCCGGAGACGGACCAGGGGGTGCACCGGTTCCGGCACGCCCTGGCGCCGGGCGCGACGATCGGTGACGCGGTCCGCGAGGGCTACCGCGCCAACCTGCCCGAGCGCCGGGTCACCGGAACCGCCGAAGCGGTCGCCCCGCTGGTGACCGTGGACGACGACGCCGTCGTGGTGAGCGCGGTGAAGCTGGCCGACGACCGCAGCGGCGACCTGGTGGTACGGCTCTACGAGGCGAACGGCGGCCGTGCCCGGGCCACCGTCTCCGTCGACGGTTTCGCCGCCGACGGTGCCGTCCTCACGGACCTGCTGGAACGCCCGCTCGCCGACACCGGGCGGCCCGGCACGGCGGACGGCACGGTCGTCCTGGCTCTGCGGCCGTTCCAGATGGTGACCCTGCGCCTGCCGCGCGCCTGACGAACCGCCGTACCGGCACGATCAGCACGTACCGAAAGGGAGCCCACCATGACAGTCCGAGCGACACGCTCCGCCCCTCCCGAGGCGGTCTGCGTGATGGACCCGGCCGTCGCCGAACACGTGCTCCCGCCGGAGCTGCGTGCACGGCTCGCGTCGCTGGTCCGGCTCGCCCCGGACCCGGTGGGCTCCGGTGCCGGCGCCGCGTTCCCGGACGCGCTCATCGACGCGGAGGTCCTGATCAGCGGCTGGGGGTGCCCGCGCCTGACCCCCGAGGTGCTGGCGCGGGCCCCTCGACTGCGTGCCGTCGTGCACGCGGCGGGCACCGTCAAGTCGCTGGTGAGCGACGCGGTGTGGGAACGCGGCATCGTCGTCTCGTCGGCGGCCGACGCCAACGCGGGTCCGGTCGTCTCCTACACCCTCGCCCTCATCACGCTCGCCGCCCGGCGCACCCTGACCATGGCGGCCGGCTACTCCGCCGGGTGGCCGGACTTCGCCGGCCGATCGGGCGCCGACGGTCTCACCGTCGGCGTCATCGGCGCCTCGCGCATCGGCCGCCGGGTCATCGCCGAACTCGTCAGGTCCGACGCGGGTCACCAGATCCTGCTGAGCGACCCGTACGTGACGGACGAGGAGGCCCGCCGGCTCGGCGCGCAGCGAGTGGAACTGGCCGAGCTGTGCCGCAGGTCCCGGGTGGTGAGCGTCCACGCACCGCTCCTGCCCGAGACGACCGGCCTGCTCGACGCCGAGATGCTCGCACTCTTCCCCGACGGCGGTGTTCTGATCAACACCGCCCGGGGCGCCATCGTCGACACGGAGGCCCTGACCAGGGAGTGTTCCTCCGGCCGTCTCGAAGCGTATCTCGATGTGACGGATCCCGAACCGCTGCCGTCCGGCCATCCCCTGCTGTCCCTGCCCCATGTGCTGGTCACCCCGCACATCGCCGGCGCTCAGGGCAGCGAGGTGGCACGACTCGGACGGTACGCGGTCGCGGAGGTCGAACGATGGGTGGCGGGGGAGCCGCTACAGGGTGAAGTCACCCGCGAAGCGCTCCCACGCCTGGCCTGACACACACAACCAGGAAAGCAGTATCAACCCGATGGACGCTGGATCATCGAGCACATGTAGATAAACCTTGCCAACCCGGGGACGGCCGAAGCCGTCCGTCCCCGGTGAAAGGGCGTCACGTCATGACAACGCTTGAACAACCGGCCGCCGCCTCGGCCCATGAGGACAGGCGGCCGGACAAGGGCCGTTTCCGGTTCCTGCGCCCACGTCGCCGCCGCGACATGGCCCTGTTCTGGTTCCTGATACCGGGCATAGTGGTCCTGCTGCTGTTCCACTACATCCCGCTGCTCGGCAACGTCATTGCCTTTCAGGACTACCAACCTTACATCGGGATCATGCACAGCCGGTGGACAGGTTTCGACAACTTCTCCGTCATCTTCAACGGTGACCAGCAGTTCGTCCACGCGCTGATCAACACTCTGGAACTGACCCTGATCCAGGTCGTGTTCGTCTTCCCCGCGCCCATCCTGCTGGCGCTCGCGCTGAACAGCCTGGTCAGCGAACGGGTCAAGAAGTGGGTACAGAACGTCCTGTACCTGCCGCACTTCCTGTCCTGGGTGGTCGTCGTCTCCCTCTTCCAGCAGATGCTGGGCAACGACGGCATGCTCAACCTGTTCTTCCAGGCCCACGACATGGGCACCTGGAACATCATCGGCAACCCCGATCTGTTCAAGTCGCTGCTCACCTCCCAGGTGATCTGGAAGGACACCGGCTGGGGCACGATCCTCTTCCTCGCCGCGCTCTCCCGCGTCGACCAGAACCTGTACGAGGCCTCCGCCATGGACGGCGCGAGCCGTCTGCGCCAGACCTGGCACGTCACCCTGCCCGCCCTGCGCGGCCTGGTGATCCTGCTCCTGATCCTCCGCCTCGGCGACGCCCTGTCCGTCGGCTTCGAGCAGATCCTGCTCCAGCAGCAGGGCGTCGGCCTCGACAACAGCGAGGTCATGGACACCTATGTCTACAACCACGGCCTGGTCGGCGGTGACTGGGGCGTGAGCGCCGCCGTCGGCCTCGTCAAGGGAGTTGTCGGAGTCGTCCTCGTCCTGGGCGCCAACAAGATCGCCCACTTCTTCGGCGAGGAAGGCGTATACCGCTCATGACCACGCTGTCACCCGCACACCCGGTACGTCGCAAGCCGCGCAAGTCCTACAGCGCGATTCCCGGCGAGACCTCCGGTGCCCTGCCGTGGCGCACTGCCAAGTCGCTGATCCTGCTGATCTGCGTCGTCCTGGTCCTGCTGCCCTTCCTGGCGATCATCTCGACGTCGCTCGCCGACCCCATCCAGGTCACCAAGGCCGGCGGCTACGTCCTGTGGCCCGACCACGTCACGTTCGACTCCTACAGCGCGCTGCTCTCGGGCGGCCTGGTGTCCAAGGCGATGCTCGTCAGCGTCGGCGTGACCGTCGTCGGCACCGCCCTCAGCCTCGTCTGCTCCATCACGCTGGCGTACGGACTCAGCCGCCCCGGCTCCTTCGGGCACAAGCCCGTGCTCATGCTGCTGCTGATGTCGATGCTCTTCGCGCCGGGCGTCATCCCCAGCTATCTGATGGTCAAGCAGCTCCATCTGATCAACAGCTACTGGTCGTTGATCCTGCCGACCGCGATCAACGCGTTCAACGTGATCGTGCTGCGCTCCTTCTTCATGAATCTGCCCCAGGAGCTGATCGACGCGGCCCGTATGGACGGCGCCTCCGAACTGAAGATCCTCACGAGGATCATCCTGCCGCTGTCCAAGGCGTCCGTCGCCGTCATCGGACTCTTCTACGCGGTGACGTACTGGAACGCGTTCTTCAACGCCCTGCTGTACATCAACGACGCGTCGAAGTGGCCCATGCAGATGGTCCTGCGTACCTACGTCGTCAACAACTCGCAGCTCAGCGGCGGCCAGCTGAACGTCGCGGCCGGTGCGGTTCCGCCTCCGACCCAGTCGCTCCAGGCCGCGATCCTGGTGCTGTCGATCGTGCCCATCGTGATCGTCTACCCCTTCCTGCAGCGGCACATGAACAAGGGCGTGATGGTCGGGGCGGTGAAGGGATGAACACCAGCATGAACCCACCTCTGAGTCGCCGGGGTTTCCTCGCCTCTGCCGTCGGCGTCGCGGCCGGTCTGACGCTCGCGGGCTGCGGGGACTACCGTGCGCCCTCGGCAGGCAAGGCCAACGCGACGGCTCAACTGCCCACGTACATCCCGTACCAGGGTGTTGAGACATCGATGCCGGCGACTGCCGCCGGTGTCGCGCCCGGCTATATGAAGTACCCGGCGAACCCGGTCAAGGCATTCCCTGACGGCCCCCCTGCCAAAGGGCCCGCCATCGACATCATGACCTTGATCTTCAACCCGGTGCCGCCGCCGGTGAACCGCAACGTCATGTGGCAGGCCCTCAACAAGAGCATCGGCTGCGACCTCAACTTCCAGATCACTCCCGTCGGCGACTACCCGGCCAAGTTCGCCGTGACCATCGCGGGCGGCGATCTGCCCGACGCGATGCTGATGCTGCCGCCCAAGAGCAACACCGCGGCCACTCCGGACATGCTGGACACCCTGTGCGAGGACCTCACCGAGCACCTGTCGGGCGACAACATCCGGGACTACCCGTATCTCGCCAACATTCCCAGCGCTTCCTGGGCTCCCTGTGTGCGCAACGGCGGGATCTACGCGATCCCGATGCCCCGGCCGCTCGCCGGCGGCCCCAACTACACCCGCCTCGACCTGATCAACGAGCGGGGGCTCGACCCGAATCCGAAGTCCTGGGACGAGTTCGCCAAGCTGTGCAAGGACGTCACGGACCCCAAGAAGCAGCAGTACGCCCTCGGCGACAGCGTCACCGCCTGGAACTTCGTGATGCAGATGCTCAGGGGTCCCAACAACTGGGCTGAGGAGAACGGCAAGTTCACCTGGTACTTCGAGACCGAAGAGGCCAAGCAGTCCCTCGACGCCGTCCGCCAGCTCACCAAGGCCGGCGTCATGCACCCCGACACGTACACCCTCCTGGGCAAGGCCAAGGACTGGTTCGGCACCGGACGGACCGTCATGAACCCTGACGCGCCCGCGGCGTGGAACGACTACTACACCACGTACGCCCCGGCCACGAAGGGGTTCGACGTGGGCTACATGCTGGCGCCGGGCTACGACGGCGGCAGCGGCGGCCAGTGGGCGGGCTCGGCCAACTACGCCACACTCATCCTCAAGAAGGCACCCAAGGCACGCATCAAGCAGATCCTGCGCGCCATGAACGCCCTGGCGGCTCCCTTCGGCACAGACGCGTACCTGCTGCGCAAATACGGTGTCGAGGGCCCGGACCACACGCTCAAGGGAACCGACCCGATCCTCACCCCGCAGGGCCAGTCCGAGGTGTACCTGCCCACCATCTTCGCCACGGACGCGCCGTTCACCCTGTATTACCCGCAGAAGCCGGAAATCGTACCCACGCAGTACGACTTCCAGACGAAAGCCGTCAAGGAGCTGATCCCCAACCCGGCCGAGGCCCTGTACTCGCCGACGGACTCCCGGAAGTCCCTCCTCATGCAGACGACGCTGGACGACACCCGCAAGGGCATCATGCAGGGACGCCTGCCGCTCAGCGAGTGGGACGACGCCATGAAGAACTGGCGCAAGGAGGCCGGCGACCAGATCCGCGCCGAGTTCGAACAGGCTTGGGAGGCCCGTCACTCATGAACCGCACCCCCGCCGAGGACCGCGCCCACTGGGAGCGGACCGCGGACCGGCTGCTGCTCGCCGTGCGACGCTACGGCAGTGAGGACCACGCCTTGGTCCAACTGCCCGGTGTGCCGAGCCA
>NZ_JBIAXM010000039.1:65412-70041 GCF_042896695.1 Streptomyces sp. NPDC001270 | reverse complement strand
TAGTTGCCCTCCTCGGTGTAGAACTTCAGCGCGAAACCGCGCGGGTCACGGACGGCGTCCGCCGCACCCAGGTTGCCGGCCACCGTCGAGAAGCGGGCGAACATCTCGGTCTGCTTGCCGACCTCGGAGAGGAAGGCCGCCCGGGTGTAGCGCGTGACGTCGGCGGTCACGGTGAACGTGCCGTACGCGCCGCCGCCGCGCGCGTGCACGATCCGCTCCGGGATGCGCTCGCGGTTGAAGTGCGCCAGCTTCTCGAACAGCAACTGGTCCTGGACAAGCAGCGGTCCGCCGGGACCGGCCGTCTCGGTGTTCTGGTTGTCTGCGACAGGCGCGCCCGTCTCGGTGGTGAGAGTGGGGCGCCGTCCCTCGTGAGTGGTCATCTTCTTTGCCAGCCTTGTGTGAGGGTGCGGATCAGGGGAGGAGCGGGCCGACGAGCGCTGCACGGTGTCGGTCCCGGACGCCCCCGGTCGGCCGGGACCGGACGTGTCCGGCGGTGACCGCTACCGGCCTGGTCATTCGGGTTGGTCGGAGTTCTCCCCGGCCTCGGAACAGGTGCGTCGGGATCCGGGTGCGTGGTGAGCCCGCACATCGGTCCTGACGTTCCGGAAGGTGGTGTCGGGGCGGTCCTTGTCGCCCTCGGTGAACGCGGTGGTGAACGAACTGGGGAGCTGGTTCGCGAGGTCCCGGCGCTTCCCGGCATCCGGCCGCGGGTGCGCCGCGACGACCGACGCGGGGTGAGCGGCCGGGACCTGAGACCCCCGGTCCCCCGGATGTCCGGCCGGACACCGCGGGTGACCAGCACGGTCGTGGGCGCCCGGTGCGGCCGCCCCCGACCGCGTGGCGCGTCCCGCGGGCAGACCCGCCTGGGGCGGCGGACCGGCGGCGAGCGGGGAGACATCGCGGACCGGTTCCGTAGCCTCCCGTGCCAGGGCGGCGTACCGGATCGCCACGTCCGCGATCGCTTCGCACATCGTTCGTCTGCCTCCTTCCGGGACCGGTGATCTGCCTCCAGGGTTCCGTGGCGGCGTAAGCTGGGCCATGTCTCTGCTGCCAGGAAAACCACGGATTCGGACATGACGCATCGGGTTGGCTTTGTGGTCTTCGAGGGGGTGACCATGCTCGATGTCAGCGGCCCGTCGGAGGTGCTGTACCAGGCGGGCCGGCACGCTCCCCCGTACGAGCTGGTCATGGTCTCCCCAGGCGGTGGAACGGTCACCACCTCCGCCGGGCTCGCGCTGACCGGCACGGTCCGGGCGGCCGACGCGGGCCCGGTCGACACCGTCGTGGTCGCCGGGGGTGACCGACTGGCCATGCAGCCGATCGAGGAGGGCTTGCTGACCACCGCCCGCGACCTCACCTCACAGGCGCCGCGCGTCGCCTCGGTGTGCACCGGTGCCTTCGTCCTGGCGGAACTGGGGCTGCTGGACGACCGCCGAGCGACGACGCACTGGCGGCACGCGGCCAAGTTCGCCCTTCGCTACCCCCGGGTACGCGTCGAGCCGGACGCCATCCACGTCCGCGACGGACGGTACGTCACCTCCGCGGGCATCAGCGCGGGCATCGATCTCACCCTCGCCCTGGTGGAGGACGACCACGGCGCCGACACGGCGCGGGACATCGCGCGCGAACTGGTCGTGTTCATGCAGCGTCCGGGCGGGCAGTCGCAGTTCTCCACGGCCATCACCACTCCCCCTGCCCGCGGTGACCTGCTGCGCTCGTTGATCGCGTCGGTGCTCACCGATCCGGCCGCGAACCACAGTCTGCCCGCGATGGCCGCGTCCGCCGCCATCAGTCCGCGCCATCTGGCCCGGCTGTTCCGCACCGAACTGGGGACCACACCCGCGCGCTGGGTCGAACGGGTCCGGCTCGACCGTGCCCAGCAACTGCTGCTCGAAGGGCACACTGTCACCTCGGCGGCGCAGCGCAGCGGGCTCGGTACCGACGAGACCCTCCGCCGCGCCTTCGCCCGCCATCTGGGCACCACACCCACCCACTACCGCAAACGCTTCGCCACGACCCGCCAGAAGCAGTAGGTGCCCTCCGGGAAGACCGACCGCGCTCGGGCCCCCTCCCGAACGGCCTCCCGGAGGGCATCGGACGCGATTCGGGCTCGACAAGGATCTTCCTGACGCCATACGTCATTCCGGCTGGACGAGGCCGATGATGGAAGACGGCAGCCCTACAGCGCGAAGGAGGGGGACACGTGCGAGTGTTGACGTGGAACCTGTGGTGGCGGTTCGGCCCCTGGGAGCAGCGGCGCAAGGCGATCCTCACGGTGCTGCGTGAGCTGCGACCGGATGTCGTCGGGTTGCAGGAGGTGTGGGCCGGCGGCGGGGAGAACCTTGCGCGATGGCTGGCGGACGACCTGGACATGCACTGGGCCTGGGCCCGTTCACGGGCCCCGCAGATCTGGCAGCGCAGGCTCGGCGATCAGACCATCGACATCGGCAACGCCGTTCTCAGCCGGTGGCCCATCGCGGACCAGGCCGTGGCGCAGTTGCCCCACGGGCCGGGCATGGACGACGGGCGTCTGGCCCTGTGCACACGACTGGCCGCCCCCGGACACGATGTGCCGTTCTTCACGACACATCTGACGTCGTCCACGGACGCCTCGGCGGTGAGGTGCGCACAAGTCCGGGCTCTCGCGTGGTTCGTCGCCGCCCACCGCACGGGAACCGCGTTCCCGCCGGTCGTCACCGGAGACTTCAACGCCTGGCCGGACTCCGACGAGATCCGCCTGTTCGGAGGCTACAAGACTTCACCCGCCGCCCCCGGGCAGATCTTCTACGACGGCTGGGAATACGCGGACCCCGCACAAGCCTCGGCAACCTGGAACCCGGCCAACCCCTTCGTCGCGCCCGGCGACCCCGAAGTCCGCGTCGACTACATCCACGTGGGACCGCCGGGCCCAGGCGGCCTCGGACACGTCAAGACCATCCGTCGCACCGGCGACCGGGCCGTCGACGGCGTCTGGCCGTCCGACCACGCGGCCGTCCTCGCCGAATTGGAACTCACGGCCGAGAGCGCCCACGCGTAGGCCGGGAGATTCCGGGGGACATGGGGTGGGGGCGTCTCCGCCAGCGGCCGCCCCGGAACCCGCGTTCACGCCACCCAGGACAACAGGGCGCATCTCCACGGCAGCCCGTGCCCCGTCCGAAAGAGACGCACGGTCGCTCGCCGTCGGAGCGCCCGATGTCGTACAAGACGTCGTACAAGGCAGGAGAAACAACCCGATGACCAGCTGCAAGAACCAGGCGGACGGCAAAGTCTGGGATCCGTTCGGTACGTTGCGGGGCGCGTTGTGGATCGGGGGCGGTCAGTGGGCCGGTAAATCGACCGTGGCCCGCCTGCTGGCGGGCCGATACGGTGTCACCGCATACCACTACGACTACCACGACGCTCGCGCTCACCAGGATCGGCGGACCGCACGTCGTATCAGCCTCGGAGAACCCGCCGTCGAGGCCGATCCGGACAAGGTGTGGGTCCAGACACCCCCGGAGGAGATGGCGGCCGACACGCTGGCCGGCTTCCCCGCCCGGTTCGAGTGGGCGCTGGACGACCTGCGCGCGCTCGTCTCCGGCCGTCCGATCGTCGCCGAGGGCTGGGGACTGCGGCCCGAACTGGTCGCTCCCATCGTCGACTCGCCCCGCCGGATGGTCGTCATGGTGCCCACGCCGGAATTCCGCCGACGCCAGATCCGCGAACTGCCACGAGCCGCCGCGCTGGAGCACCGCGTCAGCGACCCGGCCCGGGCCCAGGCCAACCGGCTCGCCCGCGACCGGCTCGTCGCCGAGGACGCCACGCGCGCGGCTCGCCGGCTCGGCATTCGCGTGATCGAGGTCGACGGCTCCCTCGACGCCGTCGGCGTCGCGGAGACGGTCGCCGACCACTTCGGCCCCTGGCTTCCGCCCCGGCAGGGCCGCGAGACCGACCGCACCGCCACCCGGACCGCCGCCCACTCGGCCTGGGAGCCGCCGCACCGCGCTGGTTAAGGTGGGCCTGCTCGATTACATCGCCCCTTCAGGAGGTGCTCCATGAGGCCAGCCGAGCCTCTTCCGATACGGGTGCCGATCGGAACGGGCTCCCGGCAGTGGGTCAGCCGGCAGGCGCGCCGGCACGTGCTGCTGGTGGTGCACAACGTCACCTCCGCCGGACGCCTGCTCGATGTGCTCCCCTTGTTCCACGACGACTTCCGGGTACAACTGCTGGTCACATCGACCGGGTCCTCGGTGTTCCAAGGGGGAGTCCACGAGTTGTTCGGCGAGCTGGGCCTGCCCGTGCTCCCCTGGGACCAAGCGCTCTCGACGCCCGTGGATCTCGCGATCTCAGCGAGCTTCGGCGGACAACTCCCCCACCTTCACGGCAAATTGTCTGTTCTGTCGCATGGTGTCGGATACACTAAAAAACTCGCCACGCCGGGAGCCGGGAGCCGGGAGCCGGGAGCCGGGAGCCGGGAGCCGGGAGCCGGGAGCCGGGAGCCGGGAGCCGGGAGCCGGGAGCCGGGAGCCGGGAGCCGGGAGCCGGGAGCCGGGAGCCGGGAGCCGGGAGCCGGGAGCCGGGAGCCGGGAGCCGGGAGCCGGGAGCCGGGAGCCGGGAGCCGGGAGCCGGGAGCCGGGAGCCGGGAGCCGA
>NZ_JBIAXM010000039.1:0-65314 GCF_042896695.1 Streptomyces sp. NPDC001270 | reverse complement strand
AGCCGGGAGCCGGGAGCCGGGAGCCGGGAGCCGGGAGCCGGGAGCCGGGAGCCGGGAGCCGGGAGCCGGGAGCCGGGAGCCGGGAGCCGGGAGCCGACCTTCGGTTTGTCGTCGGAGTGGCTCCTGGCCGATGGCAAGCCCTTCGTGGACGGCCTGGTCCTGTCCCACCCGGAACAACTGGAACGGTTGCGCCGTGTCTGCCCCGAGGCCGTCGAGGCTTCCGTGCTGGCCGGGGATCCCTGCTTCGACCGGATGCTCGCCGCCCGTCCTCACCGGGCCCGTTTCAGGCGGGCATTGGGTGTGCGGCGGGGCCAGCGGCTCGTCGTCCTGAGTTCCACCTGGAACCCGGAGGGGTTCTTCGGCGACGGCGGTCAGGACGTCCTGCCGGGCCTGCTTCCGCGGCTCGCGGCCGAGTTGCCGGCCGACGACTACCGGCTGGCCGCGGTGCTGCACCCGAACATCTGGTACGGGCACGGACCGGGGCAGATCCGCGCCTGGCTGGATGAGGCATGCCGCAACGGGCTGGCCCTGGTCGATCCCGTGCACGCCTGGCGGCAGGCCGTTCTCGCGGCGGACGCCCTCATAGGCGATTTCGGGTCGGTCTCCTACTACGCGGCGGCTCTGGGTGTGCCGGTACTGCTGGCGGCCGACGGCCGGGACCGGCTGGACCCCGAGGCACCGCTCGCGGCCTTCGTCCGGCAGGCGCCGCGGCTGGATCCGCACGGCCCCTTGCGTGCCCAGGTGGAGAAGTTGCCGGCCGAGGGGCCCCCGGCGGCCGGCACGGCGGAGTTCGTCACATCGGTGCCAGGCGCTTCGGCGACACTGCTGCGACGGCACTTCTACCGGCTGCTGGACCTGCCCGAACCGTCGGCTCCGGCGCTGTTGGAGCCGCTGCCGTTGCCCGCGTACGATCCACCGCGCCGAACGGCCCTGCTGCGGGTCCGGACATGTGTCGACGGACCGGAAGTGCGGATCGAGCGGTCCGCGGAGGCCCCGTATCACGCGAGGGGCGACCTGCATGTCGCCGTGCACGAGGACACCCGGGATCCGGGCGGCCTGGAGGTGGCCGACGTGATCGTGCGTGACGGGCAGCCGGACGATCCCCGCCTGGGCGGCTGGCAGCTGTGGACGACGGAGGTGCTGCGCCGCTACCCGCAGTGCGCCATGGCGGTGTTCGCCGGCGGCCCGGACGAGTGCTTCGTACGGACTCGGGACGGCGGTGTGTTCCGGTTGTCCGCCGGCCCGGATGCCGACGCCGATCCGGCGGCATACGCCTCCTCACTCCACGCGTGGCTGTCGGCAGGCAATCGTGTTCCGCGCGACGGCTGCACACTCCGGGTGCACGCCGCCGGGCATGGGCACCGGGTGGCCGTGGCACCCGTCACCCCGCGGCCTCGCAGCGCAGCCGCAGACCGGTGAGGTACTGAAGGTGCGGGACCGCGGCCGGCGTGAGCAGGCGTTCCGCCGCGGCGATCCTCGTCAGCGCCTCGGTGTTCTCGCCCGCGTCATGAAGGGTTTCGGCGAGGTCCGTGAGCACCCGTGCGGTGTTGTACGCCTCCCCTTCCCGCTCGAAGAAGGCGACGGCCGATTGCAGCAGGTGCCGGGACTCCTCAAGGCGGCCCATGCCACGCAGCGCACGCCCTTGGTGGCGCTCGACCAGGGCGAGGGCGCGGGGCAGGTCCGCGGCGCCTTCCTGGCCGGAAGTGATCTGCTGGTAGACGCGCTGGGCCTCGGTGAAACGCTCGTACGCCTCCGGAAACCGGAACCGGTACAGACCGAGCAGGCCCTGTAGTTCGACGGCCGACGCCTCTCCCCGCAGATGCCCTGCCGCCTGCTCGCAGTCCACCGCGGCGCGCGCCTCGCGGTTCGCTTCGTCCACCTGGCCCAGTTGGTCCAGGCAGAAGGCCAGTTGGAAGTGGAGCGCCCCGGCCATGCGGGTGCGGGGCCGGTGCGCGTCGGCGCAGCGGGCCGCCACCCGCAGTGCGGGCAGCGCCTCGTCCTTGTGTCCGGCTTTCAGCTGCAAGGGCCACAGGGTGCGGGCCAGGCGGAGGGCCGTGGTGATGTGCTGGTGCTCCTCGGCCAGTGACACCGCCCGGACCACGTTGCCCGCTTCGGCCGCGAGGACCGCCAGCCCCTCCGCCTCGTCCTGGCAGGCGGTCCCGCTCCGCGGTTTCGGCTCGGTGCGCCAGCTCTGCGGGAGGGCGGCGTGCGCGGCGTGCAGGGCCCGGTTCAGTACGGCGTCCAGGCTGCGGTTGACGGCAGCGGAGCACTCGGCGATGCCGTGTTCCGGTCCCGCGGTGTCCACCAGGTACCGGCGTACCTCGGGCCGGAATCGGTAGCGTTCGTCCGCCAGCGGCTCCAGCAGTTGGGCGTCGGCCGCTTCGGCGAGCATCCGGGCGGCTTGTTCCGGCCGGGTGCCCGCCGCGGCGGCGGCCAGGTAGGGGTCGAGACTGGGCCAGCCGCCCAGTGCCGCGAGCCGGCACAGGCGCACGGTCGACGGCGGCAGGCGGCGGCCGGCCTGTTCCACCGCCTCGCGCACCGGATCGTGCAGGTCGGGTCCCGCGGTCGGCCGCGGGCCGGTGGAGTGATCGGATTCGGCCGCCAGTTGCATCGCCGCGGCCTTCAAGGCGAACGCGTTGCCCGCGCACCGGTCGAGCAGGTACGGCATCCGTGCCTTGGCCCGGGCGATCTTCTCCCGCCCGGCCAGGTTCCGCATCATCCGCACCGCGTAACGATCGCTCAGCGGCTGGACCTCGACGCGCTCCGCCTCCAGGGCGAAGGGCCGTCCGGAGACGACCACGAGCAGGAGCACGTCGGGTGTGCCGGGCGTGAGGCCGCGGACCTGGGCGAGTGAGGACGCGTGGTCGATGACCACCAATGCCCGGCGGCCCGCGGTGAGTTGCCGGTAGAGCCGTTCCCGGTCGGCTCCGGTGGAAGGGATGTCCTCGGGCTCGACACCCATCTGCCGCAGCAGACGCGCCAGGACCGCGGACGGTTCGAGTCCACTGTCCGACGCCGTGTCACGCAGGTCGACGTAGAACTGTCCGTCGGGGAACCGGGTGTGATGCGCGGCGCCCAGGTGCAGGGCGACAGCGGTCGTGCCGATGCCGGGCGGCCCGTGGAGCAGCGCGACGCGCGGACGGCCCGCGGCGGGCCGGGTCGCTTCCCTCGCCAGTTGCTTGAGGACGTTCTGACGGTTGGTGAAGTGATGGGGGGCGGGCGGCAGTCCGGCGGTGCGGGAGAGGGTCGCCGCCTGCTGAGTGTGGGTGCGCAGGAGGAGTGCCCATTCGCCGGCCAGCCGGGCGTCGTTGCCCAGCCGCGCGTGCACCAGGCCGGCCAGTGCCGCCTGCTCCTCCGGGTCGGCCGGCAGTGGTGTCTGTTGTCCGGTCGTCCTTCTGAGCAGCGCGCCTGTCGACAGGAGGAGTTGTCTGCCCATCTCCCCCGCAGCGCCGTTGCCCACTGAGGTGAGAAACGCGGTGAGCGCGCTGAGCGCCACGACCTCCAGCACGTCGGCCCCTCCTGGTCCCCGATCCCGGCCCTGGCCGGACTGTATCCCCGGACCAGCGGTCCCGGAGAACATTTCGGCCTTCGGGCTGCACGACCTGTCGGCGCGCACCGGACGGGGCCGGTGATCTCCTGCTCGGCGTCCACGCCGCGGGGGCCGGCGAGTGGGCGGGCGACGTCGATCACCGCTTCGGCGCCGTCGAGGGAGCCGCCACCTCCGCCGTCAGGGCGGCCCGCTTCTTCCTCATGGCCCACGCCTACGTCACCGGTCGGGTCGGCACGGTCGACGACGGCGAACACCTCGTCCGGCTCCGGCCCCGTGGCGGGCGCCGGACCTGTGGTGGGCGCCGGTGCAGTCGGCGGCTCGGTCGGCCGGGCCGCGTCAGCCGTCTTCGGCCGGCGTCGCGGTGAGGCGCTGGTAGAGCTCCCAGCCGGCACGCTCGACCCAGTTGTGCACGAGCTTGCCGTCCTCGCGCACCGCCCAGACGGCGGTGCCGCTGAAGGAGATCGGCCGCCCGTCGGCCTCGGTGCCCAGGACGCCGTTGTTCCGTCCGTGCAGGCGCCAGCGTGAGGCGACCCGGCTGCCGTCCTGGTTCTGGAAGGTCTCGATCACCTCCAGCCGGAGGTCGTCGACCTGGTCGAGGAAGGCCCTGATCCAGTTCTTGAAGTTGTCACGTCCCTCGATGCGCTCTCCCGCGTTGGTGATGACGAAGTCCTCGACGACGAAGTCGTCTGCTTTCTCCGGATCGTGTGCGTTCCACACCTGCTCCCAGAACGCCTCCACGATCTCGACGGAACTCGCGTACGCCATGGGATCCTCCATCGGTTCGTCGACAGGTCATGTCCGACGACGTATCGACAGCCGGGCAGACCCGGTACGGCGCGCCGCCGGTCGGTGCGGAGTGGTCTCGCCGCACCCTGTCACCATACATACAAGTATGTATGGTGGGCCGCGCCGGTTCCGGCGTCGGCGGCCTGGGGCGGCATGAGCCGCCGGGCCCCGCCACGCACCGACTGAGATGCCCCTGCCAAGACAGAACGGTCCTTCGGCACCGAGGAACACTCACGAGAGTGAACTTCAGCCCTGGGCCCGGTGGACCACCGCATAGTGAGTACGCCAGGAGGCGCCGGATCGGGCTGCGAACGGCGCCCAGCCACCCCCGCAGGAGTCACCATGGAACCTCTTTTCCGTCTGGCCCTGTTACGCCCCGCCATCACGCAGGACCCCGGGAACCCGAGCGTCGGACTGTCCCAGCAGACCGATTTCCAGCGGGCCCTGTCCGTCGCGTCGAGCACGCCGGACCCCCGCCCCGAACTGCGGCGGGTGGTCGGCGCGTACGTCGTCGGCCCGCTGTTCGTCGGCAAGCCCGAGCAGGCCCCTCTCGCCAAGGAGACGGCCAGGTTCGCGGCCACGCTCGACCGGCTGCCCGCCCTGGCCTCGGCGAGAGCAGCGGCGGCAGCGGTCGAGACCCGGCCCCGCCGCGCCGTTACCGCCCTCGCTGCGGGACACGGTGATCGCCGCCGCCCGGGACGCGTTCGGCGCGGCCCCGGCGGACGTCGTGCAGAGCGCACCGTACAAGGATGCCGTGGCCCGGCTCCGGGACAGTGTGCTGGCCATCAAGTACCTGCCCGCCGAGCACACCAGACCGCTGGAAGAACTCGTCCGTCAGCTGCGTCACCTGGAGATCGTCTCGCGCCTCGTGACACACACCGCTTTCCCGGCCGGCCCCCAGGAGTTGCGGCGGGCCCGCAGGCGTCCGCTGCGGCTGCCGGGTGCGACCGGACTCGAACCCGTTCTGTCCACCCTCCAGGCCGAACGCAGGCAGCGGGAGAAGGAGGCCGAGGCCGCCGGGGTCCGGCGAGCACGAGCGGAGCAACTGCTGGGGGTCTACCGGCAGTTGCGTACGGCGATCGGCGAACTCACCGGCCTGGGCGGCGAGCATTTCAGCATCTCCGCGCAGAGCGAGTCGGCGGAGGTGCTGCCGCCCGCCGACTACACCCCGCCCGCCGAACTGGCCCGTCAGATCAGCTTCCACAGCCGTCTCGCGGAGGCCAACCTGCGGGCCCTGGGCGCGGGTACGGGAACCGGCGGCGGCGTGGTCGGCGGCACCAGCGCTGAAGCCGCGGCCGAGGAGCCCCCGCCGGATCCCGCGCAGCCCACGGTCGTGGCCGGAGCCGCGCAGCTCGCCGGCGAGGTCTTCGGCGCCAAGCCGGACCTGCTCGCGGGCAGCCCCGGCTTCATCCCGGCGGTCCTCAAGGAGCTGAGCTTCCGGCTCGGACCGAACGCGGCGCAGCAGTTGTCGGAGGCCACCCGGACCCTGCTGACGGCACGCGGCATCGACGTGAGCGCCCAGCCGCTGGACCGGATCGTCGCCCTGCTCCAGAGCGAGGTCGACCAGACGGCCGCCGAGCTGGAGAAGCTGTTCGGGAAGCCGGCCAGACGCAGCGTACGGCGCATCGGCGGCACGCTGGTCACCACCTCCACACCGCTGCCGTCGGTGTGGAACGCGATCACCGTCGGCGAACTGGATCCGATCGAGCAGATCCCGCTGGAGGGTGAGCGCGTTCCGGCCGCCCAGGGCAGCGTGAAGCCGTCCGGAGTCGCCGATCTCCTCGTGGTCCGGCAGCAGTTGATCGGCTACGAGGGCGCCGACATCGCCCACATCGAGAACGTGCTCAAGGGCGAGACCAAACTGCGCGAGCACACCCGGCGGGAGGAGACCGAGCAGATCACGGTGCGGGAGACGGAGACGACCACCTCCGAGGAGCGTGAGCTGGAGTCGACCGACCGCTTCGAGATGAGCCGGGAGTCCAGTGCCGTCATCAAGGAGGACGCGGCGCTGAAGGCCGGGCTGACGGTCTCCGGGAAGTACGGACCCACGGTGGAGTTCTCGGCCTCCGCCGAAGGCTCCGTCTCCCGGTCGAAGGAGGAAGCGACCAAGTCGGCCTCCGACTTCTCCCAGGACGTCACCCAGCGCAGTGCCAGCAAGATCGCCGAACGAGTGCTGGAGCGCACCTCGTTGCGGGTCACCACCGAGGTCACCGAGAAGAACACCCACACCCTGGACAACAACCCCGGCATCGAGCACATCTCCGGTGTCTACCAGTGGGTGAACAAGGTGTACCAGGCGCAGATGTTCAACTACGGGCTGCGCACCATGTTCGACTTCATGATCCCGGAACCCGCCGCGTTCCTCATCCACACCCTCCAGTCGGCGCACGCGGGAGCCGTCCAGCTCGACAAGCCGCCGTCCTTCACCCTCCAGGCGAACCAGGTCGACGAGACCAACTACCACTACTGGGTGCAGGCGTACCAGGCGACGGACGTCACCCCGCCGCCCGAGACGTACGTGACCAAGTCCTTCGACTTCAAGGCGGGCGGCGGGGACAGCAAGACCAACTACAACCACTCCGGCCAGATCACCGTCGACGAGGGCTACCAGGCGTTCCAGGGGTCCGTGGCCTACCTGTGCAACATCTGGGAGAGCCAGCACTCCCTGGACGTCGCGGTGGGTCGCAGGACGCACCGGTTCGGTCCGGGGGACAGCTGGGTGTGGATCACCATGCTGGACGAGGAGCAGGGCTCCCTTCCGGTCGCCGTCGACACCTTCCGTCTCTCCCAGGTCGCGGTGGCCGTCGAGGTCAAGTGCAGGCGCACCGAGCGCGCGATGGAGAAGTGGCGGGCGGAGACCCACGCCAAGCTGACCACCGCCTACCGCGCCCGGCTCGCCGAGTACGAGGAGAAGCTCGCCGCCCTGACCCTGGAGGCCGGTGTCGCCATCGAGGGCCGCAACCCGCAGGCCAACCAGGAGCTGATCGCCCACGAACTGCGCAAGAACTGCGACGTGGGTCGCGTACCCGTACTTCTGGGGCCGGAAGGGCCAGTGGGACGAGCGCCTCGCGTACGACGACCCCGACCCGTTGTTCAACCAGTTCCTCAAGGCCGGGTACTGCCGGGTCACGGTCCCCGCCCGCTTCGGCTTCGAAGGTGCCATCGACCACTTCATGAACTTCGGCGAACTGTGGAACGGCGGCCCCCTCCCGACCGTGTCGAGCCCGCTGTACCTGCCGATCGCCGACGAGATCGCCGAACGGCTCGACCGGCCCGGTGACGAGATCCCCCAGGGCGAGCACTGGACCGTACGCATCCCCACCAGCCTCGTACGGCTCCGCGCCGACGACCGGCTGCCCCGCTGGGTGCAGAACGCCCAGGGCGAGTGGGTCGAGGACTAGCGGATGAAACACTTCGTCCTGGTGGCGGGGTACGAACTGCCGCCCAAGAACCTCCCGTTCCGGGCGTGACCCCGACGACAAGGATCCGCGTGCGAAGGACTTCCACGCGGCGAACATGGAGCCCGTGGAACTCGCCGCTTTCCAGGCCGCCTATCACCCCGACGGCATCAACTGGACCTGGGGTTGCGCGTTCGACGAGACCGTCCACCAGATCCTGACCAAGCTGGAATTCCACCCCGAATACCGGTCCGCCGGTCTTCCGGACGGCAAGGCCCTGGCGTTCCGCAATCTCACTCAGGGCCAGATCTACGTGCTCGAAAAAGGTCTGGGCACCACCTTCCCCGGCCATCGGGAGGTCGACGTGACCTTCGGTGAGATGAAGCGGTTCTTCCGCAAATACCTCCTGTCCTCCTACAGCCACGCCCTCGCGGTCGCCTCCCGGCGGAGGACGTTCGGCGGGCTGATCGGCACCTACGCCGAACCCGACACCGGCCCCCGTCCGCTGATGCACATCAACAGCGGCTTCAGCAGGCACTTCACCTTCTACAAGAACTACTTCGGCTTCGCCTTCGACCCGGAGGGGCGGCGGTACGGCCGGTACGACCCGGCCTTCGCCTGAGTCCCGATTCCCGGTACGGGCGCACGGCCCCTCGTCGGGCGGGGACGGAACCTGAGAATGGCCGGAAAGCACCACAGGTTCCGTCCGCGGACCGGCCGGAGCCGCGGTAATCCCAGCCGCCGCGAGCCTCCGACCCTCACTATCTTCAATCAAGATAGTTTTCATCAAATCCTTTCGCTGGACGCGATGAAACGGACGCGTCATGCTGGGTGGTGTGGGGGGGCGCCACACGGCGGACTGAAAAACCTGCCCAGCCCAGAAAGGTCCCGTCATGCGTGCTCTGCGTTTCGACCGCTTCGGCGATCCCCGAGTCCTGTCGCTCGCCGAGTTGCCCGACCCCGTGCCGGGGGACGGCGAGGCCGTGGTGGCCGTCCGGGCCGCCTCGGTGAACCCGTCGGACCTGAAGAACATCGCCGGCCAGTTCGAGGACACCACCCTTCCCCGCATTCCCGGCCGCGACTTCGCCGGCGTCGTCATCGACGGCCCCCGTGACTGGGCCGGCGTCGAGGTCTGGGGCACCGGAGGCGACGTCGGCTTCACCCGCGACGGCTCGCACGCGCAGACGATCACCGTTCCGGCGGCGGCGCTGGCCCGCAAGCCCGAGCGGCTGAGTTTCGAGGAGGCCGCGACCGTGGGCGTCAACTTCGTCACCGGCTGGCTCGGTGCCGTCGAGGCCGCCCAGCTGACCAAGGGCGAGACCATCGCCGTGTTCGGTGTCTCCGGCGGCGTCGGCCGCGCCGTGGCCCAGATCGCCCACGCCCTCGGCGCGCATGTGATCGGTCTGGCCCGGGCGCACCCGGCCGACGGGAGCCCGGCCGCAACCGTCAGCGACGAGTTCGTCGCGCTGGACGGCGCCCCGCAGGACATCGCCGGCCAGATCAAGCAGCTCACCGGCGGCAGGGGCGCGGACGTGGTGTACGACGCCGTCGGCGGTGTCACCACACCCGCCGCACTGGCCTCCCTGGCCCCGCGCGGCCGGCTCGTGGTGATCAGCGCCGTGGGCACGCGGACCGTGCAGACCGACCTGGTCGCCCTGTACCGCAACGAGAGCCGCGTCCTCGGTTGCAACAGCGCACGCTACGACGTCGTCGAGTCGGGCGCCCGGCTCCAACGGCTCACACCCTTCTTCGAATCCGGACAGTTCACCCCGCCGCCCATCACCGGCCGCTACGGTCTGGAGCACGGCCAGGACGCCTACCTCGCGGTGGAGAACGGGATCCGTGGCCGCGTCGTCATCTGCCCATGAAGCCGGCTCCTCGTCCATCCGCGCTGGAGGACCCACCCCGGAACCCGCCCTCATGAGCCTGGCCCCCGGACCGAACGGTTCACCGGACCGCACCGCCCCCGCCACCGCGCTCACCTGGCGAACGGTGGCACGGGGCAGCGCCTCGGAGTGCCTGCTCGCGACGGTGCTCCTCTTCGGTGTGACCACGATCGTGCGCTGGGTCGCGGGCCCGTCGCCCGTGTCGGCCACGATCCCCGGGATCCACCAGGAGCTGCTCGTCATCGGCGCGTGTGTCGGGGTGCTGCTCGCGCTGCTGATCCTCAGCCCGGCCGGAAAGGCATCAGGTGGGCACATCAATCCGGCCATCTCGCTTGCCATGTGGCGCTTCGGCCTCTTTCCCGGCGCCGCGGTAGTCCCGTACAGCGTGGCGCAGCTCGCCGGATCCCTCCTGGGCACGCTGGCGGGCCGCGCCGTATGGGGCCCGGCCCTGGGCAGACCGCCGGTCAGCGACGCCGCGTTGCAACCCGGGCCCGGCTGGTCCGCCGGAGCGCTGTTCGCCGGCGAGGCCACCTCAATGGGGATCATCGTTCTGCTCGTCGGGGTGTTCCTCGCGGTGCCCGGACTGGTGCCGCTGGTCCCCTGGCTCGTCGGGCTCCTGATCGGAGCGGCGATCGCCCTGCTGGGGACCACGACCGGTGGGTCGGTCAACCCGGCCCGCCAGTTCGGACCGGCCCTCGCCGCCGGGCGGCTGGACTTCCTCTGGGTCTACCTGCTGGCGCCCCTGGTGGGCGCGTTCGTGGCAGCCGCGTTCCGCAACGCCCTTGTCCGCCGCAGGTCAGGCAGGCCACGCCGAGGCGGAGCGGAACCGGGCGACGCCGCCCGCCCGCGGGCCCGTCACCGCCGTCCCGACGCGTCCGCGACTCCTCCTCCGGCCGACGGCCCTCGGGCCGGTGTCCGCCGACGGACCGAGTTCACGGCCCCTGAGCGGCACCCGGCCGATCCGGGGCCCGCGGTCACTTCTCGTCGCCCTTTCCAGGACCCGTGCTGCCGTCGACGATGTCCAGGACCGACATCATCCCCATGTCCTCGTGGTTGAGGAGGTGGCAGTGCAGCACGGTCCGCCCGGTGAAGTCCTTGAACCGGATCCGCAGGACGAGCTTCTGTCCACGCAGGATGTTGACCGTCTCGTGCCAGGCGTAGGCGGGGTCCACCGGCTTTCCGTTCAGGGACATCACCTGGAACAGGTTGGTGTGGACGTGGAAGGAGTGGTCCTCCTGCGTGTCGTTGGTGACGGTCCACTCCTCGACGGTGTTGAGCCGGGAGACGAAGTCGATGCGGTTCGGGTCGTAGTACTTGCCGTTGATGTAGTACTTGTCAGGGTTTTCCTGCTCCGTGTACACCATCGTCTTGCGGTCGGCGATCCGGGCGTGGGTGAGGTCGTCGAGGGGCCCGAAGAGGGACGGGAGAGCGGCCCGCGCCACCGGGGAACCGCCGGTGGCGACCGTCGCCAGGTTCACCTGCGGGAAGCTGTTGCCCGCCGGCCCGGTGTAGAACGGCTGCGTCTCCAGCTGGGCGGTGCCCGCCTCGCCTCCCTGCACCAGCACGTCGTACCGGGCGGCGGCCGGGATGATCAGCGTGTCCGTGGAGTAGATCCGGTGGACGGGATAACCGTCCTGCGCGATCACGTGGAAGGTGGTCCCCTTGAGGTGCAGCTTGTAGTAGATGTTGGCGCCGATGTTGGCGAGCCGCCACAGCTGGGTCTCCCCCGGACGGATCCGGATCACGGGATTCTGCTGGCCGTTGACCGTGCGGTTGGTCGGGGGCTGGATCTTCAGCGGATAGACATGGATCTCGTCGCCCTGGATCTGATTGTCCTTCAGGGCGACCACGCGCTCCGTGATGTCGCGCAGGGAGGGCGGCAGGTACTTCCGCAGCCCGTCGACGATGATGAGGCCCGATTCACCGCCGGCCACTTGCGGGGCCGAGTACATGTCGATGTGCGAGTGGTACCAGTACGTGCCCGGTGTGATGTCCCGCGGCAGCCGGTAGGTGTAGTTGTAGGTCGTGTTGGGCTTGATGGAGAGGAAGATGTCGTCGGCCGGCCGGCGCGGGGAGACGTGCAGCCCGTGTGTGTGCAGGTTGGTGTCCGGCGTGACGCCCTGCCACTTCTTCCCGACGCGGTTCACCATGGCCAGTTCGATGCGGTCGCCCGGCTGGACACGGAGCGTGGGCGGCATGTAGCGGCCGTTGTAGGTCAGCGCCCACAGCTTCCGGTCGCCCACCCACACCTTGCGCCGCTCCACCACGAGGGTGGTCCGCAGCACCCCGTTCCGGCTCACCATCTCCGGGGGGTTCTGGAGGTCGGCGCCCTTGGTGTGCTGCCCGGCCGGCGACACGTCGGCTCCCGCCCGCTCGGACTGCGGCGCGTCACAGCCGGACAGCCAGGTCACGGCAAGCGCCAAGGCAACCAGGAGCCGAGCCACCTTGGGAAATGGGCGCATGACGGTCTCTCTCTCGGCGGACGGTCCTCGGGCGGGCGGAAACCGGGCGGGCCGGACATGACGGACCCCGGTCCGTGTGCGTGGCGCGCCGGGACCGGCAGGGCAGGGCGCTCAGGCCCGTCAACCGTGGAAGATAGTGCGCAATTGTCATTTTTAGTGATCTGACACTCCGTCGGATCCCGGACGCCTGACCTGAAAGAGGCGACCGCCGAAGCCTCTGAACGCCGTCCGGTGAATGACCTTCGAAGGCATTCCCGCCGCCACGCCGCTCCGGCCGGCACACGGAGATTCTTACGGCTCTCCCGGCGGGTGACACCGGCGGATCATTGCACAATTACCGGACATACAACTAAATTTGCTACCACTGCTTCGAGAGGTCACCGGCAGACGGGGGCAAGGGATGAGCGCGGACGCCCGATTCGCGGTGACGACCGGGAAGCCGTTGGGCCCCGGGACCGGGCCGTACGGAACCGGCCGGAGCGACGACAGGTCCAGGTGCCGTACGTGCGCGCGCGTGCCGATACCCGGGCCCGCCCCTACTCTCCGTGCGGGCGGTCTCAGCGGCGGCGAACCAACCCCGCGGCACGACGACTCGCCCGTGTCCCAAAAGGCATGCGGTGGCGCTGACTTGACGGTGGCCCGCGCAGGGAAGGACAGACCCGTCGATGACCGATCGCACGACGAAGACCCGGGCCAGGACGCGTGGCTTTCGTGCGGGCGACGGCCCGCAGCTGGTGGCGGCGTGGTGCCGCGCCGCGCCCGCCGACCCGGTCACCCCGGACCGCTTCCGCTCGACGGTCCTGCTCGACGCCAACTTCGACCCTGAAGGGCTGCGGATCGCGGTCGACGGCGACCGTGTCGTCGGCGCCGCCTACGCGGTGCGCCGGCTGACACCGATGTCCGGCACCGACCTGGAACCGGAGCAGGGCTGGATCCCGTTCTTCTTCGTCGACCCGGCCGCCCGCGGGCGCGGCCTCGGCCGCGAGCTGCTGACCGACGCCCTCGACTGGCTGCACGGCCACGGCCGTACCCGGGTGGACTTCTCCTCGTACACCCCGAACTACGTCCTGCCCGGCCTGGACGGAGCGGCGTATCCGGAAGCGGCCGGGCTCCTTGAGTCCCTGGGCTTTCGCACGCTGTACGAGGCAGCGGCGATGGACCGGTGTCTGGTCGGCTACCGCCTCCCGGACGACGTCGCGCGCCGCTTCGACGAACTGACGGCGCGGGGCCACCGGTTCGCCACCCCGGCCGACGACGACCTGGTGGAACTGCTGGCGCTCGCCGGGCAGCGGTTCAGCCCGGACTGGGCGCGCGCGATCCGGGACTGCCTGGCCGTGGGCACGCCGCTCGACCGGATCGTCGTCGCCCGGGACCCCGCGGGCCGCCTGGCCGGCTGGGCGATGCACGGCGCGTACGGGTCCACGGACGAGCGGTTCGGCCCGTTCGGCGTGCTGGCGGAACTGCGCGGCGCCGGACTCGGCAAGGTCCTGCTCCACCTGGTGCTGGAGCGGATGCGGGCGCGCGGTGCGCACTCGGCGTGGTTCCTGTGGACCGGCGAGCGGTCCCCGGCGGGCCGGCTGTACCACACGGCCGGTTTCACCACGACCCGGGTGTTCCGTGTGATGCGCCGGGAGACCGCCCGATGACGTCGTCCCGCCGCACCGGCGGACTGAGCCGCCGTCACTTCGCGCTCGCGCTGCCCTCGGCGCTGCTCGCGTCCGGCTGCGCCGCGCCCCACCGGGGCACCGGGCGCCCCGGTGATCCCATCGTCCTCACCCTGCTGTCCCACTATGCGAGCGGGGCGCTCAAGGCGGCGCTGCAAGGCCCGGTCGACGAGTGGAACGCCACGCACGACCGGATCAAGGTCATGACGAAAGCCGTCGAGTTCACCGACCTGCTGACCACGTTCATGGTCCGGCAGGCCGCGGGCCAGGGCACCGACATCCTCCACCCGTACTGCCTGTGGAACGGCCAGCTCGTCCGGGCCGGTGTCCTGCGCCCCGCTCCGGCCGAGCACGCCGAGGAGATCACGCGCCGCTACGGCGGGGCTGCGGCCCGCTCCTCGTCGGTGCGGGGCACGGTCTACGGCTACCCCACCGAGGTGCAGACGTACGCCCTGTACTACAACAGGCGGCTGCTGCGTGAGGCCGGCGTCGACGGCCCTCCGCGCACCTGGCGGGAGCTGGAGGAGACGGCCTACCGCACCACCGAACGGGACCGGTACGGCAACACGCTGGTCCAGGGGTTCGGGCTGTCGACCATCGACGACTCCACCACCGTCGGTCAGACCCTGGCGCTGCTGGGCGCCGCCGGCGGGACGTTCGTCTCCGCGGACGGCAGGAGCACCACCATCGACTCCGCGGCCGGCCGGGCCGTGTTCGACCTGGAGCACCGGCTCGTCGCCAACGGCGCGAGCGCCCCCGGCGTCAATGTCTACAAGGCGTTCCCGTCCGGGCAGGTGGCCATGGTGGTCAGCGCTGGCTGGTGGACCGGGAGCCTGAAGGCCCTGATGGGCAAGGACTACCGTGACGTCGGTGTCGCGCCGCTGCCCCTCCCCGACATGGCCGACGAGCGGGCCACACTCGCCACCGGCTTCATGCTGGGGGTCAACGCGGCCAGCGAACACCCCCGCGAGGCATGGGAGTTCCTGCGCTGGCTCAACACCGAGAAGGTGGGGGTGCAAAGCGCCCGGAAGGGCGCGGCGGCGACCCGGATGAGTTCGCTCCAGGTGTCGGCCGGTTCCATGACCGGCCGTGCCGACGACATGCGCACGCTCCTGAGCGGGGACGGCGACCCCAACCTGCGCCCGTTCCTGGACGCCCTGGGGTACGCGGTGCCGGAGCCGAACGGGCCGGGCGCGCAGCAGGCCAAGTCGCTGCTGCGCAAGAACATCGAGGCGTTGTGGACCGGTCAGCAGTCGGTCGACGAGGCGCTGCGCACCACCCGCCGTCAGGTCGATCAGGAGATGTCCCGCGCATGGTGAACACGCTGACGTCGGTGACGACCGAGCGGACGCACGACCCGCGCTCCGCCGGGGCCGCCGCCGACGACGACCGCGGCCCGGCCCGGCGCCGGCGCCGCCAGGCCGTCGTCGCCTATCTCTTCCTGGCGCCGACACTGCTGTTCTTCGTGGTCTTCCTGATCCTGCCGCTCGGCTTCGCGCTGCTGCTGTCCCTGTCCCGCTGGACCGGTTTCGACCTCGGTGACATCGATCCGGTCGGCCTGGACAACTTCGCCGGTCTCTTCGCGGACGGGTCGACGTTCCTGACGCCGATCCTCACCAACACGCTGCTGTTCGCCCTGGGCACCGTGGCCCTCACCCTCGCCGGCTCGGTGCTCGTGGCCGTCTGCATCGACAGACTGCGGTTCCAGGGGCTGTGGCGCACCCTGTACTTCCTGCCGATCGTGACGACCGTCGTCGCCGTCGGCAACGTGTGGAAGTACATGTACGAGCCGGGCGGCCTGGTCAACGGCGTGCTCAACGCCCTCGGACTCGGCTCGGTGGCGTTCCTTCAGGACCCGGACACCGCGCTGCCCTCGGTGGTGGTCGTCCAGGCATGGGCCTCGGCCGGCTCGGCGATCCTCGTCCTGACGGCCGGGCTGAAGTCCGTTCCCGAGTCGTACTACGAGGCCGCCGCGCTCGACGGCGCCGGGCCCGTCACCGTCTTCTGGAAGATCACGCTGCCGCTGCTGCGGCCGTCCCTGCTGTTCGTGTGCGTCACCCAGTTCCTCACCGGGTTGCAGTCCTTCGCGCTGATCACCGTGATGACCAGGGGCGGACCGGGTGACGCGACGAACGTGGCCGCACTGGAGATGTACCGGCAGGCTTTCTCGTACGGCGACTGGGGCACCGCGAGCGCCGCCGCCTTCGTGCTGTTCCTGGTGGTCCTCGTGGTCACCCTGGCGCAGTTGTGGTTCTTCCGGCGCACGGGGGAGGACGCGTGAGCCGCCGCCGTTTCCCGTGGCTGTCGTATCTGGTCGTCGTGACCGGCGCCGTCCTCACAGTGGTGCCGTTCCTCGACATGGTGATGACGTCCTTCAAGGGGCCCGGCGAAGCGGGCACGCTGCCCTACCGGTTCCTGCCCGAGGCGTTCGACCTGTCCAACTACCGGGCAGCGATCGACCAGCTCGATCTGCCGGTGCTCTTTCGCAACAGCGTCGTCGCCACCGCCGTGATCACCGGATCGGTGCTGCTCACGTCGTCGCTCGCCGGCTACGCGCTCGCCAAACTGCGCTTCCCCGGCCGGGACCTGGTCTTCCGTCTCGTGCTGTCGACGATGATGTTCCCGCCGTTCCTGTTCTTCGTCCCGCACTTCCTGATCCTGGTGCACTGGCCGCTGGCGGGCGGCAACGACCTGTTCGGGCAGGGCGGGGCGGGCCTGACCGTCAGCATCGCGGCGCTCGCCATGCCGTTCCTCGTCAACGGTTTCGGGATCTTCCTGATGCGCCAGTTCATGGTGTCGATCCCGGACGAGGTCATCGAGGCGGCGCGGCTCGACGGGGCCGGCGAGTTCGCCGTGTGGTGGCGGATCGTGGTGCCGCAGACCAGGCCGGTGGTGGTGACGCTCGGGCTGCTGACCTTCGTGGACGCCTGGAACGAGTACATCTGGGCGCTGCTCGTCTCGACCGCCGACCCGGAGGTGATGACCCTGCCGGTCGGCATCCAGCTCCTGCAGGACTACGTCGACCCGACCCGCACGCTGCCCGTCGTCATGGCCGGACTGGTCCTGAGCGTCCTTCCGGTCCTGGTCTTCTTCCTGCTGCTGCAGAAGTACTACATCCGCGGCGTCATGCTCAGCGGGCTGAAGTAGTCCGGGCACCGGATCAGGACGTCGTGGTGCCGGAGAGCAGGGCCCGGGCCTGGAAGGCGATCCACAGTTCGGTGAGGTCGGCGGTCTCGGCGAGCAGGCGGCCGGTGAGCTGTTCCACTCGCTGCATCCGGTACATCACCGTCTGCTTGTGCACGTTCAGGGCGGCCGCTGTCCGCTGCCACGACCGGCGGTGCCGCAGGAAGGTCTCCAGCGAACCGGTCAGGTCGGTCCCGTTGGCCTCGTCGTAGTCGAGCAGCGGGCCGAGGACCCGGTCCGCGACCGTCTGTGCCTCCTCGATGCTGCGCAGCACCGTGTAGGTCGTCTCGTCGCCGTAGCGGGCCCTCCGCTCGGGTGAGGTGCGGGCCAGGGACAGGGCCCACACCGCCTCGCGCCGGGCCGCGGGGATCCGCTCGGGGCTGCCGACGGTGGTGCTCACGCCGAGTGCCGTCCGCGGTCCGAGCCTGTGGTGCAGGGCGGCGAGGTCGCTCGGGTCGTCGCGCAGCAGGGCGAGGAACAGGTCGCCGCGTTTGAGGAGCAGGTGGGGGATGCGGCGGCGGCTCAGTGTCAGGTGGAGATCCCGCTGTCCTGGGCCGTCGTCGTGGTGTGCGGCCACGACGAGGGCGTGGGCGGAATCGAGTCCGGTGGCCGAAAGCTCCCGGCGGGCGGTGGGGCCGTCGATGCGGGTGTCGAAGAGATGGGCGAGGAGTTCGGCGCCCAGACGGCGCTCGTGTTCCCGGACCATCGCCTGGTGGGCGGTTTCCACGGCGGCGGCGGTGGCCAGGTGGTGCAGCAGGGAGGTGTCCATGCCGGGCAGGTCCACGGCGACCAGGACCGCGGGTTCCGCGGCGGGGACCTCCACCGCCAGTGCCGTGGTGCGGCCGGCCGGCTGGAGGTGCAGCACTCCGGGGATCCGGCCGTCGTGTGCGCCGATGCCGGCGAGCAGTGCCTCGCGCAGCGCGGGGTCCGGTTCCGGGGCCGTCGGGTCGACGGGGTGGCCGGTGGAGGTGTCGAGCAGCAGCAGACGGCAGCCGAGATCACGGCCCAGCCGGGCGATGGGTGAGTCACCGGTCCGGCCGCCCAGGGTGTCCCTCAGCGCGCCGTAGATCCGTTCGATCTGGCCGAAGCGCGCGGAGTCCTCGCCCGAGTTGGCGTCGGCGACGGCACGCGCCACCGCGGCGAAACTGACCGAGTACGACGCGGTGAGCACGGCCAGGTCCCGTTCCTCTGCGGCCGCGCGCAGTGCGCCGCGCAGTGCGGGCATCTGAGGGTCCTCGCCGACCACGATGCCGCTGGCGCCGGCGTCGGCGCAGCTGTGCAGCAGGGCGGCCTGGGCGGCGCCGTCCGCCGGGAGCGTGCGCCCGTTGCGCATCAGCAGTTCGCCGCCCGCCATCCAGTCCCACGGGCTGTCGAGATCGGAGGCGTGAGCCCAGGAGACGGTTCTGTCCAGGCCCGACGCACCGGCGAAGAGGGCGAGACGCAGGTGGGGCAGGTTCAGCACGTCTGCGACGGTGGCACGCACGGCTCCTCCGCGGGGTTTGTGTGTTCCCAGTGATTGTGTTGTGCGATCACTCAAATGGCAATCTGCGATTGTGGTTTTCGCGCGGTGGAGCTTCCGCCTGCCGCGCCGCAGACTCCCTGCAGTCCGGCCTCCCGGATGGACGGACAGTGACGTGAGGCCCCCTGGACGGGGCAGGCAAGGAGACGGCGGATGACCGAGCATCCGGCTGCGTCCCGGACAGCGGGCGCCGGAGCGACGACGGACGACGGGGGCGAGAGCCGCCTCAACCGGGGGTTCAGCCTGCGTTCGGCCTTCTCCCTGGCCTTCGCGGACGTGTCCCCCATCGTCGCGCTGTACGCGATCTTCACCCTGGGGCTGTTCTCGGCGGGCCCGGCCTTCGTGTGGGCCTTCCCGATCGTGCTGGTCGGACAGCTGCTCGTGGCGTGTGTCTTCGGTGAGCTCTCCTCGCGGTGGCCGTACGCGGGAAGCGTCTACCAGTGGGCCCGGCACGTGCGGGGCACCTCGTGGGGGTGGGTGGCCGCCTGGGCGTACGCCTGGGGGCTCACGATCGCCCTGTCCACCCTGGCGTACGGGGCGGCCGGCTTCCTGTTGCCTGCGCTCGGGGTGGACGACCCCGGACGCACGGTGACCGTCGGCGCCGCGATGGCGATCCTGGCCGCGGGGAGCGTCGCCAACATGGTGGGCCGCAGGGTCCTGAAGGTGATGGTCGTGGCCAGCATCGTCTGCGAGGTCGTCGGCTCGGTGGGCCTGAGCACCCTGTTGCTGCTGTTCCACCGGGTCAATCCGCTGCACGTGCTCGTCGACGGCTTCGGCACCCAGAGCACCGGCTCCTGGCTGGGCGGGCCGCTGCTGGTCGCCACCGCCTACGTCGGGTGGTCGTTCGTGGGCTTCGAGGCGGCGGGCTCCATCGCCGAGGAGGTGGAGAAACCGGAGCGCAACGTGCCCAAGGCGATCATCCTGTCGCTGCTGTGTGTGGCGGCGATCGTGATGTACTCCAGCGTCGCCCTGGTCCTCGCCATCCCCGACCTCCAGCACGTGATGGCGGCCAAGACCGGCGACCCGGTGACCCGGACGCTGGTCAGCCAGCTCGGATCGGTGATCGCCCGGCCGCTGCTGGTGCTGTTCGTGATCGGGTTCCTGTCCAGCTTCCTCGCCGTCCAAGCGGCCGTCTCACGTTGTCTTTGGGGTTCGGCCCGGGACAACGCCCTGCCGGGTTCGAGGAAACTGGCGAAGCTGGCCGGTCCCGAGCGGCTCCCGGTGAACGCCATCGCGCTGACCGGCGTCGTCGCGGCCGTGCTCGTCCTGCTCGCCGGCTCCAGCCTCTACGGGGTGCTGGTGAACTTCACCACCATGGGCTTCCAGATCGCCTTCGGCGTCCCCGTCGTGGGTGCGGCCATCGCCCGGCTGCGCGGGAAATGGCGGCCCGGGGCCTTCAGCCTCGGCCGCTGGGGCACCCCGGTGACCCTGCTCGCCGCCCTGTGGGCGATCGCCCAGACCGTCAACATCGCCTGGCCGCGCTCGTCCATGGGCGACACCTGGTACCTGCGGTGGAGCATGATCCTCACGACCGCGCTGCTCGCGGTCGCCGGTGCCCTCGTCTTCGCCTTCGTCCGCAAGCGAATCAAGCAACCACTGGCCGACCGCCTCCACGCGGACGGTCCCGGGGCGGCCCCGGCCGCCCCCACGCAGCCGGTCACCAGCCCGGGAGTACCGGGAGACGTGCGAAAGGGATCAGCATGAGCACGCACACCTCGCAGCGAGTGGCCCTCGTCACCGGCGCGGGCAGCGGTATAGGCCGGAGCATCGCGGCGGAACTCGGCGCGGCCGGATGGGCCGTCGCCGGCATCGACCTCCGCCCGCCGCGGGACGCGGGGACCGCCCTGATGCTCGCCGGTGACGTCGCGGACGCGGATTCCGTGCGCACCGCGGTGGGCCGCGCGGAAGCGGCGCTGGGTCCCATCGACGCGCTGGTGAGCGCGGCCGGCCACTACGCGTCCGCGCCGGTCGCCGAGATCACCCCCGAGCAGTGGACGCGGATGCTGCGGGTGCATCTCGGCGGGCTGGCCAACACCGCGCGGGCGGTGCTGCCTTCCATGGCCGAACGCGGTGGCGGCAGTGTCGTCGCGATCTCGTCCGAGCTGGCGATCGGCGGCGGCGAGGGCGATGCGCACTACGCCGCGGCCAAGGGCGCGGTCATCGGGCTCGTCCGCAGCCTGGCGGCCGAGTTCGCCTCTCGCGGAGTCCGCGTCAACGCGGTCGCCCCCGGCCCGACCGACACCCCGCTGCTCGCCGCCGACTCGCCCTGGCGGGCACCGGAGTATCTGGCGACTCTGCCGGCCCGGCGGCTCGGGCGTCCCGACGAGGTCGCCGCCACCGTGCGGTTCCTCCTTGAGGAGGGCACGTTCTGCACCGGTGAAGTCCTCTCCCCCAACAGTGGAGCCGTGATCTGACCATGGGAAACCCGACACGAACCCTGGCGGGCGCGACCGCCCTGGTCACCGGAGCAGCACAGGGGATCGGGCAGGCCGTCGCCGTCCGCCTGGCCGAGGCCGGAGCCCGCGTCGCCGTCAACGACCGGGTGCGCACGCCCGCCCTGGACGCCGTCGCCGCCGCGACGGGCGGCGTGCCCGCTCCCGCCGACATAGCCGACCGGGAGCAGGTGCGCGCCCTGGTCGACGGGCTGCACCGGGAGATCGGTGACATCGACGTCCTGGTGTGCAACGCGGCCTACATGACCATGGGCGGTTTCACCGGGCACGACGAGGACGACTGGTGGCAGGTCGTCGACACCAACCTCAGCGGCACCTTCCACCTGGTACAGGCCGTGCTGCCCGGCATGCGCCGCCGCGGCCGGGGCCGGATCGTCGTGCTCGCCTCCGAATGGGGCGTCACCGGCTGGCCCGAGGCCGGCGCCTACGCCGCCTCCAAGGCCGGGCTGATCTCCCTCGTCAAGAGCCTGGGCCGGGAGCTGGCACCGGAGGGCATCGTCGTCAACGCCGTCGCACCGGGCGTGGTCGACACCCCTCAGCTCCAGGTCGACGCCCGGGCCGCCCGACTGCCCCTGGACGCCATGCGCCGGCGCTACGCGGACGGCATTCCGCTCGGCCGGATCGGCCGGCCGGAGGAGATCGCCGCCGCGGTGGCCCTGCTCGCCGACTTCCGCATCGGCTCCTTCGTGGGCCAGACCATCCAGATCAACGGAGGAACCACCCGATGCCGCGTCTGAACGACCCCGACGAGGGCACGACCGCACCCGTCGGCCAGACCGACGGCCAGGCCAGCCCCCGCTACGCGGGCCTGACCACCTTCGCCCGGCTGCCCCGCATCCAGGACGTACCGGGCCACGACGTGGCCGTCGTCGGTGTGCCGTTCGACAGCGGCGTGACGTTCCGGCCCGGAGCCCGCTTCGGGCCCTCCGCGATCCGCGAGGCATCCCGGCTGCTGCGTCCCTACAACCCCCGGCTCGACGTGATGCCGTTCAGCGACCAGCAGGTCGTCGACGCCGGCGACCTGCCGTGCGATCCGTTCGACATCACCCGGGCCTGCAAGCAGATCGAGGAAGCCGCCCACGCCCTGATCCGCGACGGGCAGCGGCTGGTCACCCTCGGCGGCGACCACACCATCGCGTATCCGCTGCTGCGGGCGATGAACCAGGTGCACGGGCCGGTCGCCCTGGTGCACTTCGACGCCCATCTCGACACCTGGGACACCTACTTCGACGCCCCCCTGACCCACGGGACCCCGTTCCGGCGGGCCGCGGAGGAAGGGCTGTTCCTGCCCGGTTCAAGCGCGCACGTCGGCATCCGTGGCTCCCTCTACGACCCCCAGGATCTCGCGGACGACGCGGAGCTGGGTTTCACGATCGTGCACTGCGCCGACCTCGACACGCTGACGGTGCGTGATGTCGTCGACCGGCTGCGGCAGCGGATCGGCGACGCCCCGCTGTACGTCTCCGTCGACATCGACGTACTGGATCCCGCCCATGCCCCGGCGACCGGCACCCCCGAGGCCGGTGGCATGACCAGCCGGGAACTGCTCGGCATCATCCGCGGGTTCAAGGACCTCGATCTCGTCGGGGCGGACGTCGTCGAGGTCTCCCCCGCCTACGACCACGCGGACATCACCAGCGTCGCCGCGGCCAACATCGCCTACGAGTTCGTCTCCCTGTGTGCGAAGGGCTCCTGATGACACCTCAACCCGCAGAGCCGGTGGTGTGGCCGCGGGGCCGGCGCGCGGCCGCCTGTTTCAGCTTCGACGTCGACGCGGAATCCGCCGTGCTGCACGAGCATCCCCAGGCGGCACAGCGCATGTCCGTGATGTCCCACCAGTCCTACGGGCCGCTGGTCGGCGTCCCTCGGCTGCTCCGCATCCTGGACCGGCGGGGAGTACGCGGCACCTTCTTCGTGCCGGGCTTCACCGCCCGCCGCTACCCGGACACCGTGCGCGCCATCGTCGACGGCGGTCACGAGATCGCCCACCACGGCTATCTGCACGAGCCGCCGGCCGGGGTGGACGCCGGGACCGAGGCCGGCTGCCTCGACCGCGGTCTCGACGCCCTGGAGGCGGTGGCCGGGGTGCGGCCGGTGGGCTACCGGGCACCGATGTGGGAACTCACCTACAACTCCCCACGTCTGCTGGCCGAACGCGGCTTCCTGTACGACAGCAGTCTGATGGACGCCGATGTCCCCTACGAACTCGCCGTGCCCGGCGGTCCGTCGTCCCTGGTCGAGATTCCCGTCCAGTGGGCCCTCGACGACTGGGAGCAGTACTGCTACCTGCCCGGGGTCTCCGGCAGCGGCCTCATCGAGAGCCCCCGCAAGGCGCTGGAGATCTGGACCCTGGAGTTCGAGGCAATGCGGCGGGAAGGAGGGTGCTTCGTCATGACCACGCACCCGTTCCTGTCCGGTCGCCCCTCCCGCGCCGCCGCCCTGGACGAACTGATCGCGCAGGCCGTCGACAGCGGGGACACCTGGGTGGCTCCGCTGTCCGAGATCGCCCGGCACATCCGCTCGCTCGGCCTGCGGCCACGTGTGCTCACCCCGCCCGACCCGGCTGCTTGAGCGCGGCGGGCCCGGCCTCCTCGACCGCGTCGGCGGACGGTCCGTGAGACAGCGAACGCCGGGTCGGGACCGGGACCGGTGCCGACCCGGCGGCGGTGCCGAACCTGAGCCGCGCGCCCGGCCCCCAGGTCACCCGACACCAACCCCACCTGGTCACTTGCCCTCAACCGCGGTTGAGCTGGTGGGCTTCTCGGCGACCCGTCCCGTCGAGGAGAGCGAGCGGACACCGTGGAATCCACAGCAGCAGAGGGCGCGAAGGCCCCGGCCGCGGCCCGGCCGTCGCCGCTGACCCTTCCGGTGGTCCTGGCCGGAGTGGTGCTGGTGGCCATGTCGATCTCCGGCACGGCCGTGGCCCTGCCGGAGATCGGGCGTGAGCTGAACGCCTCCGGCCCGGCCCTGAACTGGGTCGTGGCCGGCTACAACCTGGCGTTCGCCGCGATGACGCTGATCGCCGGCTCGACCGCGGACCGGGTGGGCCGCCGCAGGACCTTCGTCGTCTCGGCACTGATCTTCTCGGCCGGGTTCCTCGCCACCGCGGTGAGCCCGTCGATCGTGCTCACCGACACGGCGCGCATAGTCTCCGGCGCGGGCGGCGCCGGGATCATGGCGGCGGGCGGTGCCCTCCTCGCCTCCGGTTACCAAGGAGCCGCCCGCAACCGGGCGTTCGCCCTGATGGGCACCATGGCGGGGGTCGGCATCGCCGTCGGTCCGACCCTGTCCGGTCTGCTGATCTCGGCGACGGGCTGGCGGGGCAGCTTCGCGGTGTTCACCGTCATCGCGCTGCTCGTGGCGCTCGGCGGGACGCGGATCCGTGAGTCCCGGTCCGCCGCGGGGCGGACCGACTGGGCGGGCAGCATCCTGTTCGTGGCCGCTCTCGCCCTGCTGATGTTCGCCCTGCTGGAGGCGCCCTCCCTCGGCTGGACCGACCCTGCCGTGGTCGGCACGGCCGGCGGCGGACTCCTGGCGCTCATCGCCTTCGCCGCCGTGCAGCGCCGTAGCGCCTCGCCGGTCCTGGACCCGGCGCTGGTCGCGAACCGCGGGTTCCTGGGATGGAGCCTGGCCACCCTGACGACCTCGATCGGGTTCCTGGGAGTGCTGGTCTTCCTGCCGACGTACCTCCAGTCCGCCGCCGGCCTCACCCCAGCCGCGGCGGGCGCGGCGATGCTGTTGCTGACCGCTCCCGTGCTGGTCATGCCCATGGCCGCGGTGACTCTCGTCGCCAAAGGAGTCCCGGCACGCCTGCTGATCGTCCTGGCCCTGCTCCTGGTCGCCGCGGGCAATCTCTGCCTCGTGACACTGGGTCCCCGGGGCACTGTCGTGATCGCCGCGCTCCCGCTGCTGATGATCGGGGTCGGCATGGGCGTGTCCTTCGGCATCACCGACGGTCAGGCCATGTCCCTCGTCCCTGCCGATTCCGTCGGTATGGCGGCGGGCTTCCTCAACACGCTGCGCGGCGCTGCCGAGGCCATGGTGATCGCCGCGTTCGGCGCCGCGCTGCTCGGTTTCCTCACCAGCCGCCTGGGAGACAGCGGCCGGGCCGCGGCCGTCAGTTCCGGACGGCTCACCGCTGCCCACCGAGGGTCCGAACTGGCGGCGTTCACCCGGGCGTGGCACCTGACCCAGCTCGGCATCGGTGTGCTGTGCCTGGTGCTGTCGGCCGTCGTCGTGGTCCTCGTCGCGGGCCGTCGCCCCCGGCGGGCGGCCTGAACGAGGTCATACTGGAGCCAGGAGGTCGCGTTGCGCACCAGCCCGGAGGACCACCTCAGCATCGGCGAAGTCGTCCATCGGACTGGCGTGTCCGCCTCCGCCCTGCACTTCTACGAGCGCAAGGGCCTGATCTTCTCCGAGCGCGACGGCGGCAACCAGCGCCTGTACCCCCGCCACATGCTGCGCCGCATCTCACTGATCATCGTGGCCAAACGCCTCGGCATCCCACTGTCCGACGTCGCGGCCGTGTTCACCACGCTCCCCGGCGACCGCGCCCCGACCCATCAGGACTGGCAGCGCGTCTCCCTCGCCTGGAAAGGCCAGTTGGAGGAGCGCCGCCGGGCCATCGAGAACCTGGAGCACGAACTGACGGGCTGCATAGGGTGCGGGTGTCTGTCGATGAAGGCGTGCCTGCTCCTCAATCCCGACGACGCCCTCGGGCCGCAGGGCCCCGGGCCGGTCCGACTCCAGGACGGCGGTTCCGTACGACCGCCGCGCCACTCCGGCCGCGGTTAGCCCCTCGCACACCGCGACCGCCGTGCCGACGGGGCCGCGACCGGCGTCCCCTTGGCCGGTCACGGTCTCGTGGACGCGGGCCGGTGCGGTGGGGAATGCCATTCAGGGCGATGTGGTCCGGTCGTCGAGCAGTCGGCGTACAGCGGTGGCGATCGCGTTCGCCGCCAGTTCGGCGGCGAGTTCGGCGGTCCCGCCGGCCTCGTGGACGACGGTGTGGGTGAACAAGGGGTTCAGATGCACGGCCATGATCCGCCGTAGCCGCTCCGGCGGCGTTCCCCGGCCGCCCGCGGCCTCCCACAGGGTGGCCGCGATGCCCGCGTGCACGCGCTCGATGGCGCCCCGGTTCTCGGCGACGGATGCCGCGAGCCGCGGCGGCAGGCGTCGGGTTCTGGCCTCCCAGCTGAGCCGGCCCGCGTCGGCCGCCACCCGATGCATCACGGCCGTCACCTCGGCGAGCCACGCCTCCCAGTCACCGCCGGGGTACTGGGGAATGCCGCGCATGTGCTCCTCGGTGCTGGCGGCCAGGGCTGCCAGCAGAAGGTCGTCGCGGGTGGCGAAGTGCCGGAACACCGTGCGCCGCCCCACGTCGGCCAGGGCCGCGATGTCGTCGACGGTGACGTCGAAGCCGTACTCGGTCAGTCCGCGCTGAGCCGCGTGTACGAGTGCGTCGACCGTGACCTGGCGCTTCTGGCGCTGCAGGGTCGTCTGTGGCCCCGTCGGCCCCTGTGCCGGCCCGGTCTCCATGGCGGCCCACTCCCGATCCCCGATTTGACATCCTTAAGTGTCACGATAACACTTTCATATGTCTTGAGTGGCACTCATGAGTGCCACATGACCTGTCGCCGCCGCCGGACCGGCTCCCAACCGCGGTCACCGCGGCGGGCGGGCGGATCCGGATCACACCATGCCGCTCGCGGGTACGGCGGGCGGCTGCTCGTCAGATGTCAAGGCGTCCCCTGGGAGATCGGTTGTCCACTCCAGCTACTGCTGACTCCACTGCGACCGTGGAGGCGGCCCGCCCCGCTCCCCTGCACGTCCCGGACCGGGTCGGCGGGCCGAGACGCTGGTGGGACTGGATCCTCGCCGCGGACCCCGGGCTGGCCGCGTTGCAGGCAGGCTGGCGTTCACTGGTGTCGATGCCCGCCGGTCTCGCGGCGGGCTACGCGATGGCGCAGGCAGTGGACGTACCGGCCATGTTCGGCCTGATGGTCGGCGGCATCATGGGGCTGGTCACGTCGATCGCCGTCGCCGAGAACTCGGCGCTGCGGCTGGCGAACGCCATCCTGTGGCTGCCGTTCCCCTTCGCCGCGGCGCTGGCGCTCTCGTCGTGGCTGCACCCCCACCGAACGCTGGAGACGTGCCTTCTGGTGGTGGTGATCGCCCTGCAGTTCCTGCTGATGCGCTACGTACCGCCGTTCGGGCTGCTGACCGGCATCGCACTGCTCGTAGGCTTCATGATCGCTTCCATCGCGGTCGTGCCGCTGGGCATCTGTGGCTGGATCTTCCTGGTCGCCGTGGTGACCGCGGTGGCCGTGCTGGCCGCCCGGCTGCTGCTCTGCTTCCCCATGCCCCGCGAGGACCTGCTGCGCACGCAGCGTGCCTTCCTCATCGAGGCACGCAGGGTCATGGACGCCGCCGCGACCGCCCTGGACACGGGCCAGGCCACGGCGGTCCGCCGGATGGGGCGCGCGCTGAAGCAGCTGAACGTCACCACCCTGACCGTCGACGGCCGCCTCGCCCAGCCGGAGGTGGCCGCCGACGGGGACATGGCCGAGCTGTTGCACCGGTACCTCTTCGACGCCGAACTCGCCCTGGAGGGGATCGGCCGGGCGGTCGATCGGATGGCGAGCCGTCAGGTGTCGTCCCGGCTGCGCGAGGCAGTGGTGTTCGCCCTGGTGATCGCCCGTGACGCGCCGCTCGGCCGGTCCGACTCGCTGCACACGGCCGCCGAGCTGATCCGGCAGACGACCGCGACGGCACCTGCCGCGCCGGACCGGGGGGCCGACGACGCCGAGGTCCGCGCCCTGGCCCAGCGGGTCGCCGCCCTGCTGGACTCGCTCGCCGACGCCCTGGGCAACTGGCTGCGGCTGGGAGAGGGCTCGCCCACCGTGCGCGTACGGGTGCCGTTCCAGCCGACGGTCGTGCTGCAGGGGAACCGGCCGGCCGGCAGCGGCCCCGCCGCCGCCCGCGCAGCCGGCGCGTCGAGCGGCTCCGTGTGGCGGCGCGTCATCGCCCAGCTGCGCGTCCCGCTCCAGGCGACGATCGCCGGGGCCGTCACCTTTCCGATCGCCCATGCCATCGATCCGTCCCGCTACTACTGGGGACTGGTCGGGGTGATGGTCGGCCTCACCGGGAGCAACACCACGACGGAACGGGTGCGCAGGCTCGTGCACCGGGTGGTGGGCACGGTCGCCGGCGCGGCCGTCGGGATCGTCCTGGTCCATGTGATCGGCCCCGGACACGTCTACTGGACGCTGGCGGCCATCGTGGTCCCGCTCGCCCTCGGCTCGTGGGGCATGCCGTACCGGTACGCCTACTTCGTCACCGGCCTGGTCATCGCCCTGGTGCAGGTGTACGGCATGACCCAGCCCACCGGATCGCTGGACTCGTTGCTGGCGACGCGGGTGCTCGACAACGGGCTGGGCATCGCGGTGGCCGGCGTGTGCGCGGCAGTGGTCTTCCCGGTCTCGACCCGCAAGATCACGCGGGCGGCCGACAGTGTGTACTTCTCGGCGCTGGAGGAGTTGATCACGCAGGTCGCGCGGCGCTGGCAGGAGCCCGACAGCCCGGTCCGGCTGCGCGGCGCGGCGCGCGCGGTGGATGCCGCACTGCTTCAGGTGCAGAGCGTGGTCCGGCCGCTGGTCCGGATGCCGGTGAGCGTACGCGGCCGCCGCGACGAACACCTCCTCGCACTGCTCGGCACGGCCACCTGGCACGCCCACCGGCTGGCCGCCGCGGCCGATGCCGATGTCCGGCTCGCCCCGTCGCCGCTCGCGCAGGTCGAGCGGATCGCCGAGGTCTTCGGTGCGTCGCTGCGCGCCCTGCACCAGCAGGTCGCGCCCGGTGAGCACAAGGGACGGTGGGTGCGGGTCAGCCCGCTCGTCGGTGAGCTGCAATCCACGCTCCGGACCGCCGCGGGCCCGCCGACCGACCGGCTGCACCAGGCGCTGCTCGAACTCGCCGCGATGGACGAGGTGCTGGCGAGCCTCGCCGCCGACCGCGGCCTGACGGTCACTGTCCCCGCCACACCCCGCGCCGCCGGCGCGGGCGCCGCCGCGCAGATGCCGCCCACGGCCGCCGACGGAGGTTCCGCGTTCTCGCCGGACCGCCAGGCGCCGACCGCACCGGGCGCCGTCGCCCACCCGTCCCTCACGACAGGCCGTCACGCGGCCCCCGGCCCGGATGACGCCCACGGCCCGGCAGCCGCCCGTACCGCTCGCGACGCAAAGGACCGTACGGCGGGCCCCGCCCGCGTCCCGCACCCGGCCGGGAAACACGCGGCCGCACCGCACGGACGGCAGACCGACGCGGCTCCCCCCGCCACGCGGACCACCACGTCCACCGCATCCGTGAGCGGCACCCTGCGCTGCCGGCGCCACCCGGACGGCTGCAAGGGGTGGATCATCGTGGTGTCCGGTCTCGGCAAGCGCCAGGCCCGGGTCGATTCCACGGACGACGGCCGCTACCGGATCACCGGCCTGGCTCCCGGCGCGTACACGCTCATCGCGTCCGGCCCGGCGCATGCGCCACGGGCCGAATTCCTCCTGGTGGACCGGGGCTTCGGCACCATCCACCGTGACATCGGGCTACAGCCCACGGCTTGAACCCGTCCCGTCGTCCGGAGGTGGCCCCCGTACCGGTCGCCCGCGGGACCGAGGACGGCCTGTGCCGGACCCGCCGCCCTCAGCGGCTGCCGGCGCCGTCGGACAACCGCTTCGCGAGGGGGTCCTCGCCCAGGAACGCGGCCAGTGCCGCCCGGTCCGGCGCGGTGGCGGGGCCCCGGCGGCCCACGGCGTAGGCCGCCGCCGCGTTGGCGCCTCGGGCGGCCGTCAGGGGGTCGTGCCCCTGGCTGAGCAGGGCCAGGAAGGAGCCGACATGGGCGTCTCCCGCGCCGTTGCTGTCCACCGCGTCGACCGGGAACCCGGCCACATGCGTCGGTTCCTGACCGGGCGCCGCCAGCCAACAGCCGTCCTTGTCGGCCCGTACGATCACGCCCGCGCCCGGGCCGAGCCGGTCCCGCAGTGCCGTCGCCGCGGCCCGCGGGTCCTCGTGCCCGGACATCAGACGGGCCTCGCGGGCATTGGCGCTGAGCCAGTCCGCACGGGCGAGGACCGGCGCGAGGACGGCCTCGGGGATGTCGGCCACCAGGGGCGCCGGGTCGAAGCAGACGGTGATGTCCGCCGGGAGTCCGGCCGTGAAGCGGGCGAGCAGCGGGCCGTTGCCCGGCATCACCAGCCCGTAGCCGGAGAGCTGCACCAGGTCACCGGGACGCAGCCGGGCGGCGACCGTCTCGACGTCCGGCTGCGTCAGCGTGGCCTCGACCCCGAAGCTGGTGACGAAGGTGCGTTCGCCGCCGCCGTCGATCAGGGCGACGGTGAACCCGGTGTCGCCGTCCGCCCGCACGGGCAGCAGTGTCCCGACGTGCTCGGCGGCGAGCGCCGCGCGTACCAGGTCGCCGTAGGGTCCGGTGCCGTGCAGCCCGGCGAAGACCGCTTCCGTGCCGAGGCGGCGGGCCGCGACCAGGGTGTTGAAACCGCCGCCCGCGGTCGTCTCGGTACGGGTGCCGATGACGTCGCCGCCGCGTTCGGGCAGCGCGGGGACCTCGATCACCAGATCGGCGATGACGTTCCCGGCGAGGACCAGACGCCCGTTCACCGTCCGGCCTCCTGAAGTGCCGGAGAAGCCGGTTCGCCGCCGCCGGCCGCGGCGGCGCCGGGACGGCGGCCGAACAGCGCGTACACCGCGCCGGCGACGACCATGGAGATCGCCCAGCCGAGTCCGTTCACCCCGAACCAGGTGCTGGAGAGCGGGCCTGCGAACCAGACGTCGGTCGCGCTCGTCGATGCCTTGGTGAAGAGGAGACCGGCGACGATGGCGACGACCCAGCCGAGGACGGAGGGCAGCCGGAATCCGGCCGAGAACCAGTACCGGCTGGAACGGGTGGTGTCCATCAGCGCCTCCGGGTCGTACGTACGGCCGCGCAGCGAGTCCACGATGATCACCCCGGTCCAGGCCGAGATGGGTACGGCCAGCAGGGACAGGAAGGTGGAGAACGGCCCGTAGAAGTCGTCGGCGATCAGCATGAAGTAGATGCCGCCGGCGAACATCACCACCACGTCCAGGGCGACGGCGGCGGCGCGCGGGACGCGCAGCCCCAGGGTGATCATCGTCAGCCCGGCGGAGTAGGTGGAGAGGTGGTTCGACATCAGCAGACCGCCGAAGGCCGCGATGAGATAGGGGATCGCCATCCAGGAGGGCAGCATCGCGTTGATGGCGGCGACCGGGTCGGAGGCGGTGGCGAGCGTCCGGTCGCCCGCGGAGAGCAGGGAACCGAGCGAGATCAGCAGCAGCAGGGGGATGCCGGCGCCGAACGCGGAGGCGCCGATCAGCCGGCGGCCCGGGATCGCACGGGGCAGATAGCGGGCGTAGTCCGCACCTGCGTTGGCCCAGCCGATTCCGGTGCCCGCGGCGATGAAGCCGATCCCCGCGATCACCCCGCTGGTCGGGCCCGCCGAGACGTGCAGGACCTTGGACCAGTCGACGGTGGCGACGAGGAAGCCCATCACGACCAGGTTGAGGATGCCGAAGACGACCGTGGCCCACTTGTTGATCCACATGATGGTGGCATGGCCGAGTCCGCTGATCAGCAGCGTGCAGCCGATGAAGACCAGCAGGCAGACGAGGGTCAGCGGGGTGTTCTGGCGGACCCCGAACGCGGTGTGCAGCAGTGCGAGCAGTGCGTACGCGGCGGTGGTGGTGGAGATGGTCTCCCAGCCGACCCGGCTCATCCAGGCGATCAGCGTCGGACCGGCGTTGCCGCGCTGTCCGAAGACCGCGCGGGAGAGGGTCAGCGCGGGCGCACCGCCCTTCTTGCCTGCCAGGCTCAGGACTCCCACCAGGGCGAACGAACCGAAGGAACCGATTGCGGCGACGAGTACCGCCTGCCAGATGTTCAGGCCGCGGAAGGCTACGAGGGTGGCACCGAGCGGGAGCCCGAGGATGCTGATGTTGGCGGCGAACCAGGTCCAGAACATCTGGCCGGCATGGCCATGCCGCTCCTGGTCGGGGACCGGTTCGATCCCTCTTGTCTCAATGGCACCGACGCGATCGTTCGTCTTCGAAACGGCCATGACGGAACCTCCTTGCGGGATGGGGACGTGCGGGTGGCGGGCGTGGGGAGAGGTGCCGGGCGAAAGGACGGGGACTCGGGCCACGGTTCGGCCCCGCCCGGCTTCGGGTTCGGGCGGCTCAGCGGAGTGCGAGCAGCCGGGCGGTCAGTGGTTCCAGGTCGAGGGAGTTGACGGTGCGCAGGGTCCGGACGGCTTCGGCGGGCAGGCCCGAGAGCCCGGTGACCGACCCGGCGACCGCACCGGCGATCGCCGCGATGGTGTCGCTGTCGCCGCCGAGGTTGGCGGCGAGCAGGCCGGCCCGCCAGGGGTCGCCGTCGGCCACGGCGAGCACCGCGAACGCGGCGGGCACCGACTCCTGGCTCGCGACGCTGGTACCGACGAGCGCGACGATCCGGTCCAGGGCCGCGGCCTCCGGGAGATCCCGCACCAGGTCCCGCGCCCATGCGATCCGGGACGCGATGTCGGCGCCGGCGATCCAGTGCCCGCGCCGGGCACCGGCCCGGGCCGCGGCCACCGCGGCGGTCACGGCCTCGTCCAGCGAGCCGCCCGCGACGCCCGTGCTGACGGCGGCGGCGACGGCGGCCGCGCCCGCGATCCCGATGCCGGTGTCATGGGTGACCTGGCAGGACTCCACGACACGGTCGAGGAAGGTGTCCAGCGGCTCGGCGGCGAAGGCGATCCCGACCGGGGTGACACGCATGGCGGCGCCGTTCGTCGTGCCCTGCTTGCCGGCCTCCTGGATCGGGACACCACGGGCCACCGCCTCCAGGGCGGCCTTGGTGGACGGGCCAAGGAGATCGAAGGAACCTTTCGCCTTCATCTCCTTCTCCCAGTCGAGCAGCTCATGGGCGAGGCGCAGCGGGTCAATCCGGCCGCGGCCCTCGTCGATCAGCCGGCCGACGATGAGCGCCTGGTCGGTGTCGTCGGTGACGGACCCGGCCGGCATGCCCGCGCTGACCGGGTTGTCGGGACGGGCGGGCTCGAAGCCCGTGAGGGTGCCGTAGACCCGGACCACCTCCTCCCTGGACATCACCTGTGTGGGCATGCCCAGGGCGTCGCCGAGGGCGAGTCCGTAGTAGGCACCGAGGGCGCGGTCGAGTCGGCCGGTCACAGTCGGCCTCCTCGGCCCGAGCGTACGTGCAGTTCAAACCTGGTGGGGTCGAGCAGGCTGGTGACCTGTTCGACGACGGACCCGTCGGCGGCCCGGTACACCTGGACGAGCCGCAGGAAGGACTCGCCGGGCGCGCGGTGCAGGACGGCGGCCTCCGCCGCGTCGAGCCCGCGCACCGACACCACGCCCTCACCGGTATCGGCGACCCGGCCCGCGGCGATCAGCGCCTGGCTGAGCGAGCCGCCGTCGAGACCGCGCTCGGGCAGCCCGGACAGGTCCCCGGTGGCCGGGACCCTGCTGTGTTCGAGCGATACGCCCGGCCCGTCGGCCAGCCGTCTGACCCGGTCGAGGGCGATGAACGCACTCGACGCGAGTCCCAGTTCGGCGGCGAGTCCGGGGTCCGTCACCTCCTCGAAGCGGAGGGTCTCGGTCGTCAGCTCGGTGCCCTGTTCGGCCAGGGCCCGGGTCCAGCCGAGGCGGTTGTCGAGCGGCGTTCCCTCGAAGGTGACGAAGGAGCCGATCCCGGCGTGGGTGGAGATGAGCCCTTCCTCACCGAGGACCTGAAGTGCCTGCCGCAGGGTGGTGCGGCTGACACCGAACCGCTGGGTCAGCGCGTACTCCCCCGGGAGCCTGCTGCCGTCGGTGTGAACCCCGGCTCGGATCTCGTCGGCGAGAACGCGTGCGATGCGGTGATGCTTGTGTACCTGTCCAGGCATGTCTAGACAGTAGATGAACAGGTCGCCCCGGTCCATAGCCGACGGAGGATTCCTCCCGACCGCGGAAACAGCCCCGGGGAGGGCACCGGACCGGGAGCGGCCCAGGCACCCCGTGCTCACGGCGCCGCGTCCGGCGCGACCGGACATGCCGCGTCTTCCCCGCGTCGCGGTCGGGACGCGGACGGCAGGGCCGAACCGGGACGGCCGAGCCGGCGCCCCCGGGCGCACCGCCGGATCTTCCGCCGGACGTTCCGGGAGACGACAACGCACACCACGTTTTCATAGGCCAGCGCGACTTCACGCCGACGCCGGGCGGCATGGTCGTCGGGACGGTGACGGACGCCAACACCGGCAAGGGCGCGGTCGACGCCACCGTCACCGACCAGCACGACCCGGCCGTGCACGGGACAGCGGTCGCCACCCCGGAGGACCCCGGCCTCGCCGACGGCTACTACTCGTTGTTCGCCCCCGCGGCGGCAGCGCACACCTTCACCGCGGCCAAGAGCAACTACACCGCTCGGTCCGGCACGGTGCGGGTCGTGGCCGAGGGCACCGTCCCGGCCTCCTACGGGCTGAAGGCCGGACGGCTGGAGATCACCCCGGGTTCGCTCGACGCGTCGTTCGAGTGGGGCAAGCGGACCACCCGGACCCTGAAGGTCAGGAACACCGGCAGCGCGTCCGCCACGCTCAAGATCGGTGAGCAGCCCGGCGGCCCGCAACCGGACGCGGCCGAGGGCGCCCCGCTGCAGCGCGTCAAGGGTGACTACCCGCTGGGATTCACGCAGTCCCGGCCGGCCACCGGCCGAGACGGCCACGCCGTCCGCCACGCCCTCCGACGACGCCTGGCAGAGCGCCCCGAACCTGCCGCAGGCCCGGATGGACAACGTGGCGGACAGCTACCGCGGGAAGGTCTACTCGGCCTTCGGCGACACCGGGATCGTGCTCGGCGGCGACACCAGCAGCAAGGACCTCTACGTCCTTGACCCGGTCGCCGGCACCTGGACCGAACTGGTCGCCGCGGCGGACGCCCGGCAGGCCCCCGGGCACGGCTTCATCGACGGCAAGCTGTACGCCGCGTGGGGCTGGGAAGCAGCGGCGACCCCGATCCCAAGCTGGAGATCTACGACCCCGCCGACAACGCCTGGACCACCGGCGCCCCCGATCCCCAGCCGCACGCGGGAGTCGGCAGCGCCGTGCTCGGCGGGAAGCTGTACCTCGTCGGCGGCTGTGACGTCGACTGCGGGGTCACCGACGCCGTCTCCTACTACCCGGCGTCCGACAGCTGGACCCGGATCGCCCCTTACCCGCAGCCCGTCGCCTGGGAGTCCTGCGCCGGGATCGACGGCCGGCTGTACTGCGCCGGCGGCGCCAACAGCGGTGACGTCGAACACGCCTACGTCTACGACCCGGCCGCCGACACCTGGTCCCCGCTGCCCGACATGCCCGTCGCGCTGTGGGGTTCCGCCTACGCCTCGGCCAACGGTCTGCTGATGATCTCCGGCGGCGTCAGCGGGAACGCGCTCACCAACCAGGGCTTCGCCTTCGGCCCGCTCGCCGGGTCCTGGAGCACGCTCCCGAACGCGGACACCCCAACCTACCGGGGCGGCGGCGCCCTCGGCTTCTACAAGGTCGGCGGTTCGACCGGCGGCGTGACGCCCAGTTCGGTCGTGGAGGGCCTGCCGGGATACAGCGTGGACCCGACCGCCGACGTCCCCTGGCTGCGGGAGAGCACCCGGCAGTTGACCCTGCGGCCCGGGGCGAGCGCGACCGTCGCGGTCACCCTGGACGCGAGGTTCCCGCAGGTCACCCAGGCGGGTGACTACTACGCCCAGCTCGAATTCGGCAGCGACACGCCGTACCCGTCACCCGCGGCCGCGGTGGCACTGCACGTCACGCCGCCGAAGTCCTGGAGCACGGTGAGCGGCACCGTCAGGGGTGCGACCGCCTCCGGTGGCACCTCGCCGCTCGCGGGCGCCGGCATCCGCGTCGCCGGCCACCGGACGTCCTGGACCGCCAGCACCGACAAGGACGGCCACTACACCCTGGAACTGCCCTTCTCGGGCGTGCCCCTGACGTTCGGTGTGTCCGCCGACGGCTACCAGCCGGCCGAGACCGAGGTACGCCTGAAGAAGGGAGCCACGGTCGCCAAGGACGTCACCCTCACCCGGAAGTGACCCGGTAGCACTCCTGCCGACGTCGGCGGGCGGCCCGGGCCCACGGCCGGACCGCCCGCCGCTCCGTGTTCCGCCCCCGCCCCGCCACCGCGCGCGGGCCCGGGACCGGAAGCGGGTGTGCCAACGCCTTGCGGGGCGGGTGTGCCCACGCCTTGCGCGGGCGCCGGTCGCGACAGTCTTCGACATACCCCCTACCTGTATACGGCCGATCCGGCTCACCGACTTGACTTTCTACCCCCCGGGGGTATGTTGATGGGCGTCGAACCGCCCACAGCGGCACATCAGGAGACCAGGAGTGACCATGAACACCGGGCTGCGGATCACCGTCTTCGCCGCCGCGCTCGCCGCCACGTTCGGCACCGCCTACGGCGTGGGCAGCGGCATCGGCGAGATCTCCCCCACGGCCGACAGCGCGGCACACGACCAGCACACGGACACTTCGCACGGCGAACACGGCGGCGCGGCCCAGGCGTCGGCGGCGCTTCCCGGCGGACTCCAGATATCCGAGGCGGGCTACACCCTGGACCTGAGGACGCCGGTCGTCGAGGCAGGGAGGACGACCGAGCTGCGGTTCGCGGTCCTGAAGGACGCGAACGGACGGGCGCTGACCGACTATCAGCAGGAGCACACCAAGGAACTGCACCTGATCATCGCCTCGCGGGACCTGACCACCTTCCGGCACCTGCACCCTTCGCGCGCCGCCGACGGGACCTGGTCGACGCCCGTGGCCCTGCCCGAGGCCGGCGCGTACCGGGTCTTCGCCGACTTCACCCCCCGCGGCGGCGACGGACTCACCCTCGGCGCGGACCTCACCGCGACGGGCGCGTACGCCCCCGCTCCGCTCCCCGCACCGAGCACCACGGCCACCGTCGACGGGTACGAGGTGCGCCTTGAGGGCGAGCTGACACCCACTCGGGCGAGCAAGGTGACGCTGACCGTGACGAGGCAGGGCAGGCCGGTCCGGGACCTCCAGCCCTACCTCGGCGCCTACGGCCACCTGGTGGCGCTGCGCTCCGGAGACCTCGCCTATCTCCACGTACACCCGAACGGCGAGCCCGGCGACGGGACGACCCAGCCGGGCCCGGGCATCTCCTTCACCGCCACGGCGCCCAGCGCGGGCACCTACCGGCTGTTCCTCGACTTCAAGCACGACGGCGCAGTCCACACCGCCGCGTTCACCGTGCGGACGGATGCGGCGGCGAAGCAGCCGGACGCCTCCGCGGCGGATTCCACCGCGCCGAAGGAGACACAGTCCGGACACGCGCACTGAGCGCGCCGCGCCCCGAGTCCGCCGCCGTCGGCCTCCCCCGTCACGGGCGGGTGCGACGACGGCGCTCGCCGTGCCGGTGCCGCTCCGCTACTCCACTACTCCACGCCCTCGGGAGCGGCGCCCGCGACCTGGACGGCGTCGGCGGTGATCCGCTCGATCTCGGCGGCGTCCCCGTCGGTCAGCTCCACGTCGGCGGCCGCCAGGCTGTCCTCGATGTGCCGCGGGCTGCGGGCACCGACGATGGCCACGTGCACACCGGGCTTGGCCAGGGTCCAGGCGATGGCCAGTTGACCGACCGTGACGCCCCTGTCCGCCGCGAACGCCTTCAGCCGGTCGACGATCCGCAGGTTGTGCCGCAGGTTCTCACCGGTGAAGGCGGTCGACCGCGACCGCCAGTCGTCCGGGGCGAAGGTGGAGTCCGGGGTGAGGGCGCCGGTGAGCAGGCCGCTACCCATGGGGCTGTAGACTAGTACGCCGATGTCGTGCGCCCGGCAGTACGGCATCGGATCGGCCTCGATGTGCCGGCGGAAGAGGTGGTACGGCGGCTGCAGGGTCTCCGCCGGCCGGACGGCGTCGAAGGCCGTCAGTTGCCCGGTGTCGTAGTTGGAGACGCCGGCATGGCGGATCTTGCCCTCGTCCACCAGTTCCTGGAGTGCGCCCGCGGTCTCTTCGGCCGGCGTGTCGGCGTCCGGCCAGTGCACCTGGTAGAGGTCGATGTACTCCACGCCCAGATGGCGCAGGCTGTCCTCCACGCCCTGCCGCAGAAAGGCCCGGCCGGCGTCGCGCGGCCGGTCGCCACCGGGGTGGACCCCGCCCTTGGTGGCGATCAGCACCGAGTCCCGGTCCCGCTTGAGTTCTTCCCGCAGCGCTCGTCCGAGCAGCGCCTCGGAGCGGCCGAAGCCGTACGCCTGAGCGGTGTCGAAGAGGTTCACGCCCAGTTCCCGGGCCTGCCGGATGGCGCGGGTCGCCGTCTCCTCGTCGAAGGAGCCCCAGTCGCCGCCCAACTGCCAGGTGCCGAAGGCGATCCTCGACACCCGCAGTCCGCTCCTGCCCAACGTCGTCATACGCATGATCTTGAGTTGCCCTTCAGTGTGCGGTCGCGCGCCATGGTCACATATGCCGGCCCGGAAAGTCCGGTGTGCCGTACCGGCGGTGGCGCCGTCCACCGCGCGCCGCTTTCCCACAGCCCACGGTGGCGCCCGTTGCCGCCCGCCGCAAAAGCGAGCCATACGGTTCCCGCGCCCCGGACAGGTGAAGGGAAACACCGCGAGATCGCTCCGAGATCACCCGGATGTCCGCGGCGCCCGGAATGCAGCGGTCGTTTCCGCCGGTTCCGCGGCGCGAACCGCCGAAGGCCGGGGAGGGGAGCGTGCCGTACACCATGCGCGGCACAAACGGCCTTCGACGGTTCACACGTGCGTTGGACGTCATGACCGACCGCTTCTCCGCCCGCCGGCGTCCGGCACAGCGGATCGAACCCGGTCCGTCAGGACGCCACCCTGCCGGAAAGCGGCACCGGCGTGTCGTCGGTGTCGGGGGACGTGCAGGGCGCGGGCGGTTCCTTCTCCGGAGCCGGCGTGGGCTCAAGGGGTTTCTTGGCGGCGACGATCGCGGTGCGGGCGGCTTCGGCGCGCACCAGCGCGCGGATGACGGCATAGCTGTCGTACGGCATGGGGTGCTCTTCCTGTGTGGGGAGTTGCTGTGGGCGGCAGGCCACGCGCCCCCGGGAGCCGCCGGGGGATCCAAAGGCGCGGACCGGGCCCGGTCAGCAGCGCAGGAGGGCACTCCGCTGGAACGGCTCGCGGACATCCGCCGAGGCAAGCCCCGGTGGGGCGTTCTCAGGCGGCAGGAGAGTGGCGAGCGTGGCCGGGGTGTCGGTGACGACCGGGGCACTCGGGCTGTGCACCGACGTACGGACGACCCAGTGCTGCGGATGCGACGGTGTCTGAGCGCCGTGCTCCGAGCCGCTGGAGCGCAGTTCGACGCGTTCCACCGCGGGCACGGCCGTCGGTGCTTCGAGGACCGTCCGGCCGACGGAGGTGACGTCCAGGCGAGTGGGTCCGGCGCTGAGGGCGCCATGGACGAGAACGAGCATCACCAGGCACGCGATGGCGCACGTACCGTTGATGGCCGCCCTGCGGACGGCAGCAGCCCACTGCCTCATGCGGACCCCCAGACCTTCGCACCCAGGTAATCCCCAAGAAGCCGCAGAATGCCGAGATCCATCCCTCGAAATAGGGAAGAATTTCACGCTCAGGAGTGAAGAATCCAGGGACGTTTCAGCAGTCCCCTTCGCTATGCACGAACCCCGTGGGCGACATGGCGGCCGGGCACAGCCGTCGGGTTCATGGCGCGGTCCGGCATTCGCCGTTCGACGGCGGGAGTTCACCCGCTGGGACGCGGCACCAGGACGGCCGAAAACGCGACAACGCGATGAAATGATGCATTGTGGTAGGTGAACTCGGCGTCCCCGGCCGGGTGTTTCTCCGTCTCGCGCACCGGCTGCTCCGCGCCGGTGTCGGCCACCCGCACCGGGACCCCTCCCGGGCGCCCGCTCCCACGGTGATTCCGCGCACCGGCCGGCCGGGCGGGGTGCGGGCGGGTGATCGAGGGCGAGCGAGGGACGATGACCATCGAAGAGGACGCGCACTTCCCCGAATACCGGGCCCCTTCAGGATGCGTGGGCGGGCTGGCCGTACCCAGTACGGGGCTGGTCGGGATCACCGCCGGCCTGGCCCAACTGTCCCGCAACGGCGCGCCATTGGGAGCGGCTGCGCGGTGCGGACTGGGTGGCGTCGCCGGCGGTCGCCGAGAAGATCACCGCGACGCGGCGGCGCACCGACCGGCAACGCGGTGTCGTGGTCGGCGTGGTGGTGTGCAGCGGTGTGGTGATGGTCGGGCTCGTGCTGTTCCTCGTGCTGGTGCTCACGGGGGCCCTCGACGACGCCGGGGAGAACGCACTGGGCCTGACCGTCCTGGGGTTCGCGGTGGTGGGGGTGGTCGCGGGGGCCGTGCTGGGCCGCCGACTGGCGCGCCGGGGCGAGCTGCCCGCGCCCGCGCAACCTCGCAGCAGGGGGCGGCACGAGTGAACGCGAACATCCGGTGAAGGCCCTGAGTGACTGCCCGGTAACCCACTACATTCGGTTGCCGCAGGCAGCGGTTTCGCGGAGCGTGGGTGAGGGGTCGTGTCGGTGCGCCTGGGAACGACGCTGGGTGGGCGCTACCGGCTCACGCGAGGTCCGCTGCGCGGCGGCATGGGCGAGGTGTGGCTCGCCCGCGATCTGCGGCTGCCACGCGATGTCGTCCTCAAACGGCTGCTCGCGGCGGACGACCCTGCGCCGTTCGACGGACTGGAGGCCGAGGCCCGCGCCCTGGCCCGCTTCGGCCATCCCCACGTCGTCACCCTGCACGACGTGCTCAGTCTGCCCGCCCCGAGGATGCGCCGGACGGGCCGCGGACCGGGCGGACGCGAGTCCTGGCTGGTGATGGAGTACGTCTCCGGGGGCAGTCTGGAGGACCGGCCCCCGCTGCCGCCGGAACGCGCCGCCCGGGTCGGTGCCCAGATCGCCGACGCCCTGGCCGCACTGCACGCACAGGGCCTCGTGCACGGCGACGTGAAGCCGGGCAATGTCGTCGTCACCCCCGGCGGTCTCGCCAAACTGGCCGATTTCGGGGCGGCTTACCGGGTCGGCGGTGCCGAGACCATCACCCCGAGGCACAACGTCGGCTACACCCCGGACTACGCCGCCCCCGAAGTCGTCCTCGGCCGCCCCGAGCCCGCCTCGGACATCTTCTCGCTGGCCGCCACCCTGCACCGCCTGGTGACCGGCAGGCCGCCGCGCCCCGGCGGCACGGCCGCGCCCGCCGACCCGTATGTGATCGCCCGCCAGGCCGCTCGCGGTGAGGTGGAACTCGTCCCGGATCTCGGCGTGTTGGGCACCGTCCTGCCGGCCATGCTGACCCGGGACCCCGAACACCGCCCGACCGCGGAACGGGCCCGTCTGCTGCTCGCCGAGATCGCCGGGGCACAGGAGCCACTGCCGCCACCGGACGACGCGGGTGAGGGCGAACCGGCCCCGGAGCCGCCGTCCGTCCGGCGTGTCGGCTTGGCCGGACCGGTGCTCGGCGCGCTCTCCGTGACCGGGCGGTCCCGGAGATCCCTCATCGGGCTGGGCTCTCTCGTCGTGCTGGGCGCGGTCGCGGTCCTGGTGGCCGGGCTGCTGGCCGGCGACCGTGGCGCCGCGGCGCCGTCGGCCGGCGGGACGACAGGAGCCGCACGCACCGCGTCCCTCTTGGGCGACCACCGTACGGCCGACCCGTGCGCGCTGGTCGAGCCGTCGGTGTTCGGCCGGTTCGGGACGGTGGAACTGGATCCCGCCTACGGCAACTTCGACCGCTGCGACGTCCTGGTGGACACCGGCGACCGCGAACCCGTGGACGTGGAGATCCTGTTCGAGAACGGCGACGGCTCGGACCTCGCCGCATCCGCCCGGACGGTGCACGGCGTGGGGGTGGTCGAGGAGGCGTCGGACGACCAGGAGTGCGTCAAGGACCTGCTGCCGGCCACCGATCCGGGCACCCGGATCGTCGTCCAGGCCAAACGGGACGAGCAGCAGGACGGCGGCAGGTCGCTGCTGTGCACGATGGCCGACGCCGCCGTCGACCACGCGCTGCGGGTACTGGGCCGCGGCCGGATCGCCCGCCGTACTCCCCCGGCTGCCGGCTCGTTGATCCGCCAGGACGCCTGCACGCTGCTCGACTCGCATGCCCTGGAAACCGTCCCCGGTGTCGATGCCGACCATCCGGACGTCTCGTTCGGCAACTGGGGCTGCCAGTGGCACAGCACCACCAGCCCGCTCTGGGCGGACCTGCGCTTCGACCGCGGCGGGCCGCTCAGCGCGTCCGACGGTGCGCTCACCCGTATCGGCGGACACACCGCCGTGGTCGAACCGGACGCGGACGGCGACCGTACCTGCTTGATCAGCGTCGCCCACCGTTCCTTCACCGACGTCAGCGGCGACGCGACGGTCGAGACGGTGGAGCTGACGGTGGGCGGCGACCCCTCTGCGGCGGAACTGCGCGGGCTGGCCGCGCAGTTGGCCACCGCAGTGGTCGCCCGGCTCCCGCAGGGCTAGCGCGGTGACCGGAAGGGGCTATTTCTTCGGGAAGAAGTCGAGGACCGCCTGCCCCTCGTGGAGTTCCGCCACCCGGAAGCCCAGTTCGTTCAGGCTGCCGGTTCCGCCCTCGCCCACCGAGGTGGACAGGAACACACCGCTGCCCGATGCCTGGATCACCACCGAACGCGCCGTGATGCTCGTGACCTCCAGCGAACCGACACCGAACCGGTCGTCGACCGGGATGCGCGTCGGCTGCCCCGTCACCCGGATCTCGCAGCGCCCGTCGAAGCAGGCGGCGACGTCGCTGCCGCCGTCGGTTCTCCGGGCACCGGCCGGCGGGGCGGGGGGAGAAGCGGCAGCGGGCCGGGAGACGGACGGCGCGGCGGTCGGAGAGACGGACGATGCCGGTGAGGTGGACGAGGTACCTGCGGACGGGGCCGGCGGCTCGGTCCCCTGCGCCGAGCGCCACCACGGCCAGGACACCCCGCTGTGCGCCGATCCCCATCGCCGTGCTCCTCACCGTCCGCCCGTCGCCCGTACCGCACGGGCCTTTCACGGTCTGTCCGTTCCACGGTCTTTCTAGGGGCACACCGTGGGGACGGGTCCCGAACACGGACGCACACCATGACGCGGCGTACTCGCGTCACCCGGGGACAAGCCCTGGGGCCACCACCTGAGGAGACCGCGATGCACTTCTCCGACGACAGCCTGGCGCGCGGTGTCGCCCCCGCGGGGCCCGGCACCCTGCACGCCCGTACCGTCACCGGCGGCCTCCGGGTCAGGCCGCGGCCGGGGCTGACGATCTGCTTCGGCCGGGGCGAGGAACCGGACGTCGACCTGGGCGTCGGCGTGGACGACCTGCGGGTCAGCCGACGGCACGGCGAGCTGACGTACCGCAGACGGCAGTGGTGGCTCACGAACACCGGGCAGCAGTTGCTGCGGCTGCCGCGCGGCCGGATGGTGCACAGCAGCAGCGAGCCGGTACCGCTCGCGCCGGGGTACACCCCACTGTTCGTGAAGGGTTCCGGCTACCGCGAGCACCTGGTCGAGCTGTACGTGACGGGCCACGACGACCCGGGCCTGGTCTCCCGTCGCCGGGCCGACACCATGGCACCCGACCGCTGGCCGCTGGCCGAGGACGAGCGGCTGCTGCTGGTGGTGCTGGGCCAGCGCTACCTGCTGTACGAGGAGGAGCCGCGCCCGCTGAGCTACGGCCGTGCCGCCGAGCAGCTCGGCTACCTGTGCCCCGGGGCGGGCTGGAGCGAACGCAAGATCGAGTACCGCATCGAGGCGGTACGCCGGCGCCTGCACGGCACCGGATTCCCCTACCCGCTGATGCACGACACGTCGGCCGGCCGGCCCTCGGACAACAGCCTGTTGCACAACCTCCTCAAGGGCCTGGTGGAATCGACGACGCTAGTGCCGCCGGACCTGGACCTGATGGAGGAGGACTGACCGTGATGACCGCGGTGGCTCCGCCCGCGCCGCCCGCGCGGGCGAGCGGAGCCCGCACGGGCGATCAGGGCGCGGCACCGGCGGAGGACCGCGCCGGGAGGGCCTGATCGGCCGGGTGACGCTACGCGGACTCGCGCAGCCGCAGTTCCGCCCGGGTCACCAGGTCCTCGGGACTGAGCGGGTCGCTGCCGGTGAGCAGGCGGGCGGCCTGTTCGACGGCGAGAGCCCCGAGCCTGCGGGTGTCGAGCGCCACACTCGACAGCTGGGGCTCGACGAGCGTACCGAGGCCCACTCCGTCGAAGCCGATCACGGCCAGGTCCCGGGGAACCTTGCGGCCGATCCGGCGCGCGCCGCGCAGCGCGCCGATGGCGATGACGTCGTTGAAGGTGAAGACGGCGGTGACCTCGGGGTGCTCGGCGAGCAGGCGTTCCAGTGCGAGGTCGCCGCCTTCCACGCTCTGGTCGGCGCGGCACACCGGGCCCGCACCGAGTCCGCAGGCGGCCATCGCGTCGGCGAACCAGGCGTGGCGGACGCTCGGCTCGGCCCGGGCGGCGTGGTCGAGCATGCCGATGTGCCGATGGCCCGCCTCGACGAGGTACGAGATCGCCGCCTTGACGCCGTCGCGCCCGTCGATCCGGATGGAGCTGAACCGTTCGGCGTCGCCCTCACGGTCGATGAGTACGACCGGCAGCCCCCGGGCGAGCCGTTCGATCTCGCCCTCGGACCGGCTGAAGTAGCCGACCACGGCGTCCACCTGCGAGGCGATCACCTGGAGTGTGCCGAACTCCTCCTGCGCGCTGTCCGCGGTGTCGTAGACGACGACATGCCAGCCGCGGGCCCGGGCCGCTTCCAGGGCCGCGTGGGCGACCTCGGTGAAGAACGGGTTGAGCAGGTCGGGGATCACCAGGCCGACGGTGATCGTGTCCTGGCGCACCAGGCCCCGGGCGAACCGGCTCGGCCGGTATCCGAGGGCCAGGGCCGCGTCGAGCACGCGCTGCTTGGTGGATCGGTCGATCTCCCCCTTGTCGTTCAGCGCACGTGACACGGTCTGCCGGGACACACCGGCAGCACGGGCGACGTCGTGGATCGTCACCCTGCGGGACTCGGTCCCGGACGGCACTATCGCTCACCTCCACACATCAGACGACACAGCTGCGTCGCGGCGGTCCGAGTATGCCTCAGCCCTGGAGTGAGGCATGTCTCGCCCGGTGCGAGGCAGCCGGGCGGGCTCCCCCGACGAGCCGCTCGCACACCTTCTGACCAGCTATGAGTCCGCTCACCCGCAGCGGTCCCTGCGTCCGGCCCGAACTGCTGCCCGGCGGCTCCGCGTAACCTGCCCGAATCCTGTTTGACCCGAAAGTCTTGACACTCGACCGCACCGGAGCGCACACTTCCGAACACTTCACCACAGTTCGTGAGCGCTCACGTGAACGTTCACGGGAACGCTCACGGACCAAAAAATACATGACAGGGCCAACGAAGCGCCACGGAGTTCGACCGCCGTGCCGGCGCCCGTTGCGTCTCGTCCATTCCAACCAGAAGGCATATCGCCCGAGGTGTCAACGTCGACCCGTCTAGCACCACCGCTAGTCGTTCTCTGGAACGGAAGATATGAGCAGCACAGTCACGCGCATCCGCCTTGCCGTCGCCGCGGCAGCCAGTATTGCCGTACTCGCCGGATGCTCGTCGTCCCCCGCTTCATCGGGTAAGGATTCCGCCGCGGCCTCCTGCGAGCCCTCGAAGGGCAAGGTCACCCTGCAGTACTGGAACACCGTTCCGGGCATGGACAAGGTCGTCGACCTGTGGAACAAGAAGAACCCGGACATCCAGGTCGAGATGAAGAACATCTCGAACGACCAGTACGGCACCATCAGCAACGCCCTCAAGGCGAACAAGGCGCCGGAGCTGGCCCAGGTCGGCTATGACGAGCTGCCCAGCCTGCGCACCCAGGGCGCCTTCGTCGACGCCTCGGCCTGCAAGGAGGCGACCGCCGCCAAGTCGAAGTTCGTCCCGTGGACCTGGTCGCAGACCAGCTTCGGCGACACCGGCGTGTTCGCCCTGCCGCAGGACACCGGCCCGATGGCGCTGTATGTGCGCTCCGACATTTTCAAGAAGTACGGCATAGCGGTCCCCAAGACCTGGGACGAGTACCAGACGGCGGCGCAGAAGCTGCACAAGGCCGACCCGAGCCTCACCATCACGTTCTTCGACCCGAACAACGCCGAGTGGTTCAACGGGCTCCTCTGGCAGAACAACGCCGAGATGTACAAGTACTCCGGCGACAAGTGGCAGGTCTCGGTCGTGTCGGACCAGAGCAAGCAGGTCGCCGACTACTGGCAGAAGCTGATCTCCGACAAGCTGGTCCGCACGGACCTCGCCAACGGTTCGACCCAGATGTACGCGGCGTACCAGAAGAACCAGATCGCCACCTACGTCGGTGCCGCCTGGGGCTACAGCATGCTGCGCGACAACCTGCCGAGCCAGTCCGGCAAGTGGTCCGTCGTCCCGATGCCGACGTGGGGCACGAACGACGCGTCCGGTGACTGGGGCGGGTCCACCGTCGCGTTCATGAAGGGCAACAAGCACCTGTACGAGTCGGTCAAGTTCAACACCTGGCTGAACACCGACCCGGAAGCCCTCGCGCTGGAGAACAAGCTGGGCGGCCTCTACCCGGCGGCCACCGACGGCCTGAAGCTTCCCGAGCTGTCGAAGGGCGTTCCCTTCTACAACAACCAGAAGATCTTCGACGTCTTCGCCGAGTCCTCCAAGAAGATCGACACCAACTTCGCCTGGGGTCCCACGCAGAAGACGGTGAACCTGACGCTCCAGGACGCACTGGCCAAGGCGGCGGCCGGCAACGGCACGCTCAGCGACGCGCTCACGGCCGCGCAGAACTCCGCGCTGAAGTCGATGAAGGACCAGGCGATCCCGGCAGCGGCGGGCAAGTGACCGCAGCATGACCGACATCACCCATCGCGCAACCCGCGTGGCGTCGCACAGGGGCCGCCGTCGTCGTCTCAACGGCGGCGGCCCCCGGGCGGGCACCATCACCGCGTTCCTGACCCCGTTCTTCCTCCCGTTCGTCCTGTTCTACCTCGTGCCGATCGTCTACGCGCTCTGGCAGAGCTTCCGCGTGGTGCGCCGCTCCGGCGGGCAGTACGGCACGTCGTACACGACCTTCGGCGGTTTCGAGCAGTACTCGCAGGTGTTCCACAACTCCGAGTTCTGGTCCAGCATCGGCCGTATCGGACTGTTCGGCATCGTGCAGGTGCCGGTCATGCTGTTCGTCGGGCTGATCATGGCGCTGCTGCTCGACAGCCCCCTGCTGAAGATCAAGCCGTTCTTCCGCGTCACGGCCTTCATGCCGTACGCGGTGCCCGGTGTCATCGCCGCGATCATGTGGTCGTTCCTCTACTCGCCGCAGCTCAGCCCGGTCGTGGACATCCTTCAGGGCGTCGGTCTGCATCCCGACTTCCTGGGCCCGAGCGCGGTGCTGTGGTCGGCGGCGAACGTCTCCACCTGGCTCTGGACCGGCTACAACATGCTGATCATGTTCTCGGCGCTGCAGGGGATCCCACAGGAGATCTACGAGGCCGCCCGGCTCGACGGCGCGAGCAACTGGAAGATCGCGTGGCGGATCAAGGTACCGATCATCGCCCCGTCGATCGTCCTCACCACCGTCTTCTCGATCATCGGCACGCTGCAGCTGTACGCCGAGCCCGCCGTGCTGCGCCAGATCTCGTCGAACATCTCCAGCACGTTCACGCCGAACATGCTGGCCTACGCGGTGGCCTCCGGGAACAACTACCAGCAGGCCGCGGCGATCTCCGTGGTCATCGCCGTCATCACCTTCGTCTTGAGCTTCGGGTTCATGCGACTGACCTCGAAGAAGGCCGGACTGTGAAGAACCAATCCCCGATACGCGAAAGCCGCGTCAGCCGTACGGCCGCAATGGCCGTGATGTTCCTCCTGGCGATCTACTTCCTGCTGCCGATCTACTTCCTGATCGTCGCGGCGACGAAACCGCAGGGCGATCTCGCCTCCACCAACGGGCTGGCGTTCTCGCACTTCAACCTGTTCGACAACCTGCACACCCTGTTCTCCCGCAGCGACGGCATCTTCGGGCGCTGGGCCCTCAACACCGTGATCTACGCGGTGCTGGGCGCGGCCGTCGGGACCCTGGTGTCCGCGCTGTGCGGCTACGCCCTGGCCAAGTTCAGCTTCCGGGGCCGTGAGTTCCTGTTCTCCGTCATCCTCGGCGGCGTGCTGGTTCCCACCACCGCCCTCGCGCTCCCGCTGTTCCTGCTGTTCTCGGCCACCGGGATCGTCAACACCTACTTGGCGGTGTTCCTGCCGAGCATCGTCAACCCGTTCGGTGTCTACCTGGCGCGCATCTTCTCCAACGCCTCCGTCCCCCAAGAGCTCATGGAGGCGGCGCGGCTGGACGGCGCAGGTGAGTTCCGCACGTTCTTCTCGGTGGCGCTCAAGCTGATGACACCGGCGCTGGTGACCATCTTCCTGTTCCAGTTCGTCACGATCTGGAACAACTTCTTCCTGCCGATGGTGATGCTCCAGAAGGAGTCCCTGTTCCCGATCACCCTCGGCCTGTACGAGTGGAACGGTCAGACCGCCCGTGTCCCGCTTCTCCAGGAGTCCGTGATCACCGGCTCGCTCGTGTCGATCGTGCCCGTGATCATCGTCTTCATCCTCCTGCAGCGATTCTGGCGCACCGGAATCGCCGCCGGCTCCCTCAAGTGACACCTCGGCGGTGACACCTCGGCGCCGCCGACGTCACACCCCGCCACACCCGCCCTCCTGCCCGCTCAGCCCAGAAGGTTCTTCTCGCCATGCCCAATTCCGCCGTCTTCGTGCCCCATTTCCACTGGGACCGCGAGTGGTACGAGCCGTTCCAGGTGTTCCGGCACCGGCTGGTCGCCGCTCTCGACACCGTGCTGGAGACGGCCGAGGCGAACCCTGACTTCCGGTTCACCGTCGACGGGCAGATGGCCGCGGTCGAGGACTACCTGGAGATGCGGCCGGAGAACCGGGACCGGTTGGTGGCCCTGGTCAACGAGGGCCGGCTCGCCATCGGCCCGTGGCTCATCCTGCTCGACGAGTTCCTGTGCTCCGGCGAGACCATCGTGCGCAACCTTCAGATGGGCTGGGCGGCAGCTGCGGAACTCGGTGGTTCGATGTCCACCGGCTATCTGCCGGACATGTTCGGCCACATCGCGCAGATGCCGCAGATCCTGGCCCGGGCCGGTATCGAGCACGCGGCGCTGTGGCGCGGGGTGCCCGGCACCGTCGACGGTCACGCCTTCCACTGGCGCGCTCCCGACGGCTCCCAGGTGCGCACCGAGTTCCTCTTCGACGGCTACGACAACGGCCTCGACGTCCTGCTGGTGCCGGACCAGATCGGCCGCGCGCTCGGCGAGTACGCGGAGATGACGGCCGAGCGCTGGGGCAACGACCCGGTGCTGGCGATGGCCGGCACCGACCACAACGCGCCCGACCCGCAGCTGGCGGCCTGGCTGCGGCGGGCGTCCAGCGAGGAGCGCGCCATCACCATCGCGACGCTCGACGAGTACATCCGTGAGCATGTGCGCGACGAGGTGTCCGCGGTCGTCACCGGTGAACTGCGCAGTCATGTGCGCGGCAACATCCTCCCGGGTGTGCTCTCCGTACGGCTCGGGCTCAAGCAGCGGATGGCCGTCGCCGAGCGCACCATCGACCACGCCGAGCGGGTGAACGCCCTGTGGTCCGGGCGGGACGACACGCCGTTCCTCTCGCTCGCCTGGCACAAGATCATCGAATCGACCGCGCACGACTCGGTGGTCGGCTCGGGAACCGACGAGACCTGCGAGCAGGTCGAGGCCCGGCTCGCCGAAGCCGCACAGGCCGCGCGCGCCGTCCGGGACGCGGCGCTCGCCGAACCCGCCGCCCGGGTGCCGAGCGACGGCCACCTGGTGGCCAACCCGCTGCCGTTCTCCCGTACGACCCTGGTCGAGGTGGACGTCGTGGCTCCTCCCGAGGGATCCGCGCTGGTCGCGACCGCCGCCGACGGCTCGGTGCAGCCGGTGCAGCTGGTCTCCGAGGCCCCGACGGTGCTCAGCGACGAGCGCATGGACGCCTCGCAGCTGGAACGCGTCCTGCGCCGCATCCACCGCCGTGAACTCTTCGGCCGGCTGATCGACCACTACGAGCTGACGGCGGGCTCACTCGTCTTCCACCTCGCCGAGGTGCCCACCAGCGGCCCGTTCGACCTGCTGATCCTGCGCCGCGAGGTGGCCGCCGCGGCCGCCGCGCACCCGGGCGAGTGGCGGGTGCTGACGCTGGAGGAGGCGCGGGCCACCGCGCTGGTGCCGGTGCGGGTGCCGGCCTCCGGGCTCGCGAGTTTCCGGGTCGGTCCCGGCGAGGCGCCCGCCGCCGCGTCGACGGATGCCCCCGCGACGGCGACGGCACGCACGCTCGCCAACGGCCTGGTCGAGGTCGTGGTCGCCGCCGACGGCACGCTGACCGTGACCGGGGCCGACGGCACCGTGCTGTCCGGCGTCGGCCGCCTCGTCGACGGAGGTGACCGCGGCGACAGCTACAACTACGCTCCCCCGGCGCAGGACGTGCTCGTGTCGGAGCCGACGGAGGTCGCCGTCGAACTCCTCGACAGCGGCCCGCTGCGCGGGAGGCTGCGCGTCACCCGCGTCTACGCATGGCCCGCCGCGCTCTCCCCGGACCGCGACGTGCGCAGCGGCCGGACCGTGCCGACACCGGTGGAAACGCTCGTGGAGGTGCGCGCCGGTGAGCCGTTCGTCCGCGTCTCCACCTCGTTCCTGAACCAGTCCGCCGACCACCGGCTCCGCTTCCACGTGCCGCTGCCCGCGCCGGTGGCCGTCTCCGCCTCCGCCGGCCAGTTCGCCGTCACCGAGCGCGGTCTCACCGCCGAGGGCGGCTGGGGCGAGTACCCGATCCCGACCTTCCCGGCGAGTTCGTTCGTGTCGGCCGGGGCCGCCAACGTCCTGCTCGACCACTCCGCCGAGTACGAACTGGTCGGCGACGGCTCCGAACTCGCCCTCACCCTGCTGCGCGCGATCGGCTCCATCAGCGTCAACATCCACCCCCTCCGCGACGAGCCCGCGGCCAGCGAGATCCCCACGCCCGGTGCGCAGGATCTCGGCATGCGCATCGAGAACCGGTTCGCCGTGGTTCCCTCGGCCACCGGCTGGCAGGGCGCCCACGCGGTCGCGCTCGCCGAGGAGTTCCGCAACGACGTCCTCGTCGCCCGCGGAACCGCCCCCGCAGGCGGCATCCTGCCGCCGGACGCTACGGGCGTACGGGTCGACGGTGAGGACGTCTTCGTGTCCAGCATCCGCCGCGTCACCGACGCCGAGCGCGGAGCCGGCACCGAGGTGCGGCTGGCCGCGATGAGCGACACCGGCTCGACCGTCCATGTGACGGGCGCGTTCACCGAGGCCACCACGGTCGACCTGCTCGGCCGGCCCCTTGCCGGGGAGCCGGTCGGCGACGGGCTGGAACTGGTCCTCGGCCCCTGGGAGATCCGCACCGTGGTGGTCCGCTGACCGGCCGCGGTCGACGTTCGGACCCCCACCCGCTACCAAGAAAGCGTTGTGACCCCTTGCCCTCCGATCTCTCCGCGTATGTCTCGGACATCGCACCGGGACGTGGCGCGCTGCGCCCGGCCCGCTCGTGGCTGCGCTCCGACGCACCCTCCCGCTCGCTCAACGGCCCCTGGCGCTTCCGGCTGTCGCCCACGGCGTCGGTGGCGGAGGATTTCGCGGCCGACGACTTCGACGACGACGGCTGGGACAGCATCCCGGTGCCCGCTCACTGGGTGCTGCACGGCGACGGAGCCTACGGCCGGCCGATCTACACGAACAGGCAGTTCCCGTTCCCGATCGACCCGCCGCACGTCCCGGACGAGAACCCCACCGGCGACTACCGCCGGCACGTCGACATCCCCGCCGACTGGTCGGACGCCGAGCGCGTCGTGCTGCGGTTCGACGGGGTCGAGTCCCTCTTCAAGGTGTGGGTGAACGGCGTCGAGATCGGCAGCGCCGGCGGCAGCCGCCTCACCCATGAGTTCGACGTGACGTCGGCGGTTCGCCCCGGTGACAACGTCGTCAGCGTGCGGGTGCACCAGTGGTCGGCGGCCAGTTACGTCGAGGACCAGGACCAGTGGTGGCTGCCGGGCATCTTCCGGGACGTCACCCTGACCGCCCGCCCGGCGGGGGGCATCGAGGACGTCTGGCTGCGGACCGGCTTCGAGGACGGGCGCGGCCGGGTGGACCCCGAGGTCGTCGCCGACGAGGCGGCGTTCCCGGTCACCCTGCGCATCCCCGAACTCGGCGTGGAACAGGTGTGGGCCGCCCCGGCCGACGTGGCACCGCTCGACATCACCGGTGTGGCGCCCTGGTCCGCGGAACTGCCGCGGCTCTACGACGCCACCGTGTCGACGGCCGCGGAGACCGTCGCCCTGCGCATCGGTTTCCGTACGGTCGAGATCCGCGGAGACCAGTTCCTGGTCAACGGCCGCCGTGTCGTCTTCCACGGGGTCAACCGCCACGAGGCGCACCCCGAGCGGGGCCGTGTCTTCGACGAGGAGCACGCCCGGGCGGACCTGGCCCGCATGAAGCGGTTCAATGTGAACGCGATCCGCACCAGTCACTACCCCCCGCATCCGCGGCTGCTCGACCTCGCCGACGAACTCGGGTTCTGGGTCGTCCTCGAATGCGATCTGGAGACGCACGGTTTCGACGCGGTCGACTGGACCGGCAACCCGAGCGACGACCCGGCGTGGCGTGCGACGTACCTCGACCGGATCGAGCGCACCGTCGAACGCGACAAGAACCATCCCAGCATCGTGATCTGGTCGCTCGGCAACGAGGCCGGCACCGGCAGCAACCTCGCCGCGATGTCGGCCTGGGTCCACGTCCGCGACGCCGAGCGACCCGTGCACTACGAAGGCGACCACACCGGCGAGTACACCGACGTCTACTCGCGCATGTACGCGTCGGTGCCGGAGACCGAGGAGATCGGCACGGACGGCTCGGGGTCGACGCTGCTGAACTGCACCCCGGCCCAGAGCGCCCGGCAGCGCACCAAGCCGTTCCTGCTGTGCGAGTACGCCCACGCCATGGGCAACGGGCCGGGGGCGTTCGACCAGTACGAGGCGCTGGTGCACCGGTATCCGCGGCTGCACGGCGGTTTCGTCTGGGAGTGGCGCGACCACGGCATCCTGACGACGACCCCCGACGGCAGGCCGTACTACGCGTACGGCGGCGACTTCGGGGAGGTCGTCCACGACAGCAACTTCGTGATGGACGGGATGCTGCTGAGCAATGACGTCCCGACTCCCAGCCTCCACGAGTACAAGGCCGTGGTGCAGCCCGTCCGCTTCGCCTTCGAGGCCGACCACGTCACGGTGACGAACCTGCGGCACTCGGCCGACACGTCCGATCTGCGTTTCCGCTGGCGGGTCGAGCACGACGGCGCGCAGGCGGCCGACGGGGACCTGGACGTCCCGGTCGTCGCGGCAGGCGAGTCACTTCGGGTGCCCCTTCCCGCCGTTCCGGTGTCGGCGGACGCCGAGACGTGGCTCACCGTCGATGCGGTGCTGGCGTCCGGCACCGCGTGGGCGGACGCAGGACATGTGATCGCGACCGCACAGCTGGACCGTTCGACGCGCCGTCCGGTGCCGGGTGTCCGGCCCCACAACCCGGGGCGGCAGAGCGAGGGAACCCTGACGCTCGGCATCGCCGAGTTCACCGGCGGGTCCCTCACACGCCTCGGCGGCCGGGCGGTCGGGGGCCCCCGACTGGAACTGTTCCGTGCGCCGACCGACAACGACGAGAGCGCTTCGGAGGAGGTCGAGGGGAGCGACGCCAGCGTCGCCGGTGTCTCCAACGCCGACCTGTGGCGCCGCGACGGCCTCGACCGGCTGACCACACGGCGGCTGTCCGTGGAGTGCACGGCGACGGCGCTGCGCACGGTCGACAAGGTCTCCGCGGCGAACTCCGCCTTGTCGGTGCTGGTCGAGACCGTCTGGTCGGTCGAAGGCGACGAACTGGAACTGCGTGTGGAGATCGAGCCGTCGCACGGCTGGCGGACGGTGTGGCCGCGGATCGGGATACGTTTCGAGCTGCCGGACGACGCGGCCGCGGTCGACGGCGCCGAGTGGTTCGGGCTGGGCCCGTTCGAGTCCTACCCGGACAGTCTGCGCGCGGCTCGCGTCGGCCGTTTCTCCGCCACCGTCCACGACCTCTCCGTGGACTACGCGCGGCCCCAGGAGACCGGGCACCGCTCCCAGCTCAGACAGCTGGTGCTGACAAGTGGCGGCAGCGAGGTGCTGCGCGTCAGGACCCTCCCGGACACCCACGGACGCCGCCCCGGATTCACGCTCAGCCGTCACACCCCCCAGCAGATCGCACAGGCCCGGCACCCGTTCGAGCTTCCGGAGTCCGAGAAGAGTCACCTCTTCATCGACGCGGCCCAGCACGGACTCGGTTCACGGGCCTGCGGACCTGATGTGTGGCCCGAGTTCGCGCTGCGCCCGGAATCCCGCACGATCCGGCTCCGGATCAGCGGCGCCCGTCCACGGGGGTGACGGGTCGGGCCCCGGGTGCCTGCACGGTGACTGTGCCCCGGGGCTTGGCCGTCCCGCCCGGACCCGGGGCGCAGTCCTGCGACTCGTCGGCCGTCCGACGACCGTGTCCGGCCGAGGTCAGGCCGGTTCTTCCGTGGTCGCCGCCTCCTCGGCCGGCCGCTGAGCGTTCGCGGGCCGCTTGCGGAACAGCAGCCGGGTCAGAGTTGCCAGCAGCCACCAGTACTTGGCGAGGCCCGGGGAGTAGAACGCCCACGGGATCGACGTGGCGAAGACCAGGACGAGGACGATGCCGTGGCCGAGCGATCCCTTCAGCTCCTCGGCCGTCGCGTGCGGTGCGGCCAGCGCGGGGGCGGCCAGCAGACGCAGGTACATCGTGCAGTTGAGGGAGATGGCCAGGGTGATCGCTCCCGCGTAGAAGGCGGTCGCCGTGGTGGTCTCGCCGTACTCGCTGATCAACCGGGTCGGGTAGGGCAGGGCGGCCACGACCGCGAGGAGGGCGAAGTAGCAGTAGAGCAGCCAGCGGTCGACGGTCGCGACCAGGCGGAACAGGCCGTGCTGGACCCGCCAGAGCACTCCGATGACCACGAAGCTCAGCAGATACGCGCCTATGGCGGGTACCGATTCCCGGACGGCGTGCGCGACTTCCGCGTCGGGCAGGCCCTCGGGAACGGTGATCTCGAGGGCGAGCAGGGTGATCGCGATGGCGAACACCGCGTCGCCGAGCATCGACAGCCGTTCGGGCCCCACGAGGGTGTCGCGGTGGCGGAGGCCAGAGAAGGGGCGGTTGGACATGGAGAGGGCACCAGGGATTCGTTCGCGGACGGAGGACGCAAGGCTTACCACGGGGTCCTGTGTGCGGGACGAACCCGAAGGAGGCGTCGGAACCGTCCACGGCGGCGACGTCTCCGGCGCGGGGACGGCGGCGTCCCCGCCGCAGGACAAGCACATGAGGATAGCGCCCGCGCCACAAGGGCGACTCCGCCCCTGTCCACGCCACTCCACACATGAGCACGACAAAGCCATGGTTTTCACGGCCCTTTCCCAATCCGTCCATCAGGCCGTGCTCGCCACGCGACCAAGGCCCCTCGTCAGTACGGTCCGAGCCCGGACGGGTGTGTCTCGGAACGACCGGTACGGCCTCCGTGCCCAACCCCATCCAGCATTCTCGAACTTGTCGGTGGGACAAGGGTGTTGGGACGTAGGTTGGGCCCGGACGATGCCCGCATCCGGCTGAGAGACGGACACACGACTCATGACCGATCCCGCGACGACACCCGAACCGACGACGTTCCCGAAGATCGACACGTCGGTGCCGCACTCGGCCCGCATCTGGAACTACTGGCTCGGCGGCAAGGACAACTACCCCGTCGACGAGGAGGCCGGTGACGCGTACACCGCAGTCTTCCCTGGCATCGTCACCATCGCCCGTAGCAGCCGTTTCCTCACCGCACCATCACGTATCTGGTCGCCGAGGCGGGCATCCGGCAGTTCCTGGACGTCGGCACCGGCCTGCCGACCGCCCAGAACACCCACGAGGTCGCCCAGCGGCTCGCCCCCGAGGCACGGATCGTCTACGTCGACAACGACCCGATGGTCCTCGGCCACGCCCGCGCCCTGCTCCACTCCTCCCCCGAAGGCGCCACCGCCTACGTCGACGCCGATGTGACGGACCCGGAGCGCATCCTCGCAACCGCCGCCGGGACACTGGATCTCGGCCGGCCCACCGCGCTCGTCCTCAGCAACATCCTGGGACACATCCCCGACCACGAACGGGCCCGCTCCGTCGTCACCCGGCTGATGGACGCCCTGCCCGCGGGCAGCCACCTCTCCGTGAACGACGGGTCGCGCGGCATCGACCCGGCCTTCGAGCGGGCCCAGGACGGCTACGACGACAGCGGAGCCGTCCCGTACACGCTGCGCACCGCCGACGAGATCACCAGGTTCTTCGACGGTCTGGAACTCATCGAGCCCGGTGTCGTCCCGGTGACGCGCTGGCGGCCGGAGCCCGGTCCGGCCGTTCCGGAGATCGTCGCCGAGCACGGCGGACTCGCCCGGAGGCCATGACCGGCGCCGACCGGCGAGCGTCCCGAGCGGCCCTCCGGCGCCCTTGAGTCCTTCCCGGCTCCCGCCGTACGACGGGAGCCTGGCCCGGTGCTCGGTCAGGCGGTCAGGCGGTCTTCCGGATGGCGAGGGCGGCGATGTCGTCGTTCAGGTTGTCGCCGCTGTGTTCCAGCAGGGCGTGGTGGAGACCTTTCAGGACGTGCCAGGGTGGTTTGTCCAGTTGGTCGTGGGCCCAGGTGGTGAGGGGGAAGAAGGTTCCGTCGGCGGCACGGGTCTCGCTGACGCCGTCGGTGTAGAGCAGGAGTTGGTCGCCGGTGGCGAAGGCGAAGCGGCGGGGGTGGAAGGTGGGGGTGAGCAGGCCGCCGAGGTTGAGGGGTGCGCTGGGGTCGTCGGTGTCGAGGACGTGGACGTCGCCGTGGCGGCCGAGCAGGGGTGGGGGGTGTCCGCAGCTGAGGATGGTGGCGTGGGTGGCGTGGCGGGGGATCTCGGCGAGGACGGCGGTGGCGAAGAGTTCGGCGGGGTCGCCCTGGGCGAGCGCGGCGGCGTCGTCCCGGCACAGGGTGGTCTCCAGGCAGTCGGCGATCTGGGTGAGGTCGGTGGCCTCGTACGCCGCTTCCCGGAACGAGCCGAGCACCGCCGAGGCCATGGCGAGGGCGGGCAGTCCTTTGCCCCGGACATCGCCGATGATCAGGCGGATCGCGTCGGGGGTGTCGGCCAGCGCGTAGAAGTCGCCGCCGACGCGTGCGTGCGGGGTGGCGGTCAGGTAGAGGCTGCCGATCTCCAGCGGTCCCACGCGGCGCGGAATGGGCCGCAGCAGCACCTTCTGCGTGGCGTCCGCCACGGTACGGACCTCGGCGATCGTGTCCTCCCGCTGCAACCGCAGATGACTGGCGTACACCGCGGCCACGGTGACCAGCCCGATGGCTGCCGCGGTGAACAGGGTGGAGTGGTCCGACGACATCACGGCGTAGACCGAGACGCCCAGCGTGCACGCCAGCCCGAGGACCAGGGTGGGGCCGACCGGCCACAGTGCCGCCGCGAGCGCGGGTGCCGCGGGCAGCAACCGGGTGATGGGCACTTCGGGCGGTGTCAGCACCGCGAGAACGGAGAGCAGCACCGTCAGGAGCGCCGGCGAGAGCAGCATCGGATCCCGACGCACTCTGGCCGACCACCGCGCGCTACGCCCACCATGCACCCTCATAAGGGGAAATATAGGTAGAAACACATATTGGTGGGTGCAGTCACGGCATTCGCGGCGCGGACGGGGACGATCCGCGGGCGCCCGTGCCTTCCTTCCGTGCCCTCTCCCCGGGATCATGCCGAGGGCGGGACCTCCCGGCGTACTCCTGTCAGGGACACCTCCGCAGGGCGCCCGGAGCAGCCGGTCCGCCCGCCACACCGTCGCCGCACGCCCGGCCCGGTCACACCGGGCGAGGGGGGAGCATCGCGTGAACGCATCCGGCAACCACCCGCACTCCGGGTCCGCGGACCGCAGCCGGACAGATCCCCTCGTCCAGCTGTCCGTCGAGCAGCTGCGCCGGCGCACCAGCATGAAGTGGCGCGTGCATCCCGCGGACGTCCTGCCCCTGTGGGTGGCGGAGATGGACGTACCGCTGGCGCCCGCCGTCGCCGAGGCCCTGCACCGGGCCGTCGACCTCGGCGACACCGGATACCCCCACGGCACGGCGTACGCCGAAGCCTTCGCCGCGTTCGCCGCCCGGCGGTGGCGGTGGGACGGTGTGCGGGTCGAGAACACCGCGATCGTGCCCGACGTGATGACAGGCATCGTCGAAGTCCTCCGCCTGATCACCGGACCGGGCGACGCCGTCGTCGTCTGCTGCCCCGTCTACCCCCCGTTCTACGCGTTCGTCTCCCATGCCGACCGGCAGGTCGTCGAGGCGCGCCTCGGCACGGACCTGCGGATCGACCTCGGCGCCCTTGAGGAGGCGTTCGTCCGCGCACGGCGCCACGGCCGCCGCGCGGCGTTCCTGCTGAGCAACCCGCACAACCCGACCGGCGTCGTCCACACCCGCGCCGAACTGGAAGCCGTCGCGGCGCTCGCCCGCACACATGGCGTGCGGGTGGTCTCCGACGAGATACATGCCCCGCTGGTGCTGCCCGGGGCCGTCTTCACACCTTTCCTCGGTGTGCCCGGTTCGGCAGACGGTTTCGCGGTGACCTCCGCGTCCAAGGCATGGAACCTCGCCGGCGCCAAGGCCGCCCTGGCCGTCGCCGGTGCCGAGGCCGGGGACGACCTGCGGCGCATGCCCGAGGAGGTCGGCCACGGCCCCAGCCACCTGGGCGTCATCGCTCACACGGCGGCCTTCCGTGACGCCACTCAGTGGCTGGACGAGCTTCTGCTCGGTCTCGACGCGAACCGGAGCCTGCTGGGGCAGCTGGTGGCAGAACACCTTCCGGCCGTGCGGTACCTTCCGCCCGAGGGCACCTGTCTCGCCTGGCTGGACTGCACCCGGCTGGGACTGCACGACGACCGCACACCGGACGGTCCCGGCACCGTGAGCGATCTCGCCGGACCGGCGAAGATGTTTCTCGACGAAGCCCGTGTCGCCCTCAGCTCCGGGCATGTGTTCGGCAGCGGCGGCGCGGGATGCGTACGGCTCAATTTCGCGACGTCCCCGGCCGTCCTGCGCCGGGCCCTGGCCGCCATGGGACGCGCGGCCGCCGGCCACGGCCGGGCGCCCCGCCGCTGACCGGCCCGCCCCGGCGTCTCCGGGGCGGGGCGGCGGGTTCATCCCAGCAGCAGGGACCTGGGCTGGGCGGACAGGGCCCGGTCCAGGACCAGGGACGCCGCGCCCACCGCGGCCACGTTCTCGCCCAGCGTGGTGGAGACGACCGTCGTCGGGTGGGTCGCCCTGACGAACGGGGACCTTGCGACCATCGGCTCGATGGTCGTGAGCAGCCGGTCGGCGAGGACCTGCCAGGTCGGTCCGCCGAAGACGATGGTGTCGACGTCCAGCAGCGTCGCCGCCGCACAGACTCCCCTGCCGATGCGGATGGCCAGGCGCTCTATGATGCCGTCCGCCTGTTCCTGCCCCTGTGCGGCGAGTTCCGCCAGCCGCTCCAGACCGCGCTGGGCGTCGGCCGGGTCCAGCACCGTGTACTCGGGGTCGAGCACACCCAGGGCGATGGCCTCGTCGACGAGGGTCCGGGTGGAGGAGGCCGCGCCGAGGCCGCCGACCTCGCCCGCGTTGCCGGAGACACCGCGCAGCACGGTGTCCTCGACCACCAGCCCCATACCGGAACCGGTGCCGAGATAGAAGAACAGCAGGTTGCGGCTGTCGGTGGCCGCGCCGGCCCAGCGTTCGGCGACGACGGCGGCGGTGACGTCCTTGTCGAGCAGGGCGGGGAACCCGGTCGCCTCGCTGAGCCGGTCCCGGAGTGGGTAGCGGCCCCAGCCCTTGAGCTCCGGTGGGTCCACCACCCAGCCGGCGGCGGCGTCGATGGGGCCCGGGGCCGCGATGCCCAGGCCCAGCACCCGGGCGTCGTCGACTCCCGACTCGGCCACGAGCGCGGACACCGAGGCGGCCATGTCCGCGGCGATCCCGTCGGTGTCGCCGCCGCTCGGGGTGCGGTGGCTGTGCTGGGCGACGACCGTGCCGAGGAGGTCCACCAGGACACAGGTGATCACGGCCGGGTCGAGGTGGACCCCGACGGCGTAGCGGGAGGTGGGGACGATCTCAAGGAGAGTCCGGGGCTTTCCGCTGCCGGTGTTCTGCTTTCCGGACTCGCGGGCCACACCCTGGTCGAGGAGCCGACGCGTGATGTTGGAGACGGTCTGCGCGGACAGACCGGTGGCCTGAGCCAGCTCCACCCTGCTCAGGCCCGCCGAGTGCCGGCGAATGGCGTCCAGAATCACGGACTCGTTGAAGTCCCCCATGCGCGGCAGGTTGGTGCCGCGCCGGATCGCGCTTTTTCTGGTTCTCACCGTCTTGCTCGTCAACGTGCCTCTCCCAGCCTCGGGCGGGCGGCAGCAGCAGGAGTGCGGCGCCGCCCGCTCCGACGGCAACAGATCGATGGAATGGTACGACGGGTCAGCGGCGTGCCGGGCGGATCAGGCCCGCCCGGCTCAACTGCCCGCCCGGTCAGGTGACTTCGTCTCCGCCGCGGCGGGACGCAGTCGCAGGGTACGGATCTGGAAGGGCCGGAACGCGAGATCGACGGACGCGCCGTCCGCCGTGCGTCCCAGCTCCCGCTCCGGTTGCTCCAGCAGGTCGCAGTCGAGGGCGGCGGCGAGCGGGAAACCTGTGGTCAGCCGCGCCGAGACCGCGCCGCCGCACGCCTCGTACAGGCGGACCACGACGTCGCCGCTGCGGTCGTCCGCGAGCTTCACCGACTCCACCGCCACATCGGTGGTGTCCAGCGCCACCAGCGCGCGGGCCGCGGCCGGGGCGGGTCGCAGGGGCAGGTTCAGCGCGTAGCCCCCGGCGACGGCCTCCTCGATCCCGGCGCCGGCGAGCAGCGCGTAGCTGAAGCTGTGCCGTCCGCGGTCGGCCTGCGGGTCGGGGCTGTGCGGGGCCCGCAGCAGGGAGAGCCGGACGGTCGTGGTGGTGCCGCCGTCCTCCCGGGTGTCGCGGCGCACGTCATGCCCGTAGGTGGAGTCGTTCAGCAGGGCGGCGCCCCAGTGCCGCTCCCCCACGTGCACCCAGCGGTGCGCCCACAGCTCGAAGCGTGCCGCCTCCCAGCTGGTGTTCTCGTGGGTGGGCCGCTGCACATGGCCGAACTGGATCTCGGCGCTCTCCCGGTCCGCGTGCACATCGAGCGGCCAGGCCGCCTTCAGGACGGTGTCGCGTTCCTGCCAGTCGATGTCATTGCGGACCGTGACCTGGCGGCTCTCCGCGGTGACCTCGATGTACTGCACGAACCGGGAGGATCCGCTTGCGCGCTCGACCCGCACGGACGCCAGCAGCGGCCCTTCGTCCACGAGCGTCACCGACTCGGCCTCGTCGAGGTCGCGCACGGTGTCGCGGTAGTAGGAGTCGATGTTCCACGCCGACCACAGGTTGGGGTCGTCGGGGTGGAGCTGGAGGAGGTTGCCCACGGCACCGGGGGCGATCGCCTCCCGGCGTGCGGTGTGGTCGTACACCGAGGTGATCAGGCCGCGCCGGTCCACGACAACGGTCAGCACGCCGTTCTCCAGGACGAAGCCGCCGTCCTGGGCCGTGGCGGTGACGGCCGCCCGGGGCGTGTCCACCGTGCCGCCCGAGGCGAGCGCGGGGACCTCGGCGAGGACGGCGGTGCGCCCGTCCGACAAGGACTGGCCGCCCGGGAACGCGGGGGATCCTCCGTCCGCGGGCAGGACGGCGACCTCACGGCGGGCGTACGGCCCGGCGTTGAGGAGCGCGGGCCCCGCGGACAGCCGGCCGACGGCGTCGGCGATCACCGTGCCGAGTTCGGCGTGGATCTCCCCGTACTCGCGTTCGGCCTGCTGGTGCACCCAGGCGATGGACGAACCCGGCAGGATGTCGTGGAACTGGTTGAGCAGGACGCGCCGCCAGATCGATTCCAGGTGCTCGTACGGGTACGGGGCGTCGGCCTGGACGGCGGCGGTGGCGGCCCACAGTTCGGCCTCGCGCAGCAGCGCCTCGCTGCGCCGGTTGCCGCGCTTGGTGCGGGCCTGGCTGGTGTAGGTGCCGCGGTGGTTCTCCAGGTACAACTCGCCCCGCCATACGGGGAGTTCGTCGCGTTCCGCACGGGCCGCCGCGAAGAACGCGTCGGGTGCCTCGACGACGACCTTGGGCGATCCTTCGAGGTCGCGCAGGCGACGGGCCTTCTCCAGCATCGTCCGGGTGGGGCCGCCACCGCCGTCTCCGTAGCCGAACGGGGCCAGCGAGCGGCTGGCCACTCCCTTGTCCGCGAAGTTGGTCTCGGCGTGGGCGAGTTCACTCGCGGTGAGGGACGCGTTGTAGGTGTCGACGGGCGGGAAGTGGGTGAAGATCCGCGTTCCGTCGATGCCTTCCCAGGCGAAGGTGTGGTGCGGCAGCTTGTTCGTCTCGTTCCACGAGAGCTTCTGGGTGAGGAACCACCGGGCGCCGGCCAGCTTGGCGAGCTGCGGGTAGGCGGCGGTGTACCCGAACGAGTCGGGCAGCCACACGCCGTGCTGCTCCACTCCGAATTCCTCGGCGAAGAAGCGCCGCCCGTAGACGAGCTGGCGGGCCAGCGCCTCACCGCCGGGCAGGTTGCCGTCGGCCTCGACCCACATGCCGCCGACCGGCGCCCAGTTCCCCTCGGCCGCCGCCTTCTTCATGCGGGCGAAGATCTCCGGCCGCTGTTCCTTCATCCACGCGTACTGCTGGGCCGAGGAGCAGGCGAAGACCAGCTCGGGGTACTCCTGCGCCAGCGTGGTCATGTTGGTGAAGGTGCGCGCGCACTTGCGCACGGTCTCCCGGACCGGCCACAGCCACGCCGAGTCGATGTGGGCGTGACCGACGGCGGAGACGGTGTGCGCGGAGGCGTGCGCGGGCCGGGACAGCACATCGGCCAGCCGCTGCCGGGCCGCCGCGGCGGTGCCCGCCACGTCGGTCGGGTCGACGGCGTCGGCGGCACGGCGCAGGGCGTAGAGGATCTCGTGGCGCCGGGAGGAGCCGACGGGCAGTTCGTGCATCAGCTCGTCGAGCACCTCGATGTCGTGGACGAGGTGCCACACGTCGTCCTCGCGCACCGCGATCTCGGCCTGCTCCAGCCGGTAGATGTGCTCGGTGCCCGCGGTCTCCAGGGAGCCGTGGTGCAGGTGCAGCCCGGCGCTGCCGACGATGGGCGGGTTGGCGGCCAGCTCGATCAGCAGCTCGATCCGGTCGCCGCCGGTGGCGGAGCCAGCCAGCAGCACACTGCGGTTGTACGGGTGCAGGCCCTGCAACGGCGCGCCCTGCGCGTCGTGGACCAGGCCCTCCGCCTGGCCGCCCGGTCCCTTGGTCAGGTCGAAGCCCAGGTCGAAGACGGCCTCGACGCGCCGTCCCGCCCACTCCTCGGGGACCTCCGCGCTCGCTCGCAGCCAGGTCGTCGACCAGGGGCCACCCCAGGTCTCGCCCACGGTGAAGGGTTCGTAGTCGGCTCCCAGCGCGTCGGCCACGGGAACCGGTTCGCCGTCGACGAACCAGGCGCTCAGCTCGAAGGGACGCGCGGCACTGTAGAGAGCGGGACGGATGATCCGGTCCAGCAGCTTGCGGATCCGGGCCTCGATGATCCGGCGGTCGTCATGCACGGAGCTGGTCCTTCCAGGGGTCGTACGAAGGATCGGGGGCGGGCAGTCGGATGGTGTCCCGTGCGCCCTGTGGCCAGGCCACCTCCACGAGCAGGGTGTTGCCCAGGGCGCGGGTGGTGACTTCGGGCAGGGCGGCGGGGTCGGTGCCGCCCAGGTGGACGAGGGCGACGTGGGCGGCGCCGTGGGTCACGGGGCCCTCGGTCGCCACGACCGGGGTGGCGGACGCGGCGCCGAGGGCGTTGCTGTCGGTGCCGGCCAGCACGGCGGCGCCGGGCAGTCCGTGTGCGCCGACGACGACGGAGACCAGCCCGTCGGCGCCCGCGACCCGGGCGGTGGCACCCTCCGTCGTTCCGGCCGCGACCGCGGAACCCGGATCGACGGCCAGGGCCCAGCCGCCGACGCGCAGCACGTGTCCGGCTCCGGCCGTGTCGTCGCCGGAGGCGGGGTCGACGCGTACGGCCCGCACCTCGACCGAGCCGCGCAACGCGGATCCGACGGTGATCCAGGGGCCGAGCGCGTACCGGGTGGCGGGGCCGCCGAACGGATCCCAGGTGGCGTCCTCGGGCCAGTGCGCGCGGGAGCGCGAGACGGCCGTGGCACCGTCCACGGAGATCCTGGTCGCCGGGCGCCGGTGGGAGGCGCGGCCCGCCGCGTCGAGCAGCACCACCGCGTTGTCGAGCGGGTCGGCGTCGGCGCACGATCCGGGGCTCGCGGTGGGGTCGCCCGGGGTCTCGGGCGCGGCGTGCGTGGAGTAGGCGAACCGCGCGTAGCAGGGGTCGTCCGCGTGCGGCCGGGCCGGGTCGGCGTGGTCGCCGCCGTGGTTGACGACGCGTACGACGCCGTCGGCGGCGGTGCCGGAGACGAGCCAGCCGGGTGCGGTCAGGGTGCGGTGGAAGTCGCCCTGCTCGACCGCGGGAGGTGTCTCCTCCTCGGTCCACACCGGGTGGTCGGGCGACAGGGCCAGGCCGATGAAGCCCTTGCTCGCCCAGTACGGCGAGGCCGGCCCCGAGTACACCTGGAGGATGCCGCGGAAGGGCCGGTGCCAGCCGAGGGTGAGCAGTCCCCCGGCGTCGGTGGCGCCGTGGCCGGTGAAGTGGTCGAGCATCCGGCTCGCGATGGCCCGGGTCTCCCCCGGCGCGAGCGGGGTGGCGTCGAACAGGGCACCGGTCCACAGCGGAGCGAGCGCGGCATGCCGGTAGGTGAGCGAGCGGCCCTGGATGAGCGGTGAGCCGTTGGCGCCGACCAGGAGCCGCTGGTCCTCAAGGAAGCGGCGCAGCCGCTCCCGGTAGCGGTCCAGCAGCCCGCCGGGCGCGGCGTCGCCGAGGATGCGGCAGAACCACAGCGGATACAGGTGCATGGCCCAGCCGTTGTAGTGGTCGAAGTTGCGCCGCTCCCCGCCGGTGAGCCCGTCGGAGTACCAGCCCTCGCCCGCGTACCAGCCGTCGGTCAGCCCGATGACCCGGTCCAGGTCCTGCTGGCGCCAGTCGCCGCCGACGGTACGGGCGAACGCCTCGGTGACACCCTGGAA